>JAGNWT010000017.1 GCA_017985935.1 Anaerolineales bacterium | reverse complement strand
AAGCCCAAATGCATCGCGATCTAGTTCACGGCTTCGTTGGGCATCTCGATGAACTCGTCCCTGACTTGATCCAAAAAGACGATATCTACGGCAAAGACCGCCTCACCAAAACTGCGAAGACCAAAAACCTCGGGGTCGTTTCCAAAGAAACTGAATGGGAAGTTCAATTTCTTTGGTGGAACAGTGAAACGCAATCCAACTGGCGAGATGGTTTTGTGCGCAACGCGTTGCTCCTTGAAAATTCTGCGTATCTTGAAAAGGTCTGTGAATACATCAAGCGTATCCTTGCCACCCAAGATGCAGATGGCTATCTCGGCATCTATGCTCCTGACTTGCGCTTCAACTTCAACAGCGAAAACGGAGAGCTATGGGCGCAGGCATCTTTATTCCGCGTTCTGCTTGGGTATTACGAAGCGACGGGTGAAACGCCTGTACTCAATGCCATCGTTCGCGCAGTCGATGTCACCATGCGGGCATATCCAATCAATCAGTCTCACCCCTTTACCGTCACGAATGATTACGCCGGGGTTTGTCACGGGTTGGTCTTTACGGATGTGCTGGACAGGCTCTATCAACTCACTCAACAAGAAAAGTATCTCGATTACGCCCTTTGGCTTTACGCCGAATATAGTGAAGCAACTCTCAGTGCGGATGATGTGCGATACATCCACTTGACCGACCCAGATTACCGCTTCCACGCACACGGTGTTCATACCTATGAGCATCTGCGCTCCCTTGTAACAGCCGTATACGCATCTGGGAATCCCTTACTGGAAGAAGCATTGTCAGCTTATCTTGAAAAGCTGGAGCTCTGCCTGACTCCCAGCGGAGCACCCATCGGCGATGAAAATATCAATGGCAGGCTGGCAGACGCATCAGAAATCGGATACGAGTATTGTTCCATCCACGAGTTGCTTGATGCATACTCCCACCTGCTTCAAAAGACTGGCAACTCGCAATGGGGAGACCGCATCGAATGGCTGTTATTCAACGCCGGGCAGGGAGCGCGCCACCCACAGGAAAGCGCCATTGCCTATTTGAAAACCGACAACTCCTATTCAATGACCGGTCCGCTTCATCCGGATGACCTGATCGATCCGCGCAACCCGCAGACACGGTATAAATATTCTCCCGCGCATCAAGACGTAGCCGTGTGTTGTGTCCCCAACGCCGGGCGGATCTACCCCTATTACGTCAAGTCCATGTGGATGCGCACACCCAAAGGCTTGTTCTGTGCGCTGTACGGAGCCAGTGAATTGAACACCGAAGTCAACGGCGTGAATGTCCGTATCATCGAGCAAACCAATTATCCTTTTGACCTATCCATAACCTTCTCAATTGAAGTCTCACAGCCAGTTGAATTCGAGCTTGCTTTTCGCAAACCTGCCTGGGCAATTGGGCTTGATGTGCAAACCGATAGCGAATGGCAAGTAGAGAACGGCGTGATAAAGATTTATAAAACATGGAAAACTGGAGACAAGCTTGTCCTTCATTTTCAAGCCAAGGTCAAAACCGATGAATTCCACAAGGACGAATACTTCATAAGTTATGGTCCTTTGGTCTTTGCGCGTCCGTTAAACGGTCAAGCCAAGGAAGGCAGAAGCTATTCAGTAGAAGGTTTGCGAGATCTCTATTATTCTCTGGATGATTCTTCAAGCTTGGCTGATCTCCCAGACACAAAAGACTTGAGGCTCGAAGGACAACCCTTCCACACAGAAAATCCTTGGGAGACTCTCAGTATCACTTCAAGCTCCAAAACATTATCCAAGTTAGTTCCGATGGGAGCAAGCATCTTGCGTCAAATCACATTCCGAAAGTCAAACAAGTAAGTTTATGGCTCAGTCTAAGAAATCCACCAAGGCATCAGGTGCATTCGTTTCACAAAGACCGTCCGTTGAAAAACCCAAATTTTTCTCAAGAGACTAGTCAATGAAAATTAAAAATGTATATCTTCTTCTTTGTTTTCTAGGAACAATTATTCCTTACGCATCATTTTCACCTTGGTTGATTACGAATGGATTAAATTTACCCTTGCTTGTAAATCAAATATCATCTTCCGCGGTTGCCTCTTTTGGCTGGCTGGATGTGCTTCTTTCGGCGGCCGCTCTCTTTGTGATGATATATACCGACTCCCATAAAAGAAAAGTTCAATATTGGTGGCTGATCATAATTGGCACAATAACTGTTGGAGTCTCTCTCGGATTGCCGTTGTATTTATATCTTCGTGAAATCTCTAAAACCGAATGAAGCTTCTTTTCCCTTCCCGCACTGGGAGAGAAGTATTGGAGATCAATATGAAATCATTGCAAGAAAATATGATCGAATTTAAAAGCCAATTGAAAAAAGGTGTAATTCAAAAAGCCTATCTGGGATTAATGGGATATATGATGAGTTTGAAGAATCACTTCGCAAACAAATATCCAGATAATCCCACGCCAGGCAGTCTATATACTGGATATATGGATATGACCTATTTTTCAATCTTCCCCAAGTCGTTGAAGGATAGAGACCTGAAGATTGCCATAGTTTTTCTTTACGACAAGTTTAGGTTTGAGATCTGGTTATCTGGAAGAAATAAGCAGGTCCTTGAAAAATACTGGAAAATTATCAGTAAGAATAAATGGAATAAGTACAAAATTGTAGAGCCGGCAAAAGGTGTTGATTCCATTGTAGAACATACTTTGGTAGACAATCCGGATTTTAGTGATTTAGAAAGTTTGACAAAACAAATTGAGCAAAGAACTTTGAAATTTGTTCAAGACATTGAAAGGTTTTTAGCGAAAAACGCCGCCTAACATAATATGCAGGAAAGAACGCTGGAATTTTTCACCGCGCAGCCAGAAATCAGTCATCAGCCATGAGTGCACACCTCTGCTAATAGCACGCGGGCGGACTACACATATTGTTACACATTTCATTTTTAGGAGTCATGCCATGAAAAAGAAAATCACTGTTACGCCAATCCGTGTTGCCGACCTGCTCGCCGAGGGCGAGCGGATGCCGGTCTACGTACACATCATCGACCATCCTGATGCGCGGGTGTTGGTAGACACCGGCATGACAGAGTTACACCCGGCCGCAGCCGATCTTGATCCCCGCCTCCATCCTCTAAACAAACAGGACTTAGACCTCGCTACTATTGATATCGTCGTCAACACGCACTTGCACTTCGACCACTGTGGTGGCAACCACCTTTTCGCTGGTAAGCCGATCTACGTTCAACGTCAGGAGCTCGATGATGCGCGCAACATGGACGACTACACAATTCGTGAATGGGTCGATGCACCTGGCGTGCAGTACCTTCCGGTCGACGGCGAGTTTGAACTGCTTTCCGGGCTTCGGCTCGTTCCGGCGCCGGGGCACACACGTGGGATGCAGATGGTCGTTATAGAGACCGACGAACGTCCGATCATCATCGGCGGTGATGTTGCTGTTTGGTTCGGTGAGCTCGATGAGCCGCACACCGAAGGTCAGCTGCGGGTGCTCACACTCAACCCAGAGCTGGTATGGCTCACGCACGAACACAAACCATGGCGACCGGGTCATGGAAAATAATGTTTTCAGCGAGTTAAAAAAGTAACGAGCGACAGCTTATATGTAAGTGAAGTATCCAATACGCATCCATTAACGCGATTGCCCGGAATAACCTCCGGGCATGATTCTTGTTTTATTAATAATCAAAAAATAATTAATGAGGTCACTTCCATGCAAATGTTATTTTTTCTAACCAAAGTATTCCTGCCTCCGCTTCTATCTGGACCACTACCCACTTTTTTTGTTTTCAAAATGACAGCAGCCGAAAATTGGCAGCGACGCGTACCTATTGTTGCTTTGTTAGCGATAATCTCAAATCTAGCAGCTTTCGCCATAATGATTTTTGAGTTGGACGGCTTTCTCCCTGCAGGATTTATTGCGTGCGGGTTAACTCCATTTGCGGCAGGAACCACATTGATCGTCTCTCTTCGTTTACTCAGCCGAACTGAATCAGGCGCAGATACAAACCCGGTACTAAATAAATGGCTAAAACGAAGCGTCATAGCGATTTCAGTCCTGCAATTACTTATGATCACGATCTTGGTTATTGTAGCCCCATCACTTTGTGGCACACAAATCCGTACCTGCACTGACTATTAACAAAAATTGAGTGATCTGCGTCTTGCCTAATCGTTTTACCTGCGAACTTTTACAATAAAAGTTCCCATAGGATTAAATTCATGAACATTCAACGATTACCTTCTGGGGATATAAATCTACATCTTGATGAATTGGTGAATTTGTTACAAGATTCGGTTTTGAACGGGGCATCTATCGGTTTTCTTCTTCCGATCAGTCATGAAGATGCCGTTAATTATTGGCGCGAAGTGACAAGCGCATTACAAACCTCTTATCGAATAATGCTTGCCGCAAAAGCAGAAGAAAGAATAGTTGGTTCGATTCAACTAGATCTAGCAAGTCGCCCCAATGGAAGTCATCGCGCAGAAGTGATCAAATTAATGGTCCATTCATCCTGGCGCAATCAGGGGATCGGACAAGCACTTCTACAAGCTATAGAACAAGAAGCTCAAAAAGCCGGGCGAACGACATTGGTGCTTGATACCAGAGAAGGAGATCCTTCTGAACGACTCTATCTAAAGACCGGCTATATTCGTGCAGGTATAATTCCAGAATACGCACGCAGCACAGACGGCGCATTGCATACCACCGTTTTCATGTACAAATTACTTCAAGCTCCATAAATTTCACGTACCTGCAAAACCGCAGCACCGAACAAATGTCCGTTGGGCAACTTAACACATAACATTAACAAGAAGGAAATTATAAAGATGAATCAACGAGACAATCGAATTTTATCGGAAACACGCTGGGTTGCAGGATTGGTTATCCCTTTTCTCGTAGTTGCATTTATTATTTTATTCATATTCCCTGATCAAACAGGGATGCTATTCGCTTGGAAAATCCAGCCATCAATGTCCGCCATGATGTTAGGCTCCGCCTACGCGGGCGGTATATATTTCTTTACGGGGGTTTTGCGCAGCAGGCAATGGCACAAAGTTAAGGTGGGATTCTTACCGGTCATAGCCTTCGCATCACTGTTGGGAATAGCCACCATCTTGCATTGGGATAAATTTAACCACAGTCATGTTTCTTTCTTTGCATGGGCCGGTTTGTACTTCACCACCCCCTTCATTGTCTCTTTTGTGTGGCTTCGCAATCGAAAACAAGATGCAGGAAATTCTGTCGAACAAGATACCATAATCCCATATACGTGGCGACTGATCATGGGAGCATTTGGTTCAATTACCCTGGTCATTAGTTTATTTCTGTTTTTGCAGCCTGGCATGTTAATAAGTTTATGGCCTTGGACATTAACACCGTTGACCGCGCGGGTTATGGGTGCAATGTTCGCTCTTCCCGGGCTTGTTGGGCTTGGAATAGCCCTCGATAAGCGATGGGATGCTGCAATCCTCATTCTCCAATCACAAGGATTCTCAATCCTGCTCATTCTAATCGCATCAATTCTATCTTCGCAGGATTACGATTGGGCATATGGAGGCAGTTGGTTATTTGTTGGCGGTCTGGGCTTGATGCTCGTGAGCATCATTCTACTGATCCTGTTCATGAACAATCGAGGGACGGGCCAAAGATCTTGAACGGCCGTCCTACAAATAAAGTAAGTGAAATTATTGTTTTTCTTGAGGTGCTCCCATGTACGCAAAATTGACCTGTGTTCATCAAGCGAACGGGACCGATAAAAGCCCGGTCGTTTTTGTGCATGGCTTCCCCGATTCGCCTGCCATGTTCGCAGACTATTACGCTGAAGCCGAACGTGGTCAGCCTTGGCTGGCAAAACGCAGTATATATTGCTACGCATTTCCAAACCGGCATGATAATCCCAACTTCCCGCCGCTGGTGGAACTTGCCAGGGGAGTCATGTCTCGCGAATTTGACCGAACGATGGATGACCTCGCCCGACAAAGCCCAACCGGCAAGTTGATTTTTATCTCGCACGATTGGGGCGCAACTCACACCTGGCGCTGGGCACGCGGGCAAAAAAATCCTCCGATCGAAAAGATGGTCGCCCTATCGGTCGGGTCATCCTTTCGATACGATGTTCTCGAACACGGTCTGAACGCTTTTACCTGGCTCTATGGCTTGTGGTTCGGCTCTCCCTTTTATCTCCCCTTTTTGCGGAAAGCGGTCGCGCAGTCGATCATAAACGCCGCTGGTTATCGTTCGGAGACCGCCGCCGAACTCTGGAAGGATACCTACCATTATTGGGATCGCCCCAGCCTGCTGCTCACGATTCTCCCACAAGCCCTTCTCGGACTCTTTTACCAACGCGAGTATCTGGATTTCTCCTTCCCGGTCCTCTACATGCGGACACCCCTTGATCGCATCGCATCGACTGCAGCCTTTGAGCAGCTGATTCAGTCTCGGACTGATTGCCGTTTGGTGCTTTACCCCAAGTTCAATCACTGGTTCCCAGAACAACATAGTGAAGTAGTTTTACCGGAAGTGCGGATGTTTTTAGGAGAAAGCGGGGAACGGTAAATGGGGATTTAGGACTGCCGCTTCGCGGCGATCACATATTTATTTAAAGTCAGATATTTTTCCACGTTTTGGCATTTTCCCAGCTGAACGGTTTTTCTGTCTCCGCTCCGGCACCCAGTAACAAAATAAAATTTCTGTCGCAGAAAGGAGAATACATCTTGAAAACTTTGGTATTTGCACCTGAAACGTTAAACATCGCCGAGACAACGCGCATGCTCGAAATTGCAAAAGAGTCGCGGGATAAATTTCACTGCGTTTTCTTTGGGTACAGCGACGCCTTTTCTCACCTCATCGAACAAGCAGGTTTTGAATTTCGCCGCATGACCCCGTGGCTCACCAAAGAAAAAATCGAACATCTTTGGAAAGTAGACCGCATGGAAAGTTTCGACGATCCATTTACCGAGTCGGAATTGCGCGAACGGGTAGAAAGCGAAATTGCCCTGTATCGCGAATTGAACCCCGTTGCTATTGTTATTGGCTTCACTTTAAGCGTTACGATCTCTGCCAGAGCAGCTCAAATCCCATTGGTTTATGTTTTACCCTTCCCACTCACCCGCCCATTTCTGGACGCCCGTCTATCCACCTTTCCCGATGAATTTGACTACCCGTTCTTGCGGATATTCCCACAAAAGTTTTTTGACCGCATCACAAACGAGTGGCTAAAAAATACAAAGCTTTGGATAAAGCCTTTCCAGCGGGTTGCCAAACACTATGGGGTGCCTCCCATCAAGAGATTGATCGATATTTACGAAGGCGACTTCAATTTAGTGACCGATATGCCAGAGTTGGCAGGCGTCATGGACCTGCCGCCGAATTGGCAGTATGTTGGACCAATTTTCGCCCACCTCGAAGGTGACGTTCCTTCTGAACTGATGAATTTATCGCACGAACAGCCGGTCATCTATTGCGCAATGGGTAGTTCTGCCAATCGAGATATTCTTAAGACCGTGGTGGAAAGTTTTGAAAACACACCTTATACCGTAATCGCACCGATCAAAGCTCACATTCAAAACCAAAATATTTCTGTCCCTAAAAATGTTTTGGTTTACGATTGGCTTCCCGCACCCAAAGTCAACCCGCTTGCAGATATCGCGGTAATTCATGGAGGGCAAGGCACGGTGCAAACTGCTTGCGCCGCCGGCACACCATTTGTAGGCATCGGTTTACAGCCTGAGCAAGAAAGCAACATAGATGCGATTGTCCGGCAGGGAAGCGCTATTCGTATTCGAAAACGCAGGTTATCACGCAAAACTTTACTTGACGCCATCGAACAGCTGCTGAACGATCCTTTAGCAAGTCAAAAAGCAAAAGATATTCAAAAACTTTTCCTATCTTGGAATGGAACAAAAAATTCCGCCGAATTCTTAAAGCAAAAATTCGGGTAGAAATCTCAGCACGCCGACAAAGGCGAAACCATAATTAACGTTGACTGGTTTTATCGTGAGCGCTGAGATAACACAAAATTTTCAAAGTTGTTTATCTACTTTGAAAATTTCAACCAGATGGTAATTCAAATATTGGAGAAATTAGGTCATGAGAAAAATTATTGTGCTTGAACATATCTCCCTTGATGGGGTTATCCAGGCCCCGGGCGGTCCGGAAGAAGATACCAGCGGCGGCTTCACACAAGGCGGGTGGATCTCGCCTTATTCTGATGCGATCCTTGGAACGGCGCTGAGAAAGCAGATGAACCAATCGTTCGACCTGTTGATAGGCCGAAAAACCTATGACATTTGGGCGCCATACTGGCCACTCAATGGGGACGGCTGGCCGAACGTCAACAAGGCAACAAAGTACGTCGCATCGAACAGCCTGGCTTCAGCTGAATGGCAGCCGTCTGTGATCTTGAACGGAGATATCGCTGAGAAAATCTCCAAAATAAAACAACAGGAAGGACCGGATCTGCACGTTTGGGGAAGCGGCAATCTCATTCAAACACTCATCAAACACGATCTGGTTGATACCTTCTGGCTGATGATCTATCCAATAACGTTGGGAAATGGAAAACGGTTGTTCGCAGAAGGAACGATCCCAGCGGCGTTCAAAGTGACGGAAAACATCGTCAGCTCAAACGGAGTCATTGTCGTTAATTACGAGCGTGTTCTCCGCTAGCGCACGGAACACCTCGCGAATCACATATCCTTCTTGAGAAGAAACAATGAGCGGACCTTTCTCCTTTACAGTCGCAGTGATCAGCGGACAGAAAGACTCTGATGTCCTGGTTGTAGGCGCTTCTGCATTCTTGTATGTCGGCTGGATGTCGCTCGATCTAATTAGCCCGAACAAGGGACTCCGGGATGAGATCTATTCCTGTTTGGATCTATTTTCAATGAGGGGTCACTTTGTTAACCGACCCGATATAAGCCATGCCAAATATTCTGCTAAGAGAATAAAAAATAATCTCACTGACGATTCAATATCCGCGAGCCTGTTTTGGATCGCATTGGATAAACAAGGCTATTCCTTGGCCGAAAAGTTTTTCGACCAAAAGGGAATACTCCCCAAAGAAAGGGTTTACAAGTCGGTCAACAAATTAAATCTGGTTGAAAACCCCATGCCGCCATACCCGGATGGTCAAATTACCAAGGATTTTTTTCGGGAAGTGAAGAGCAGGCTGCAGGCAATTGACGATGAGAACAAAGAAGTGAAATGGGAAGTAGGCCGGCAGGCGCTTTATGAAAAATACGCACCGATGACCGAAATCGAGCGCAAATATTATCTCTGGTACAAATCGCTTCAAGATAATCTGCTGCCCTGGAGAAGCGTGATAAAGGAAATACAATCAGCTTGGTCATAGTACCTTCAAAAGCGCCCAGTATCGGTATTACCTAAAGAATCAGGTATTAAAGGCTCGATGAAGTATCACAAGCGACTTGATCTGAACCAGCCCCCACCCAATCCATATTTCTCAACCGTGCAAACTGCAAAGTAAGTTCATGATTCATCTGCCGCAATCTCCAATTTCAAATCTCAATACCCTTGAAATCACATCTGAGCACGAGTGTTTGCTGCAGAGTTTTTTTGAGGAAAACCCCGAGTATTTCCTTGCTGTACAGGGAGAACCAGCCCATCCACATGAAGCTCGTGAAGAAATCTCCGGTCAATTACCCGATTGGCTAACTTTTTCCCAAAAATGGATCATCGGATATTTAGATGAAACAGGTTCGATCGTGGCAATTGCAAATATTATTTCTGATTTTCTTGTTGCAGGCGTCTGGCATATTGGGCTATTTATGGTCGCCACATCTCTGTATGGGACCGGACAATCTCAAATTCTTTACCACAGTCTGGAATCCTGGGCGATCTCGAACGGAGCCAACTGGTTGCGCATTGGGGTTGTAAAAGGGAATTTGCGAGCCGAAAATTTTTGGAAGCGGCTTGGTTACATTCAAATCCGGACACGCGATGGCTTTATAATAGGTCGTCAGACAAATATCCTTCGTATTATGGTTAAACCTCTCGCAGGCGGAACACGAGATCAATATTTAGCCATGATCGAACGCGATAGACCTGAAGCAATGCTATAAATACTTTAGTATTGTCTCCGGTCATTGCTTCAGGCTGAGACCCCTTGGTCCATACAGCAAATATCTTTTACTCAAAGGCACAAATCCATGCCCATTCGCTGCTACATCAACCCTGAATTCAACCTCATTCTTTTTATTGGAGATGGGCTGGTAACAGGCTCGGATTATTTCAAAGCAGCAGAGATCGCCTCTCAAGATAAACTTCGAAAATGGGGTATGGTGACAATTGTCGATCTACTTTCTGCGGAGACCGATTTTGAATTGCAAGACATGCGGTTCGCCATTGAATTTACCAATAATTTGTCCCGAAAGAAACTCGAACCTGAGCAGGTTATCGCACTTACATCCAGCAAAGCAATTCATTTGATTTCAGACAGCCTAAAATTGCTGCCTAGCAAGGTTCCGGTCAAACTTGATCTGCTCAATTCTGTGGACGAGTTGATCTCGTTTTTAGGTATTTCCGAACGCAAGCAGGAATTTATGGCGTTTTATGATCAATGCAAGAATGGAAAATAAAACAGTTTAGACCGCTGGTTTGAATTTTGCATCTGCCATATCAGGGAAATAGAACATGACCCAGATACAAGAGAAAGAAAACGAACTCACTTTTACAGAAAAAGTGCCAAATGGAATAAGGATATTTCTTTCAATCCTCGGTTTGATCGGGGTCTTTTTTGCACCTTATTCTTTTCTTGTTCGTCCCCAATGGAATGGGGTGGGCATCTATTTAGCTTTGCCAATCCTCATTTCCATCGGCGCCATCTTGCTGGGCGGATCATTTTTAGCGGCCGGGCTTTTTGGGCTCAATCAAATATTGAATTTCTCGGTCAAAACCCGAACAATTCACTATTCGTATGAATCTATGATCATGCCAATTCACAAGAAAAACTTTCGGTTTAGTGAACTGGTCAAATTCGAGATCACCAAACATGATTGGACGGATGGACCTTCAACTTACAGCCTGCAGTTCTTTTTTGCAAGCGGACAAAAAATAGAAATAGGCAACTTTAAGAATAAAGAGGAAGCCGAGCATCATCGGGTCAAGATCGAAAAACTGATCCGGTAAGATCGGCATGGAAAAATCTTGCATAAACAAACTGTCTTTTGTCTGGACAGTTTGTTTTTTATAGATGATGACCAATAACGAAGGAGCAAGCCACTCACAGGAATGGGTAATCTGAGAGCGGAGTTTTGATCGGCGAGACAGGTCAAAATCGACCGGTTTCAAGAAAATAAATCATCAATTTTGCATTACATAGATGTGACATGCCCAAAATTGACATTACCTCCCAAGAATAATAAAATCAAGAAAAGTACTCTTTTTAGGTTGATTCATCTGCCCCGCTTTAATATTAGGCACCTGCTTTAGAAATAGTCTCTTCAAAACAGAAATCACCGGTGGATCTTCAGGTTTGGCTATTGACTAGTTCATAGGAGCAGGGATCATGGATTTTTCGAAAGGTAGTACCAAGGCTAACCTCCGACAAGCCGTGGTTAGGCTGTTGGCAGTGGTAATGATTCTGGGGATCTTATTTACACAATCTCCTGCGCCGATAGCCCAAGCCCAAACGGGGATTCCCCAGCTCATCCTCAATAAATCGACCGAAAACAATGTCACCTCTGCCCAGGTCGGGGATGTGATCCGCTATCGTATTCGTTTCGAATGCAGCAGTCTCACGACCTCTTGCGGAATCATGGAGATCACCGACGTTATACCCGCCGGAATGACCTACCTGCCTCCCCCAAGCTCATCTGTGCCAGGTGGTTTTACCATTAGCTATAATGGCGGTACCCGCACGGTCACGATCACGAGAGATGATTTGAATCTGCCGGATGGCTCGCAGTTCGATGCTACGATAGCCGTTCAGGTGGATTACAACCTTCGCCCCCTACCTCAATCGATCACAAATACAGTCACCGGTCGCATCGACCCACCGGGAGCAGTCTCCTGGCAGGTGGCAACCCCCGCTTCCGCGCCGCCGATCAGCATCGGTGGCGTGCAGCCCAGTTGGGCTGTGACCAAATCGCTTTACAGCCCTTCCATCAATCCGACTCTTGATACAGACGTTACATATCTTCTGCGATTATGCCCAACGACCCCGCCCACCGGAAGTGGAAATGCGGCGTTGGAGAGCATCATATTTAGCGATACCCTGCCTGCAGGCTCGGTCTTTATCTCTGCCTCGAACGGCGGCACAGAAACGAACGGAGTCGTGACCTGGCCGGCCTTTGTTGGTCCGGTCTATCCCCCGAATTGTGTAAACCGCTATGTGACGATGCGTTATCCCGACGCAGTGTTTAACGAGCAAGATACGATCACGAATACCGCAAGCGTACAAGCCAGCTATCTTGATTCTACCAACACCATTTGCGTAAACTGTTTTAACTCCACACCAGCCACCATCACGCACATCATTGATATCATTAAAGCTGTGCCCACGTACACCAAGACCGATGCGGGAGATCCCGTAGGGTTTACGGGCACAGCGCGTTTCAATCTCAATTTGAATACCAATGGAACCAACTTCCCGGCCAACGATGTCACTTTAATCGACAACCTGCCGGCTCAATTACAAGTAACCGAAGTGACAAGCGGTCAATGGTCATCAGCCTTCGATTATGTCCGCGCGTATATTGAGTACTCCACCAATAACGGTAATAGTTACACGGCTTTCCCTTCCCAGCCCATCAGTTACAACACCAACTCCACCATCACAGCGCCTGCAGCAAATATAACTAATGTTCGCTGGCGGTTTGAATATGATTCCGATGAAACCCTGCCCTTTGATGCGCTGACCACCAGACCCGGCTTACCATACACTTGGGCCTTTACCACCGCCCCGCAGATCCGGGTCACTCCGCGCGCAACCCCAACCACTGCAGATGCACCCTCTAACGCGAATATGCCGGCAGCCGTGATCGGCAGCACATACACCAACTGTCTGCAAGTCACACGCGTGGATAACACCGGCGCTGTCACCGACCCATGCTTCAATGAAACCATGACCGTACAAGGTGACTACGCGAGCCTCCGCATATCAAAGACCGAGACCGCCGGCAATAGTTACGACAATCTCGATGACCCCACCATCGCCACCTTCACATCCGATACCAGCATTTTGCCGGGAGACACCCTGCGCTATGTCATCACGATGGAACTCACCGAACGTTCTTCCGCTCCGTTGATCGACCCGATCATTCAAGATACCCTGCCCAATGATCTGATCTTCGTGCGAAACGGCACCGCCAAACTTGACAATGTGACAATGGGCACACAACCGACCTTTACTCAAAGCGGACCCAACCCCGGCGCAGCAAACACCCTGCGGTGGGATTTTACGGGACTCTCCATCACTCCATTGACACTTGGCAGTCACACCCTGACCGTGGAGTTCTACGCCCGCATCCCTGTTGGTCAATCCACTGGCACGCGCACGAATAATGTTTATGTAGTGACCAACTCCACAAATGTCCGATGCGAGGTCGGCACACAAGTGCAAGACTCTGATAACGGGGATATCGATGGAGATGGAGACCTCACGGACCCGGCCTGCCAGAGAAGTGACACGTATGTGGTCGAGCGTTCCGCAGCCTTGCGCGGAGAAAAATGGATCCGCAGTACCGATCTACAGAACGCGATCGTCGTGGATGCCACCACTTTCCTCCCTGATGCAACCTGCCCGAATGGTGGAACGACCGGTCTCCCGGGAGGCGGAAGCAATCCGTTTACCCGATTCCCATGTATCGCTCAGGCTTACCCTGAAAACGCGTTCATCAACAATCAATTCGTTCCCCCGCCGCCTGCCATCAATCCGCTGTTGGATGACTTTGAGTACAACCTGCGGATCTTCAACGACGGCAATGTAGACATGCTCAATTATGTGCTCTACGATATTCTGCCTTATTATGGAGACAAAGGATCAGGTGGAACCCTTGCCAGCACCTCGCGGTTATCAGAGTTCCGACCTTACCTGCGCGGACCTGTGACCTTCCTCAGCGGAACCGGGTTAACCGGCGCAAACTTCACCATCCAATACAACACAACAACCAATCCATGCCGCCCCGAAGTCTTCAACGAAGCGGTCGGCGCTCTTTTACCCGCCGGCTGCAACAACACCTGGACCAGCGATTGGACCACCGCCCGCTCATATCGCATCCGCCTGAACGCAGGCTCAGTGATCCAGCCTGCCGCCGCAAATGAAGTGCGCTTTGGCGTGCCGATGTACATTCCCTCAGATACACCACTGGTCGGCACCTTCAATAATGACGACGCGCAGTCAAGAGAGATCGCATGGAACTCCTTTGCTCATGTCGGCTCCTACGACTCAGGCACCGGCATTCGGGACCTGCTCGCCTCTGAACCGCGCAAGGTCGGCATCACCATTCCCGAGATCATGAGCGTCGGCAACCGGGTCTGGAGAGACTCAGACAACAGCGGCACGATCAATGCCCCTGATGACACCAACCCCGGCATTCTCGGAGTGGTCGTCAACTTATATCGAGACGCAGATAACAATGGAAGTCCCGATGGACCCGCGATCGCAACCACCACCACAGATGTCGGCGGCTACTACCTGTTCAGCAATATCCTCCACGACTCGGTAACAGCCAGCAACAACCGCTATATCATCGGCATCCCTGCCAGTAACTTCTTAACGAACGCAGCGCTGGATAAAAAGCGCAGCAGCACAGGCATCCCTGCTTCAACCACTTACACCAACCCGCCCACCAATACGGTCGATAGCGAAGATGACGGGATCGATCCCATCACACCCGGGCAGGAAGTCTTCAGCGCATCCTTCGTGCTGACGCCTAATTCTGAGCCATTGGCAGAGACCGACCTTTCGTCAAACGACCGCGATGGTCCCGCGGGAACACGGCGCGGCGTAAACGGAGAAACCGACAATGACAGCGATCTCACCATCGACTTTGGTTTCTTTGGTGGAACCGACCTGCCTTTCAGCATCGGCAACCACGTCTGGTTCGATAACGGCACCGGCGGAGGCGGCGTGACCAACGACGGCATCAGGCAGGCGGGCGAGCCCCCTGTAGTGGGTGTTGATGTCCGCTTGTACCGAGATGGCAACGGCAACAGCACACCTGAAGCCGCGGAAATGATCCGCACGGATATCACCGATGCGAACGGTTTTTACCTCTTCGACAACCTCGACCCAGGCTCGTACTATGTTGAGATCCCAGCCAGTGAATTTGGCCCGGGCCAACCGCTCGACGGCTGGTTCAGCAGCCAAACCACAGGCAACGAAAATGTCGGCGTGCCAACAAACACGAACCTCCCCGCAACAGACAGTGACGATAACGGCATCGACAGCAATTCGCCGGAAACCAGCGGTATCTTTAGCGGAGTGATCGTTCTGAGCCGCACAGAAAACGAGCAGACCAGTGAGACCCACCTAAGCAACGAAGCCGACCCCGACAACAATGCCGCAACTCCCAATCTTGGGGTCAACCCCACCGAATGGGATGGTCCCCTTTCACGCGGAAGATATTCCGAGACCGACGAAGCCAGCAACCTGACCGTGGACTTTGGCTTCATTCCGCCCATGAGTCTTGGCAATCGAGTCTGGTTCGATAGCGGCGCCGGGACCACACCTTTCCGCGCCGGCTTCAACAACGGCTTGCAAGACGGCACAGAACCGGGCGTGAACGGCGTACGTGTGGAACTCTGGCGAGATACGAACGGAACGAACGGTTTACAGATCGCGAGTGACACCTTCGTACGCTTTGTTACAACAGATACTCTGGGTTATTACCTGTTCGAATATATACAACCCGGCACCGATTACTACATTCACATCCCGGATGATAATTTTGGAAATGTCGCTGGCGATACCGTCCCGGGCAACCCGCTTGCCAACTACATCAGCAGTTACGATGGGAACCAAACCACCGCTCCCGCCGATGACACCGAAGATAAAGATGATAACGGCATCGACGTAACCAACCCCGCCACCGCCGGCATCACTAGCTCTCGAATCAGCATGGCGTACAACAGTGAGCCGATAACACCCACAAACGAAACCGATGTTTCCACGAATGTAGGGCTTTACGGTCCCGATGGGCGCGGACGATTCGGGCAGGCAGATGCAGACAGCAACCTGACCATGGACTTTGGGTTTGTCCGCCGGGCTCGCAGCATTGGGAACTATCTGTGGTTCGACAATGGCACAGGCGTGGGCGGGATCAACAATAATGGCATTCGAGATGGAAGCGAGCCGTTCGTCCCTGCCGGAACCCGGGTCAGCCTGTATCAGGAAAATACGCTCGATGGCATCCCGGACGATATCAACATCATCGGCGACCGCACCGATGACTGGCTGGCGTTCGACACCACCGACGCCAATGGATACTATCTCTTTGACAATCTCCCACCTGGAAGTTATCTCGTCGGCGTGGATAGGTCCAACTTTGCCGCTGCCGGAACGTTGTTCGGATTTATCAGCAGTACCGGCAATGTGGATAACGCCGCCAATAATCTGGATAGCCGCGATAACGGCGTAGATCGATCCCTGCCGGGCGATGTAATCCTTTCACCGCATGGCATCCTCTCCACTCGCATCAACATGACCGGCAGCACGCTCACAGGTCAACCGACCGGTGAAACGGTCAGCGGAAATGTTTTGACCACTCTTGGATACAATCCAACCGCCGGTGATGGAGCCGGCTCAATCGGGCGTTACGGAGAGACAGACGCCTATAGCGACCTGACCATTGACTTTGGTTTTGTCTATATCTACAGTCTGGGAAACCGCGTCTGGTTCGATACGAACAACGACAACCTCATGGATTTAAATGAACAACCCGTGAATGGTGTGCAGCTTGAACTGTATCGCGCAAGCGGTTCTCTTCCAACCGGGGTTGCCATCGCCACGACCACAACCGCCAACGGCGGATACTATCTCTTCAATTACCTGACCCCGGGTTCGTATGTTGTCGTGGTTACTGCCGATAATTTCATCGCCAACGGAACGAACGACGCGTTGGTCGGGTATTGGTCATCGGCGGTTTCACGCACCACGGCAGGACTCATCACAGAGATCGCCGCGCCAGACCCCGACTCCAATGGGCTGGATGGAAACCCCAACACCGCAGACGACGATATTGACCGGGATGATAACGGCACCCGCCAAGGGAGCGGAGCCTTCACTGGCGCGGTCCTTTCCCTGCCCGTCACCCTTGGTGGAACTCCCACCGGTGATACAGAACCCACGCTCGAAGGTGATTTAGACTCAACCCTGACCGGGTCACAGCAGGGACAGCCCGATAACTTCGCCAACATGAAGGTGGACTTTGGTTTCTACAGAACCGGCGTTGGGGACCTGGTCTTCGCAGACTTGGACAAGGACGGATTCTACAGCCTGGCTACCGACACGATTCTTTCGACGGTAGCGGTGAACCTGTATTCCGCAGACGGCATTACACTTCTGGACTCAACAACCACCAACACCAGCGGGATCTACAACTTCACAGGGCAACCAGATGGCGAATATGTCATCAAGGTCACCCCGCCGGAAGGTATGGTCAGCACTCTCGACACCGCCAATACCAGCCTGCCCGACAACAACACTCAGAACGATGATAACGGAGTGGGTATTTTAAGCGGTGAGGTCTCTTCAACCACGGTCGCGCCTCTCAGCCTTACCCCGGGCAGCGCGCAAACCTATAACACAGTTGATAATCTCACCGGCACAACGACCAACCCAACCATGGACTTTGGTTTTGCCTATCGGTACGCGATCGGCAATCGATTATGGTTTGACACAAATAACAACTCCACCATCGATACGAACGAAGAAGGCGTAATGGATGGTGTGGCTGTGGAGTTATGGACAGCTGATCTTTCAGGTACACCCACCGGCGTATCTGCAGTTGCTACAGACACCACCACCACTTCCGGCGGCGTGCGGGGATATTATCTCTTCAACGGACTCGAGTCAGGTGACTACGTGGTTGTCATCCCTTCGACGGAATTTGAGGTCGGTGGACCCTTGCACGGATATTGGTCATCAGCCACCACCCGCACCGATGCCGGAGATATTGCCGAAACCGAAGCACCTATTCCAAACACGGTCGCATCGGATGTGGACGATAACGGAACGCGCGAAACCACCGGAACTTTCACTGGGGCGGTTGTCTCAGGGCTGATCACTCTCGAAACCGGAGCCAACGAACCACCTGGCGAAACGGACCTCGAAGGCGGCTTCACCCCGCCGCAAGGTCAGCCTGACGCCCAATCCAACCTGACCGTGGACTTTGGCTTCTACACCATTCAACTAGGCGACCTGGTCTGGAACGATGCGAACAACGACGGTCTGACCCCGACCGAAACCGGTCTGTCCAATGTAGATCTTCAACTCTGGGCAAAGGACGGACTCATCCCGCTCCAAACAGTGACATCCGTTGGCGGCACATACTCCTTCAGCGGACTGCCACAGGGCAATTACTTTGTCCGTATTCCAGCCGCGGAGTTTAATCCCGGCGGCACCCTGCGCAACTACATCTCCAGCACAGCTGGAATCACAGCGCCATTCCCCTACGAACCCGGCATGGACGTGGATGGTGTAACCACGGACCACGACGATAATGGCACAGCGATCGGCGTCACCGCCGGACCTGACGGCACGTACAACTCATCGCTTGGGTTGGGTGGATACGTTCAGTCCACAACCTTTGCCCTTTCGCCGGGCGCTGAAGCAACTTTCGATCACGCGCTTGGGCTGACCAGCGAACCGCGGGTGGACTTTGGTTTGTACACCAAATCGTTGGCAGATCTCGTCGTCACAAAGACCGACGGCGTGAATCTTTACATTCCAAGCAGCACCCTCAACTACACGATCACCATCACCAACAAAGGTCCGAGCGATGTGTTCAACGCTCAAGTGGATGATGCGATTCCGCCGCAAGTGGCAACGTGGTCGTGGACCTGCGCAGCGACAAACCCCGTCAACAGCAACTGCAGCAGCGCCACACTCAACTCCTCGAACTTCCAGGATTTTGTTGACCTGCTTCAAGGCGAAAGCCTCACATATCAAGTCACTGCCAACATTGCCGCAACGCCATCAGGCAGATTGGACAACACGGTCACTGTAACCAATCCGGTCAATGAACTGAATCTGACCGATAACACCGCGACCGATCAGGATGACCTCGCATCCCTGCAAGTCACCAAAGATGACGGCTTGTCCATCGTCAGCGCTGGCAACACCATTACCTACCAGGTCGTTGTCACCAACAACGGCATGGTCGACCTGACCGATATTACAGTCACCGATACCTTGCCAGACGACCTGACCTTTGTCAGCGCCATCCCTGCGCCTGCATCCCAAGCCGGCAATATACTCACATGGACAGGCATTGCTCTTGCAAAAGATGCAAACACCTCCATCAGCATTACCGCCACCGTCAAAGACTCGCCAGCCAGCACCATCACCAACACTGTCACCGCCGAAGACTCGCTGACAAAGACCAAACGCACCGTCGAAGACACAGACTCTACGGCTTCGGTACCAAACAACAACATCACGAAGACCCTGGTCAGTTCTGAAGCAGCGCACACCACCAATCCCGAGGTTGCGATCGGCGAGATATTGACCTACGAAGTCGTGATGTCGGTTCCAACGGGCTCGATGAACAATGCCTTGTTGGTGGATCTCCCTCAGACCGGGCTAGCGTTCGTGGATCTGACATCCCTCACAGTTTCTGACCCAGACACCGACGGGTCATCCCCCGCCGATACCGGGCTCTACAGCTCGATCATGACCTTCGATCTGGGTACAGGCGTCTGCACCAACTGCGCCGATGGACTCAGTGTTGGCACAAGCAACCCGTTGATCGAATCGACCGGCAACAAGATCACCTACGATTTCGGCACGCTCACCAACAGCGGAAGTTCAACCGAGACCATCACGATCCGATACACCATGATCGTGCTGGACATCGCCTCCAATCAATACGGACTCGGGACCACCCTCACTAACAGCGTCACCTGGAGTTGGGGAGGCAACAACGTCTTGGAGCCAAAGTCGCCGCCGGTCGTCAAAGTCGTTGAACCTGAATTGAGCATCGACAAATCTGCCCAGCCCAACATGGCCCTCTACGGCGCGCCTGTGGTCTTTACGCTGGATATTGCCCATACAGCCCAAAGCACCGCAGACGCCTTCGATGTGATCGTGAAGGACGTCCTTCCTTCAGGGCTGTCATTCATTCCCGGCACTGAAAAGTTCACCCGCACCTCAGGATCCCTGCTGCAGGCGCCATCCTTCGATTACGATACCGCCACAACCACATTGACCTTTGTCTGGGATGAATTCCAACTCGGTCAAAGCGCACAATTGGAATTCCAGGCGATCTTCGTTGGACCTTCTCCCGTGGATAACAGCGCCAATGTGGAATGGACCTCACTGTTGATCGACCCCACGCCTCCAAGCGTCACCCCTGATCGGCGCTCGATCTACAATACAAAATCCACCGAGCGCTGGTACGACCCTGCATCTTCAAGCGGGCTGGACGATTACGGAGTTGAGGACACGATCCGCATTCACCTTCCGCAGCGACTGCCGCGCACAGGGTTTGAACCGGGTGTTGTCATCCCGCTGACTGCAATGCCGGCTAATATTTCATACACCCAAACCGATTTGATGCTCGAGATCCCAAGGCTTGGTGTCAAGTTGAACATTCTGGGCGTGCCTTTCGATGTGGACAACTGGAATCTCACCTGGCTGAGCGGCAATGCCGGCTGGCTCGAAGGCTCTGCGTTCCCAACGCACGCCGGCAACTCAGCCCTCACCGCGCATGCCTACCTTGCCGATGGCACGGTAGGACCGTTCGCCAAACTTAGCTCTCTGCGTTATGGAGATCAGATCATCATTCATTTAGGCGGGCAGAGATACATCTACGAGATCCGTCAGAATCTGCGTGTCGGGCCGAACTCCATGTCTGTGCTCAAGCATGAAGAATATTCATGGCTGACCCTGATCACCTGTGATACCTACAATGAGAAGACCAAAGACTACACCTACCGTGTCGCGGTCCGTGCGGTGCTGGTCAAAGTGGAATAATACAAACTTCCCACCGAGAAACAAACAAAAAAACACTGTCAATGACAGTGTTTTTTTGTTTGCGATCCTTTTGATCATCTGCGCCTGCTGGATTCTTTCACAAGCAGGTTCCCGTTCAAAATAACGGTCTTCGGCAGCCGGGTGGGTTCTTGTATTCGTTGGAATAGCAACTCGGTGGCAGTGCGCCCGATCTCTTCCGTTGGCTGGGAGATGACCGTAATGGGCGGATCGACCAGTTCCCCCCAGGTGGTTTCGTCAAAACCAACGATAGCCACTTCATTCGGGATCAAAACCTTTTTAGCGCGCAACGCCTGAAAAGCACCTGCGGTCAACAAGCTGTTACTGGTAAAGATCGCATCGGGGCGGTTGTTCGATTCCAACAATGCAATGGTGGTATCAAATCCCTGCTTGATGCGCGGGGAAATAAAATGCGCGGCGACAGGCGTAAGTTGGGCATCTTTCAATGCGCGGTGAAATCCCCTGCTACGTTCCTGACCGGTGGCGCTCGCGTCGCCAAAGAGCCCCGCCAGTTTTTTGTATCCGTTCTGGATCAGGTGGGAGGTCAATTCATAAGCGGCAGATACGTTGTCGAGCAGGACCATATCGGTGTCCTTGTTCTCGACCGCGCGGTCAATGATCACAAAAGGCATCTTTGCCTCATAAGTTTTCGATGACGCACTAAATTGCTGGGTTGGAGAAAAGATCACGCCTGCCACGTTTTCATCATGCAAAAGGTTCAGGTAGAGTTCTTCTTTTTCCGGGTTTTCATCTGTATTGCACATCAAGACAGAGTAACCCTGTTCATAAGCGGCATCTTCCACTGCGCGACCAATGGCGGTAAAGAAGGGATTGCGAATATCAGACACCACAAGACCGATCTTTGCGCTTTTCTGAACTCGTAAACTACGCGCAATTAAATTGGGGCGATAATTTAACTGGGAGATCGCCTCCAAAACACGCTCGCGCGTTTCGGCTTTGATCGGTGCGTTGTTAGCTATCACCCGTGAAACTGTGGCGGTTGAGACCCCCGCGGCTTTGGCAACATCTTTTATGCTAGTCATAGGAAGAATTATACCATTTTGATGTAATAAAAATGAAAACGATTACCTAAATCCGGTGTTACTTCTTGTTTCAATATACCACCAAACACAAAAATGAACAATATTTTGAGCTTACAAACCCATATATTGGCAATTAACCTGAAAACCCTTGACACAAAATATGTAATCGTTTACACTACCGCACGTTGTAGTCCATTAGTACCATCCTTCAAAAAGAGGTTGCATGTTGGAACTCAGTCCTGCGCAGATCGAACTGAACGCTTCTCCAAAAACCAAGGATGACGCGATCCGCATGGTTGCGCGGCTATTGATCCAGAACGGAAACATGGATGCGCGTTACCTCGACAGCATGTTCGAGCGCGAAAAGGTTGCCAACACCTACCTCGCCAATGGGATCGCCATTCCGCACGGCATGCCCGAGAACCGCGAGCTTATCCTCAAAACAGGCATCGCGGTCCTGCAAGTTCCGAGCGGCGTGACATGGAACGAAGGTGAGATAGTACACCTTGTAGTCGGAATTGCAGCCGCTTCCAGTGAACACATTGGCATTCTGCGAAAGCTCACTGGCGTGGTATCAGATGAAGAAGAAGCCTCGCGCCTGGCTGTCACCACTGACAAGCTGGACATTATTGAATCGCTCACGGGCGAAAGACCCGAATCCCCCAACCCACACAATACACCTGATTTTGAAAAATATTTCGACGCGGTCATCATCAACCCGACGGGACTTCACGCCCGCCCCGCGACCGAACTGGTCAATATTGCCAAGCAATATTCATCAGACATTCGAGTTCGCAATGGCGAAGTGATCGTGGACGCAAAGAGTCTCGTTAACCTGCTTAAACTTGGCGCAGGCAAAGGCGCAAACGTTCGTGTGTCTGCGCAGGGTGTGGATGAAGATGATGCTCTGGCTGCGCTCAAGATCGGAATCGAAACCGGTCTCGGTGAACAGGAAGAGTCATCTTCACCGGTCTTAAACCGGGACCGATTGACCTGGTCGCCAAAATCTGCGGCATCTTTCGAAGGCGTTGCCGCATCAGACGGGATCGTGGTGGGACCCATCAGCCAGCACGCCCGAAAAGAGATCCGCGTTGAAGATGCTGTCTCCAATCCCACTTCAGGCAAGCGGCAATTCAAGAATGCCATCGAAGCCGCGCGCAAGGAATTGACCAAACTGTACGGGGAAGTGAAAGTCCGCCTCGGCTCCAGTCAGGCATCGATCTTTCTGGTCCATGCTGAAGTATTGCAAGATGCGGAATTAATTCAGGAAACCGAAGAGCTGATCTCCCAAAAGCACAATGCAGCTTGGGCCTGGCAGCAAAGCATTCAGATAAGGATCGACCAGTTGAAAAAGCTGGATGACCCAGTGCTCGCCGGACGCGCAATGGACCTGAGCGATGTCGGTCAGCGTGTTTTGCGCCACATGCTCGGAATTCAAGACGAATCCCCCGCGACCACCCATGTCCCATCCATTTTGATCGCGGATGATCTCACACCTTCCGACACAGCAAATCTCGATCCCGATCTGATCCTCGGTTTCATCACCGCCAAAGGCGGACCCACTTCTCATTCTGCGATCATCGCTCGCGCCATGGGTATTCCCGCCATTGTCGCCGCAGGCGAATCGGTCCTTGATATTCCCAGCCACACGAACTGCATTCTGGACGGCTTCAATGGGCGCTTGTACCTCAACCCGCAAGCAGAAGATATCGAAAGCGCACAGGAACTGCACGAGGAGGTGAAGCGCCAACTCAATGCAGACTTTGCAGAACGCCTCTCCCCTGCTAACACATTAGATGGCTTCAATGTGGAAGTTTTCGCCAACGTAAATCGCGTTGCCGATGCGGTCAAAGCCATGGAATATGGCGCAGAAGGCGCTGGCTTGATGCGCACCGAGTTCCTTTTCCTTGAAAGCGGAAAAACTCCGACCGAGGACGAGCAATACGAAGTTTACCGGGATATGGCCAAGGCACTGAACGGGTCGCCGCTTACCATCCGCACTTTAGACATCGGCGGAGATAAACAAGTTCCGCACCTAAATCTGCCCAAGGAAGATAATTCCTTTTTGGGGATCCGCGGCATTCGTCTGTGCTTTGCCCGCCCAGACCTCTTCCTGCCGCAGTTACGCGCGATCTATCGCGCGGCGAAAGAAGCAAATATCCGGGTCATGTTCCCCATGATCTCCACCCTGGAAGATATTGAACAGGCGCTCGAGTTGACCGAAAAGATTCGCACAGAGTTGGGCGCGCCAAAGATCGAGATCGGCATCATGGTGGAGGTTCCCTCCGCCGCGATCATGGCGGATCAGTTCGCCCAATTGGTGGATTTCTTCTCCATCGGCACGAATGACCTTACCCAATACACCCTGGCAATGGACCGCGTTCACCCGCAACTGGCAAAGCAAGCCGACGCTTTGAATCCCGCTGTGCTGCGCATGGTGGAGATGACGGTCAAAGCAGCCACGAAAGAAGGCAAGTGGGTTGCTGTTTGCGGCGGCGCCGCCAGTGACACAAAAGGCGCGTCTATTTTGGTGGGTCTTGGTGTGAAGGAATTAAGCGTCACAGTGCCGACCATCCCGACCATTAAGGCGCATCTCCGCAAGACTTCACTCACTGACCTGCAAGCGCTCGCGCAGAAAGCACTTTCCTGCCGCACTGCCGCAGAGGTGCGCGCTTTATGAAAATCGCGACCATCACCCTCAACCCCGCGATCGACCAGACCGTCTCTGTGGATAACTTTCAAACGGGCACGGTTAACCGCAGCCGGGCTATCCGTTTTGATGCGGGCGGCAAGGGCGTAAATGTCGCGTCTTTCCTTTCGGATTACGGGCTCGAAGTGGCAGTGACCGGCTTCCTCGGCGAAGAGAATGCCGATGTGTTCGAACGTCACTTCGCGAGAAAAAAAATCGAAGATCGTTTTATCCGGGTGCCGGGTGAAACGCGCATCAACATCAAGATCATGGACGAAGCGAATCAGATCACGACAGATCTGAACGCGCCGGGGCTGACTCCCGGGGAGTACGCTGTCTCTCGTTTTTACGAGCAGGTCGAGTCGATGGCTGAGACCTGCGGCTGTTTCGTGCTTTCTGGCAATTTGCAAGTCGGGCTTCCCGCAAACTTCTATGCCGACTTGATCCGGATCTTGAAGTCAAAAAAACGCTCGGTGGTTTTGGATACCAGCGGCGAAGCGCTCGCCGAAGCTTTAAAAGCCGGCCCGGACATTATCAAACCGAACATTCACGAGCTTGGAGCCTTGCTCAACCTGCCAATGAAAAATCTCAAGGATGCCTACTCATCGGCCATATCCCTGGTCAATGATGAAACTCAGATCGTGATCGTTTCAATGGGAAGCGAAGGCGCACTTTTTATCGAGAAAGATTCAGCGTTCGTGGCGCGCCCGCCCGCGATCGCGATCAAATCCACGGTCGGCGCGGGAGACGCAATGGTAGCGGGATTGGTCGCAGGCTTGAGTCAAAAACTCTCGCTTGAAGATTGCGCCCGCCTGGCAACTGCATTTTCCCTCAGCGCTGTCACCCGGCTTGGTCGAGACCTGCCCCCCTCCAAGGTCATCAACGAGTTCCAAAAGCAGGTTGATATCACACCTTTTGTGATCAAGCAGCCCAACGGCTGATGAAGTTTGTCTTTATTTTTGAAAGGAGTATTTGAATGGCAAAGATCGTAGCAATCACCTCATGCCCGACTGGAATTGCACACACCTACATGGCCGCCGAGGGACTGGAGCGCGGCGCGAAGAAATTGGGACACACCATCAAAGTGGAAACTCAAGGTTCTGTGGGTGTTGAAAACCGCCTGACCGATAGCGAGATCGCAGAAGCTGACATTGTGGTCATCGCGGCGGATGTCAAAGTTGATCTTAGCCGCTTTGCTGGAAAGAAGATCTATGAAACAGCCAGCAATGCAGCTATTAAAGACGGGGCAGGTGTGATCACCACAGCCCTGAACTCATAAATCAATTTATAAGGAGAGAATAAAATGTCAACTGCAAGTGGTAATTCATTCAAAGGTGCCTACAAACACCTGATGACGGGCGTGTCATACATGATCCCGTTCGTCGTAGCTGGCGGTCTTTTGATCGCCATCGGTTTCGCCGCACGTGGTATCTACGCCTACGATGCCACCCTTGCCCTCGACGGCTCCACCATGGAAGCCACCGCCTGGACCACCTTCTGGGCGAACATTTTCGCCATCGGCGCCAAAGGCGGATTTGGATTGATGGTTGCGATCCTTTCCGGTTACATCGCCTACTCGATCGCTGACCGCCCTGGTCTCGCCCCCGGCATGATCGGCGGCATCCTCGCCGGCGCAACCGGTTCCGGCTTCCTCGGTGGTATCATCGCCGGTTTCGTCGCCGGTTACTTCACCCAGTGGTTGAACGGCGCGATCAAACTGCCCCGCAACCTTTCAGGTCTCAAGCCTGTTTTGATCCTGCCCCTCATCAGTTCCCTCGTTGTTGGCTTGATCATGTTCTACGTTGTGGGCGTACCTGTCAGCGCAGCGCTCAATGCCTTGACCGAATGGTTGAAGGGCATGCAAGCCGGAAGCGCCGCGGTCCTCGGCTTGATCCTTGGCTTGATGATGGCCTTCGATATGGGCGGACCTGTCAACAAGGCTGCCTACACCTTCGGCGTTGGCTTGCTCAGCACCCAGGTGACCGCTCCGATGGCCGCTGTGATGGCTGCCGGCATGACCCCTCCCCTTGGCATCGCCCTCGCCGCCTATCTGTTCAAGAATCGCTTCACGGAAGATGAGCGTGAATCCGCCAGCGCGACCGCCGTTCTCGGCATTTCCTTCATCACTGAAGGAGCGATTCCCTACGCGGCCCGCGATCCGTTCGCGGTCATCCCCTCCATCATGGTTGGTTCAGGCATTGCTGGCGCGCTCTCGATGGCTTTTGGCTGCCAGCTCCATGTTCCCCACGGTGGTATCTTTGTTCTGCCCATTCCCAATGCGGTGGATAACCTTGCCATGTACGTGGTGGCATTGCTCGTTGGAACTCTCGTGACCACCGGCATGCTCTTCGTCTTGAAGAAGCCCGTCCCTGCGGAATAATCGCTCAGGATGGAATAAAAAACTGCCAGCCTCACGGTTGGCAGTTTTTTATTCTCGTGCACGCGCTTTTGTGCAGATTCCCTGCCCAGTAACAAAAGGACTTCCTTCGCAATTTGCAACTTTTTTACACCTTTACCTGTATTATCCTTAAGCGATGAATGCACTCACAGACCGCGACCTGATCTTGCGCGCCCGTCACGGTGATACCGAGTCGTTTGGCGAGTTGATCATGCGCTACCAGACCAGCGTCTTCAACGTCTGCTACCGCATGACGCATGAAAGACGGGAAGCGGAAGACCTCACACAGGAGGTTTTTCTGCGTGTGTACTCGCGGCTTGAAGCATTCGACCTTGATCGCGAATTCGGACCCTGGGTACGCCGCGCCGCGGTGAATCTGTGTTTGAATCACCTCGAAGGGCAAAAGGTCACCGCCGAACTGGACGATGAACACGACTCAGGTGAGACCGAACAGCCTGAAAATATTTACGAGGCTCGCGAACGCAGCGAATTGATCCGGATCGCCATTGCTGCGCTACCCGTTCAATACAAAGCCGTGGTGGAACTTCGGCATTATCAGGAACTGTCTTACGATGAAATTGCCCTGGAGTTGAAGATCCCGGTCAGTGACGTGAAGAGTCATCTTTTTCGAGCACGCAAGATCCTGGCGGAGAAACTGAAATGAAACACCTGACAGACGAACTATTGAACGAATATCTCGACCATGAAGCGGAAGACCGCGCCGGCATTGAAGAGCATCTCTCCACATGCGCAGACTGCGCCAGCCGGCTGGCTGATCTTGAGGCTTTGTTCGCGGAGCTGGATTCCCTGCCCGAAATGCCGATTTCCCGCCCGGTTGTAATTCCGCTCGCAAAGGCATACGCCCTGCCGCGCTGGCTGACATGGACAGCGGCTGTCCAATCGGCGATCGCCCTGGCCGCTATCATCATTGCCATACCGTTCCTGGCAGACCTGCTGCCGATGATCGACACCCGATCTCTCGTAGACCTGGCAGTCGAAGCCCAATCCCAATGGACCGGATTACTGGATTCGCTCTCACAAGTGCAGATGCCTTCCATTCCCGAGATTCCCATTGCCGAATTCTCCAGCCTGATGATGGCGCTGGCGGGTGTATCTGTTCTCTGGCTGTTGGGGAACGGACTGTTATTGAAAAACCAAATGAAATAGATCGGAGACCCTCATGGATGACATCCTTCGCATTTCCCTGATTACCCTATTGTTGACCTTTACCCTTGCCGCATATTTTCTTGTGATCGGTGTTCTCTTCAACGACCGCGTGACAAAAACCCGGAATGCCATTCGGCAAATGCCGGCACGCGCATTCTGGCTTGGGCTGGTGAACCTGCTCTTCTTTGGAGTGATCGCTTTTGTGCTGCTTTCTGTTGCAGAGAATGCAGGCGCGTTCGTGAAAGGTATTCTCACGATCCCGGCGCTGGTCATCCTTGCCATCATAACCGGGCTATTGTCTTCAGGGCTGACGGGCATGGTGGGTCAGCTTGGAGAAAAGCTTTTCCCAGACCTGGCAGCGTGGAAGCAAAATTTTTGGGCAGCAGTGATATTGTGCGTTGCATGCGCTCTGCCCTTTGTCGGCTGGTTCCTGCTTCTGCCTTATGTTTGTTTTGTCGGCATTGGGGCAACCATCCTGGGTTTCTTCCAACGTAACGCATAACCCATTTTTATCCCTGCAAAAAGGATGCGCGCAAACGCATCCTTTTTTATTTGCAACTTTTTCGCGCGTCTGCCTGTACACCCATTATCAAACAAACGAAAGGAATAAACTCATGGCTGACATATCTGCGATCTTCTTCATCCTGCTCATCATTGCTGTTGCATACCCAAGCACGCTCACACTGCTGCAATTGACATTCCCCGCTGTTGTAAAACGCGCACAGGTTCGGGTGGAAAAAACCCTGGGCGGCACGATCTGGATGGGACTGATCCTTCTGATCGCATTAACCATTCCGATCACGATCCTGCTCGCGCTGCCTTTCGGACCGGCAAAATTTTTCGGGTGGGCGATCCTCACCATCTCGCTGGCAGTATCCTCTGTCGGCGCGGCTGGGATCGCCGCCCATCTGGGCGAGCAGATGCGTCGGGAGGGAAGCAACCCCACACCGCTGTCCGGTTTTATCCGCGGCGCGGTCATTCTGGAACTGGCAGCTTTTCTGCCCATCCTTGGCTGGTTCTTCCTGCTGCCGATCGCAATCATCACATCGCTTGGCGCGACTGGATTCGCCCTGCTGAATTGGATGCCGCGCAATAAAGTGCAATCCTCAACCCCCATCGAAGCAGCGACCACCCATGCGTAGATCAAGTTCCATGCGCCGCGTGCTTGTTCCATTCGCGCTGATGTTGATCATCAGCCTCGCCTGCGGACAAAGCGCATCTCCCTTCCCCAGCCCCACCTACACCCCGGAAGCTTCGGTCTTCAACAGCGGGCGCACCGCCTATGGATTTTTCCCGACCCCGCCCGAGGTGAGCCTCGAAAGCGTCTTTGCCAACTTCAAAGACATGGGACAGCACGCCGATGTATCGCTGGTGCAGGAAGGTATTCCCTGGGTTGAATTTGCTCAAGGCATTGATGTTGAATCTCAAAAGATCGAGGACATGAAAAATTCACGCACGCTCGCGACTGCGAACAATCTTGAATCGATCTATGTCATTGATCCGCTCAATGGGCTGAACCGACGTGAATTTGCAGGGCTACCCTCTGAATGGGCGGGCGCGAACTTCTCCACCCCTGAAGTCCGGCAAGCCTTCACGAATTTCACACTGAGGGTGCTGAGAGAGTTTAAACCTGAATACCTGGGACTGGGTTCTGAGATCAATACCTATGCTGAAGCCAACCCTGAAGATTTCAAAAATTTCCTAAGCCTGTATCAGGAAGTGTACGATGCCATCAAAGCCGAAGCGCCGGACACTAAAGTTTTCGTCACCTTTCAATGGGAGCAACTCAACAGCCTCGCGATGGTGGAAACTGCCGGTGTGCCGTATCAGGTCAAATGGGAACAGATCGAGGTCTTCGAGCCGCGGCTGGACTTGTGGGTGATCTCTTCCTATCCATTCATCGCATTCCGCACCGGGGCAGAAATCCCTGCAGACTACTACACTCCCTTGTTGGAGCGCACCGATAAACCGCTGGCTGTCGCAGAAGGCGGCTTCGTCTCACGCCAGACCGGGCAGATCCCCGGCACCCCGCAAGATCAGGTGGATTACCTCAATGCCATCCATTCACAGATCGGCAGCCGGCTCGACTTCTGGATTTATCTGCTGTTCAGTGACTTGAATCAAGAAGCCTATGCCAAATTTTTCCGCGAACAGGGCATTGGAGAAAATGACATCGACACTCTTGGATTCTTCGTCAATGTCGGCTTGCGTGAAAAAGACGGAACACCCAAACCCGCCCTGCAAGTATGGGATTCCTTCCGGGCGAATCCGTAGGAAAGAGAAAAGACCATGACCCTAACTCGACGCGACTTCCTCAAACTCGGAGCGCTGGTCACCGCCGGTGCAGCGCTCTCCTCCTGCGCACCCGTCTACCGCCGACTGGCAGGAGACCTTCCCTCACAGGCATGGTCGCCGCTTGCCGCAACAGATTTCCTCGCCCTCCAGCGCCTGACCTTTGGCCCGCGGGTGGAAGAACGAGCACGGTTCCTTGAGATCGGACTGCAAGAGTGGGTCGAAGAACAGCTTGACTTTGAATCCATCAACGACTTCGATTGCGAACTGCAACTCTCTCCCTTCAAGACCTTGGGCATGGATGCCAACGAGATCGAAGCGGTCAGCAACCAACTCTTTGAGAATTATGACCGTGAGAAAGCCCCGCAAGAACTTCGACAGGCTACCTTCCTGCGTCAGCTTTACAGCAAGCGCCAACTCTACGAGGTAATGGTCGAGTTTTGGAACGATCACTTTAATATCTACATTGATAAGGATAAGTGTTTTATTCTGAAGACTGTGGACGATCGTGAAGTGATCCGCAAGCACGCGCTCGGTTCATTCCGTGATCTGGTCTGGGCTTCGGCACACTCCCCGGCGATGATGATCTATCTGGATAATCAAGCTAATCACAAAGGCGCGCCGAACGAAAATTACGCCCGCGAGTTAATGGAATTGCACACCCTCGGCGTGAACGGCGGATATACCCAGCAGGATGTGATGGAACTGGCGCGCTGCCTGACCGGCTGGAATGTGAAAGAACATTTCTGGCTCGGAGATTTCGTCTTCAAGGAAAATCTACATGACAGCGGCGTGAAAAAAGTTCTGGGCATGGAAATTCCCAACACAGGGATCTCAGAAGCAGAGCAAGTGATCGAAATGCTGGCGGCGCACCCCAATACCGCTCGTTTCATTTCCACAAAACTGGCGCGCCGTTTCATCGCGGATGACCCGCCCGCCGAGATCGTAGAAAAAGCCGCGCAGGCATTCCTTGCTACAAAAGGTGACATCCGCTCGGTGATGCGGGTGATCCTTCTGGATGGGCTCGCATTGGCGAAACCTAAATACAAACGCCCTGCAAATTTCATACTCTCTGCCATGCGGATGTTGAATGTCGAAACGAACGCTGTGGGAGTGCAGGATGACCTGCTCCGCATGGGACAGCTCTACTTCAACTGGACCACACCGGATGGATATCCCGACCGCAGTGAAGCCTGGCAGGGTAACTTAATGCCGCGCTGGCAATTCGCCTTCGCCTTGTTGCGGAACGAGATCAATGGCACAAAGCATCACCTCAATGACCTGATGGAGACCGTCTCCACGGGTGATCTAAAAAATGGTGTTGATTCAGTCGCTGCCCTTTTGTTGGGCGCGCCCACAGAAGCCGCGATCCGTGATGAACTGATCCGCTCCATTCAAGCCGCCGGAGCAGACGAAGAAGAAACCCTTCAGATCGTCACCGCTGCGCTGATCGCCTCACCCGCATTCCAATGGAGATGACCATGTTAAAAACAATGAACTGGATGCCCCGCCTTGCCTTCTCACCTGTCGGCTCCGCGCCGCGCGGAGATACTTTAGTGGTGGTCTTTTTACGAGGGGCGGCAGATGTGCTCAATATGGTCGTGCCGCACGGCGAAGACGCCTATTATCAACTTCGCCCAACTCTGGGAATTCCCCGACCAGATGACTCTCGCGCAAAAAAAGAAGAGCGTTCTCTCGATCTGGATGGCTTCTTTGGCTTTCACCCATCCCTAAAAGCATTAACGGATGCGTGGGACAGCGAACAACTTGCGATCATTCATGCCTGCGGCGCACCAGACGAATCCCGCAGTCACTTCAAAGCCATGGAACTCATGGAGCGCGGCGTGGATGACGAGCGCGGTCCCGCTTCCGGCTGGATCGGACGCCACCTCGCCTCACTCGATACCGGCAACTCCTCGCCTTTGCGTGCTGTTGGCATGGGAACCCGTCCGCAAAAGAGTCTTTCAGGGTCGGTTCCGATCTCGGTCCTGCGCTCCATCGCAGATTTTCATTTGGGCGGCGATATGCGTGCCTTGCAGCAAATGCAAAACGCGTTGAACACCGTGTACCAAAACAACCAGCAGGGACAGGATACGCTGGACATCATGAACACGCTCACGAAGCTCGACCCTGAAAAGTATGTCCCCGCCCGCAATGTGAAATATCCCAATTCTGAATTCGGGCTCGCACTCAAACAAACCGCCATGCTGATCAAAGCAGAAGTCGGGCTGGAAGTCTCTGCAATAGATCTTGGCGGATGGGACACCCACTTTGCTCAGGGTGTAACCTCCGGTCAAATGCCCAACCTGATGAAAGACCTCGCCGAAGGACTCTCAGCCTTCCATGCGGATATGCTCGATCAGGCTTCTCAATTGACCACGGTGACCATGTCTGAATTTGGGCGGCGCTGCTCTGAGAATGGCAGCCTCGGCACAGATCACGGTCACGGGAGCATGATGATGGTGATGGGCGGGAATGTGAACGGCGGTATGCACGGAAAGTGGCCGGGGCTGCACGAAAGCGCCCTGGTCGGTCCCGGCGATTTGGCTGTCACAACCGATTACCGGGATGTGCTTTCAGAGGTCATTGCAAAACGCCTGAACAACTCCGCGCTCGACATGATCTTCCCCGGTTACAAGCCCGGCATGAGAGGCATCCTCCGATAGACAGATCCCAAACGATTCGAATCATCCTTCGCGTTTTCATCACGGTATAATCTGCACGCCAAATCAAATCGAACGCGAAGGATGGACATCATGATCGTGAAAGCAACCAAGCCCGACGGAGACCAGATCCAGGACATCACAGCCAGAGCAGGCGTATTCAACCAGGAAGAAGTGGATTGCGTAGCCGTGCTTTGGGAGGAATATCTCACCGGCGGACCGGAACTCTGCGGATACAACTTCATTGTAGAACGAGAGGGCGATCAAGTCCTCGGCTACGCCTGCTACGGTCCCCGCGACCTGACCAACGGAGTGTTCGACCTGTATTGGATCGCCGTGGACCCAAATGTCCGCCAGAAAGGCGTGGGGCGCAAATTGCTCACTGCCAGCGAAGATGCCGTGCGTGAAGCCGGCGGGCGGATCGTGGTGGCCGAAACTTCCGGCACGCCGCTATATGAACCGACACGCAAGTTCTACCTCGGCATGGGCTACGCCAATGAAGCATCGATCAAGGACTTTTATTCAGACGGTGACGACCTGAAGATCTTCACCAAACGGGTATAGATTCAAAACTGTTTTTCCTTGCCAATTCCGCAGGTTTAAAAGTATCATTCCGCCATTGTCTTATTGGTGATGGATGCGAAAGGAGCACCTGTGGCCAGGATACTTAACAGTAAGCGATCTCATTCCTCCGCCCTGCCAGCCGAAAGGCGCGGCACAGACAGTTTCCAGATCAACATTCCCAGGCGGGAAAACTATCACGGATGCCTGCTGACCATCAACGATTCAGACAGCCACTCGACCGCAAAAGTGACCTCGCAACCTGCGCGCGGAGCGCAAGGCAAACAAAAGGTCACGGTCGAATGGCAGCATGGCGCGGGCGATAAGATCGGCTATCAGCTCGAAGTTTTTTCCAGTCCCGCAGACAACACCACCTCCCCCATTCAACAATTGACCGGATTCACTCCATCAGAGCATGGCTTTCATTTTGCCAACGCCTTCCCATCTGTGCCAGATATTGTCATTGCACTTCCATTTGGCAAGTTGAAATTTGGCGATGCTTCTGAAGGACTGTGCGGCGGAATGGTCTTCTGTGCCCTCGACCACTTCCTTGCCAAACGTCCGATCCCCTCACTGAAACTGCCACCCACTACCGGCGTCTTGTTTGACCGCCTGGTGCGACGATTATTGAACAGTTTCAATCTGCCTCTGGGCATCCTCAACTATATCGTGCTGATGAATCCAAATTATCCAGACGGAGATGAAGAGCGCGTGCAAGGCAAAGTCTTCGCGCCGCATGGACGAGCCTGGCAGACTATTCGAGTGGAATGGCCCCGCATCAAGGCGACCCTCGACGCCGGGCATCCATGCCCGTTGGGTTTGGTGCGCGTCAAGAGCGCCGATCTTTCCAAGCTGGGGCAGAATCATCAAGTATTGGCAACCGGCTACGCTGTGACAGGCGACATGCTCACGCTGTTCATTTACGACCCCAATTACCCCAACCGCAACAATCTCACCCTCTCCATGAGCCTCGCCAACCCCGAGAAGGCAACCCCCATTAAATATTCTGCGGTGAACGACCTGCCCGTGTACGCCTTCTTCCGCGTCAACTACAAGTTTCGTTCACCGCCAGATATCCCCGCCTGAATTTAAAAAAATCAACAGATACATCGCCTCCTGTTAAGGCGGGGTGATCTGTATCGATTCGATCATTCTATCCAAAGCCGAGAGGGAGGGTGAAAAACTTTCGGCGGGAGTGTCGTTCAGTTTTTGCGTCATGGCGCTTAGGTAGGCAGGGAAATCAAAGCCGCCATCAAAACTAAAAGGAATGCCGTCGGACGGAGTGACCGAGTCCATGCTGCCATTGGCAGCCAGAAAACCGGCATTGACATGAATGACAGCCGAAACAAAATAGGCCCCATCATCGGTAATGCCTTGATAAAAATAGAGCAGTCCTTCATTGGTGATGGGAGCAAAATTCATCAGAACTTGAGTGAGTTGACGAACTCCATGTCCGTTCTTGAAATTGACAGGTTTCGCCTGCGCAAAAAATTCTCCCTGGGTCAGCGGGTCTGCCAATGGTTGAACCCCATCCTGTTTCGCCAGCAGAGCTGTCACAGCTTCTTGCAGCGGAACTCCATACGCAGCGTAATCGGATGCTTTAAAGACCGCGATGCTGGCATCGCCAGCCGGGAAGTTGGTCAACTGAAAGACCACATGCTCTGGCATGGGTTCGCTGCCGGGGTTGATATAGGGGAACTCGACCGCGGTGCTTAGCGAAGGCATGGCGCTGGCATTCAATTCAAGGGGGATCTCAAAGGTGATGTTATTGAAAGAGACCGGCAACCCGCTCGCAGGCAGGGAAGAAGGATCGGCATCCACCACAATTTGGTATTCCATCTCTCCCGTCTGCCCGGAGACCATGGTTCCCATGCATGATACAAAAACTGTGAAAGTGAAGGTTCCGGCTTCTTGCGGTGTGCCGCTGATCTTTGCGCCATCTTCGCCATCTATAAACACAAGTTCCAGCCCGGCAGGGAGCGCTCCATCTGAAATGTCCACGCTATTCAAAGGGGTGACATTATCACTGACCGAAATCTCAACCACATAGTCCGCGCCGACCTGCGCATTGGGCAGGGTTGCGGGTTCGAACACAAGTGGAGTGGTGACCTCTTCAAAAATATAATCGGGTTCGGTGGTCGGCTGGGACTGAGAGCCTGAAAGTGAGCAGGCAAGGGTGGCAAGCACAACCGCAAAGGCTGCGCTTATGGCAAGGAAATTATTACTTTTCATTTGAGATCTCCAAGGTGATTTACAATTTCGTACCCTTTTCTCTTTTTTCAAAGAGTGTGGGCAGCAAAAGTTTATCACTCCTTGCCAAAACAGGTATGCAACAAAGGTCACGGTCCGCTGACCATATATTGAAGACCGCCGCTCCCATATAATTCTTCAGCAAACCCACAGCTTAATTTCCCGGCGCGCCGCGGTACAGATCAAGCCTTGCTGCCATAAGATTCTATATCAATGGACATAACATCCAGTAACGCCCCGCGTTCGGTGCGGCTTTTCACTTTTTTGAAACCGCGTTGCAGATACAATCCCTGCATTTGAGCAGTCGCGAGAACGATATTTTTACATCCTTCCCTGTGGGCAATCTCGATCAGCTTATCCAGCATAAGCAGGTCGTATCCCATTTCTCGAAATCGCATTTTGACCGCAATGGCTGTGATGCACAAAATCCTCCCCTCAGGCTGGTGAGTGATCTGAGGATTCTCATCCAAGCCCGGTTCTCGCTCGACCAGCCATTTTTCCGAACAACCAAAAGCTGCTATTTCATTGTCCGCCACCATGATGATAAAACCATCCGGGAAGACATTCAGGCGCAGCTGAAAGGTTTCCGGCTTTTCTGAAATTCCATAAGGAGCAAAGATCTCAGAATCGATCTCTACCACCGCAGGGATATCCTGATCTCTGGCACTTCTGATCAGCACATTGGGGTTTTCGGACCCGGACGAATTCTTCACGATCTTCTTTGGTCTCATAACTACCTCCACAGTATTTCTCACATCATTTTTGAAGGTGAAGCATGGCTGCTTTTATATTCAAACAACCTTTACATTTCTCCCTTGCATGCTTCATCAAGAACACTCGGCACTTACACCTTCCCCCAGGATTTGAATTTAACAATACCATCCATCATGGACGGGATCTCAATTACTCCAGCAGTTCGATCACAGATTTATTCTTTTCGGGATGATCGTTATCAGGCTGAGGATGCTGGCTAATTACTTTTTTCGCAGCATTCTTTTTTTATTTCCCACCTCGCTGCACACAAGACACTAAAACATCCACTGGATGGATTACTCTCCACCTTTAATGAGTATACCTCGCCGCAACCCAGATTCGCCATGGAATCACCCGCAAAGTTGTAAAATAGGTGCATGGACCTGACCTCCATCCTCCCACAATCCCGCATCCATACCCGCCTGATCGACCGCATTGCCTATGCCAACGACGCATCATATTTTCGGCTTGTGCCGCAGGCGGTCGTGCAGCCCAATTCCATTGGTGAAATTCAGGCGCTCTTCCAATACACCCAGCAGAATAAAATCCCCATGACCTTCCGCGCCGCAGGGACAAGTCTCTCTGGCCAAGCCGTGACAGACGGCATACTGGTGGATATTTCCAAGCACTGGGGGCAGTACAGCATTGAAGATGATGCAAAGCACATCCGCTTTCAACCCGGCATCGTGGGCGGATTCCTGAATAATGCGCTCAGGCCGCACGGGCGGAGGATCGGTCCCGACCCCGCTTCGATCGATGCCTGCATGATGGGCGGCATCCTTGCCAACAACTCAAGCGGAATGTGCTGCGGCGTGACCGAGAATTCCTACAAGACCGTTCATTCGATGACCTTTGTCCTGCCAAATGGATTTGTGCTCGACACAGCCCACCCCAGGGCTCACCAGATCTTCGAGAACGAACAACCGCACATCGCACAAAGTTTGCTGGAGATCAAAAGGAAGATCCTGGAGTCCAAGTCATTGCATAAAGGGGAAACCCTTGCCCAGCGTGTACACCGTCGTTATCAAATGAAAAACAATAATGGCTACCTGCTCAACGCCTTTCTGGATTTTGATTCCCCGCTTGATATCCTAATTCATTTACTCATCGGTTCCGAAGGCACACTGGGGTTCATTGCCGAAGGCGTCTTGCACACCCTGCCCGACCTGACATATAAATACACTGGTCAGATGTACTTCAAGAATATCCGCGATGCTGCCGCGGCGATCGAGCCGTTCAGGCGGTCGGGCGTGCGCGCGGCAGAGATCATGGACCGCGAGTCCCTGCGCTCGGTGGAAAACAATGCGGGCGTTCCATCTATTCTCATGCAACTGCCCGATGGCGCAGCGGCTGTTCTGGTGGAGTATCAAGCCGAGGATGCAGGATCAATTATCAGCTTTAAGAAAGAGGCGCAGCGCGTCATCAAAGAACTGCACCTGCTGCACGATGTCCAATTCACTGACGACCCCGCTGAGCAGGCATCGCTTTGGAAACCGCGCAAAGGGATCATTGCCTCGGTCGGGGCGATGCGCCCGCGCGGCACAACATCGGTCAATGAAGATGTTGCCTTCCCTGCCGAGTATCTCGCTGATGCCGTGATGGATCTGCGCCATCTCTTCGACGATCATGGGTATGCGGAAGGCGTCATCTTCGGTCACGCCAAAGATGGTAACCTGCACTTCCTCGTCAATCAGGCTTTTAATACAGAGGAGCAAATTCGTCACTTCGATAAGTTCATTCGTGCCATGGTCGGCATTGTCAGTGGAAAGTATGACGGCGCGCTGAAAGCTGAGCATGGCACGGGGCGTAACATGGCGCCCTTCGTTGCCACCGAGTGGGGCGATGAGGCGTACGGCATCATGCGCGACCTCAAGTCTCTGCTTGACCCCGATGGCATGCTGAACCCCGGCGTGTTGATCAACAGTGATCCGCAGACGCATGTGACTCATTTGAAATCGCTGGCACTTGTTGACCCCGAAATTGATAAATGCATCGAGTGCGGATTCTGCGAGTCGAAATGCCCAAGCCGCAGGCTGACCCTGACTCCCAGACAACGAATCGTCGTCCAAAGAGAACTCGCGTCGATGCGCCTCTCCGCTTCAGACTCAGCCGGGCTTGATTCCGTTTCGACAGATTACACCTACGCTGGTATCGATACCTGCGCCCTCGACGGTCTGTGTGGAACTGCGTGTCCTGTGGGGATCGATACAGGGAAGTTCATAAAGAAGTTGAGGTCTGAAAAAGTAAAAGGAAATAAGTCAGCTGAGTGGATCGCAGAGAACTTTGGCACAGTAGAGAAAGCGATCGGACTGGGCGTATCACTTGGTCATGCCGCAGAAAAAGTGATCGGCGTGAACGGAGTCAGATCCATTTCTGTGTCCGCTGAAAAACTAACAGGCGCGAAACTACCAAAGTGGAATAAATCCATACCTTACCCTTCAAAAAGATCCGGCGCGCTCAGTGATCTCCGTAGCGAAAATACATTTGTCTACTTCCCTTCCTGTATCTCCCGTCAACTTGGAACCCCGCAATCACCAAGTGCAAATCACCGATCTCTCGCTGAAACATTTTTTACGATTGCCGCCCGCGCCAGCATCAACCTGCGCACCCCCGCCGATATTAGCGGTCATTGCTGCGGCATGCCCTTTTCATCCAAAGGATATAAGTCTGCTTACCAGGCGGCATTACACAAGACCCTGTTGAAAATGTGGGACTGGTCTGATCACGGTCGTTACCCCATCGTGGTCGATACTTCTTCCTGCACCCACACACTACTTTCGTGTGGTGACGATCTTGGTGAGGAAGAGAAAAATATCTGGAAAGGGCTGACTATCCTGGACGGCGTAATGTTTTTAGATGAGGTGATCCTGCCCCAGCTCACTCTGCGCCCCGTGGAAGAGGACGTCGTTTTACATCCCAACTGTTCACTACGCAAAATGGGGCTGGACGCGAGGATGCTCAACATCGCCAAACGCTGCGCCCGCTCCGCCACTGTCCCGCTCAACCTGGGCTGCTGCGCCTTCGCCGGCGACCGCGGATTGACCCATCCCGAGTTGACTGCCTCTGCCACCGAAAAAGAGACCGCCGAAGTCCTCGCAATTGAGTACGACGGGCATTATTCGTCCAATATCACCTGCGAGATCGGTATGTCCGAAGCAACGGGTAAGGATTATGTTTCGATCGTGTACCTTGTGGAGAGGGCAAGCCGATAGTAAATTATTCAACTTTACATCCTACTGTTTTTTCAAAGATACAAAATGTTGACACAAATCAACGAGTTTGATAAACTCAATCCAGTTCTGTTCAGCCTGCCCCCCTCAGGCTGGGCAGAACTACTTTTTTAGAATTTTTGATTTATAATCTCCACAGCACAATAGGGCGGATATTAACACAATAAAAAAGCCCCTCGCAAATTTTTTTAAATATATCGCAGCAGTTTTTTTTCGATACTCTATCCAACCTGTTGTTTCAAATAAGAAACAACGTCGCCACCCAATGGAAACAGGTATTGTGACAAAATACTAAAATATGGCAACTGCGGGAAATCACCAAAGGTTCAAAGACTGGCTTCAAACAGAAATGGGAATGCGGAATTGGTCCCAGGCTGACCTTGCACGGTACGCCAATCTTAATCGAGCCGTCATTAATAAACTGTTGAACGGAAAGTCAACGACACCACGCCACTCCACGTTGGGCGCCATTGCGCGCGCCTTCAAAATCCCTGTGGAACGAGTCTATCGCATCGCAGGGCTGCTGCCTGAAGTGCCAGTGACCGAGGACGTCAACGAAGAGATCCTTCACCACTTAAAAAAGATCCAGGATCCAAAACGAAAATCGACAGCGTTATTGTTGATCAGGGCGTTGATCGGCGAAGAAGAGGAAGAGAAGGGTAAAAAATAGCCTCCAGACCTAAACTTAAGTGCCTTTTTCCTTGACGAAACCCCCTCCCCCGTATAAAATCCAGACCGTTGTCAACTTTGCGCCTCCGCAGGGAGGCGCATTTTCTGCCGAAAATGAAGGCGCATGCAATGACCGAACAATATTCGATCCCGGAAAATGACCAGCCGCAAGTGACCAATCTTGCCCATGTGGATGTAGAGATGGTCAAGGCTGAGTTGGTGCGAATGCATCAAAGCAGCGCTCAGGTCATCCAATCTGAAGATGTGGAGTTGAACAACAGCGCCTCATTGGAAACGAACGCGGGCCAGGTCAGCGCCAGGCAATCTGCACTGGGGCTGGTGCAGGCAGAAAGCGTCACCATGAACCAGAGCGCGGCGGGGGCTGTTCGGGCGGGGAATATTTCCCTTAACGGGCATGCAGGCGTGGTCGTGGCAGGAAGCGTGGAGTTTGGAAATGCGTACGCAGGTCTTGTGGCAGGGCGTGAAATTCGCGGCGAGAAGATCGAATCCGTAATTCTGCTCTCGCGCCATGTGGAAGGCAATGTGACGACGGTGATCGATACGCGCGGTGCGCTGATCGCAGGTCTGGTCGGCGGGCTGTTCGCAGGGCTGATGCTCTTGCTGGGCAGGGCGTTATTCGGTCGTAAATAGAATGTTAGGCGGCGCGGCCGCTTTTCAGAAATTCATTTCATAGGGTGAAGGTAACCGTGAATGGCACGGTGAGAGGCGCCCGAGGAGTAAAGATGGAAAAGTTCGTATTGAAAGCAACCAAACGGAATGTTAAAGGCAAGCAGGTAAAGGCTTTGCGTCGCGCGGGTGAACTTCCCGCCGTGATCTACGGCCGCCACGTGGACCCCGTTTCCATTTCGTTGGATGCACACACCGCGGAGCTCGTCTTCGCCAAGCTGACATCGTCCACCCTTGTGACGATCGATGTGGAAGGACAGGAATTTGCGGCGCTCGTGCGTGAGAAGCAGCGCAATTTCATCAAGGGCAACCTGACGCATATCGACTTCCTGGCAGTTGATCTGACCGAGAAGATCCGCACCAAGGTTCGCCTGACCTACACCGGCATTTCCTCCGCCGTGAAGGATTACAGCGCAGTGCTCGTTCACCGCAAGGATGCGCTTGAAGTGGAATGTTTGCCCGCCGACCTGCCGGAGCGTATCACTGTTGATATTTCTCCGCTCAAGGAAATTGGCAACAGCATTCGCATCAAGGAAATTGCACTGCCCGCCAATGTGGCAATTCTCGATGACGAAGATGAGATCATCATCATCGCCTCCGCCGTCAAGGAAGAAGCTGCTGAAGGCGCCGCTGCCACTCCTGGCGCTGAAGTTGCCGCTCCCGCAATGAGCGTTGAACGCGGTAAGAAGGAAGACGAAGCCGCCGCTCCCGCCAAGAAGTAATTCAATCTGTAACAAAAAAAGAACCCGTCATCTTTTCGATGACGGGTTCTTTTTTATAGTATTTCCAAAATCTTGAGAAAGGTCACGGTCATTCTCGCCGTGGCTCCCCACAGCAATTCACCGTCGTAAGGGTGGTAAGCGATCAACGAACGATCTGACTCGCGCATGGAAAACTCCCAATAGTTGTGACGATTCGCCAGCCAAAGCAAGGGAATGGTAAATACCCGCGCCACTTCCACGCCTGCAACTTTGAAGGTATACGGCCACGGGATAATCCCAACGACCGGCGTCACCCGAAAACTGCTGATGGTGATCAATTGAGATAGCCGACCAAGAACACGAACATCCCCCGGGCGCACACCGATCTCTTCCTCGGCTTCACGCAAGGCGGTCTGCTCGGGCGTGGTCTCGCCTTCGTCGCACGCTCCACCCGGAAAGGAGACCTGCCCCTTGTGCGATTCCACCCGGTCGGTACGGCGCGTGAAAAGTACATGCCATTCATCCTGAAAATAAGTCAGCGGAACCAACACCGCCGCGCATTTCAAGGGAATATCCGGGCTGACAGGAACTTCCGCGTACCCGTCGGAATCCGGATGATTCTGCATCCGGTCTGACAATTTTTGCGCGATGTACTCCTCGGTCAGGTTCATAATTATCAATCTTCCGCTCGAACTGGACTTCCGCAATAATCACATTCCGCTGTGACATCATCCAGCCATTCGACATCATCAGGTCGAACGGCAGCTCCGCAGGAAGGGCAGTGCGTAGGTAAGATCGGTCGTTTAGGCGGCGTTGGTTGGGCAGCGGAGATTCCGGCGGGCGTGTTTCCTTCGAGTAAAAGAGAGATCTCCATCGCCTCTGCGTTCATTCCACGCGCTTGAAGCTCATCGATGATCCTGTGTCCCGCCATTTGCATGCGTGCGATCCGCCCTTGCGAAGAGAAGAGGGTCAGTCCGCGGCGCAGGTGCCCGACACCTATTTTAGACTGTCCGCTCAAGATCGCGGCGCGACCTGCCTCAAAGTATAAAAAAGGAGCCCGCTGCGGAAATCGCTCCTCGGCACCCTGGGCGAGTTCCTGAAACAGGTCGGCGGCTTCTTGATATTCTTCGTTCTGCATCAGTTGATTGGCACGTTGAAGAACAGGAGGGACATTGGGATTCCCCATGCGGCGCATGGCTCGTTGGGCTCTACGTCTAAACATAAGTGATCTCCTCTGTATTTTTATTCGTCAAAGGCTTCGTTTGCCAATTCTTTTCCGCGCGGATCGGTGGCGGGCTCGATCTTTCGGGCAAAGACCATGTATCCGGTATGTGCAACCATGCGATCGGTCGGGCGGATGCGCACCGGGTCAGATTTGTAATGTCGCAGCATCACTTCACAGGTCTCAATGAACGCAAAGCTGTTCTTCTTCAAGGCGTATAGTGTCTTTTCAACCTGATTAAATGTTGGAATCAATGTACCAAAGAATCCGCCATACTTGAGGGCAGACCGCACTTGCGGAATGTAATCGAAAGGATTTTGTACATCCAAAAAGAAGGCGTCCACATCGGTTTCATCGAAGCCTTCTTTGATATCTCGCAGTTTGAAATCGACACGCGAATCAAGCCCGACCCGTTCAAGGTTTTTGCGAGCAAGCCTTTGGGTATCGGGCTTTTGTTCGTACGAGATCACCTGTCCCTGTGGACCGACCGCCGTAGCCATGGCGATCGTCATGGAACCAGAGCCTGTACCGGCCTCCATCACACGCTGACCGGGCGCAATTCCCATGGTGATCAAAATAAATCCAATATCCTTTGGATACAGAATTTGAGTAGCGCGCGGCAGGTCGTTGAGGATATCTGCGATAGAAGGCTGCAATAAAAAGAAAGGTGCGCCTGTATGGCTGAAGACCTGCGAGCCCCACTGCTTTCCGATCAGTTCATCATGCTTGAGCACACCGCGATGCGTTTGAAGATCACCGCCTTCTTTGAGGGAGAAGATGAAATGTTTATGGGTCAGCCCAACCAATTGAGCGAGATCTCCCGCGCAGGCCATGGATGAATATTTATTCATTCGAAGATTCTACTCCCGGTTCGTTTTCCAGTAATTGGGCAGGCGCCGCAGCAGGCTGCGCAGCGATTCGTAATTTGCGATTGGATGCGAGCAGAACCGCGAACATTCCGAGGATCATGACCGACATGCCGCACAACACCGCCGGCAGGATGTTGAACATCCATTCCGGCTTGCCAATGAACGTTCCGATCGTGGATATCCCCGCACCCACAGCGCAAGCGTTCCACAGACCGTGCAAGGTCACCGCGCACAAATAGGCAGAAACTGCGCGCAAGATCTTCTTTTCCCGAAACGCAGAAACGATTCCCCACCCGACCAACCCCGAGGTGGTCATGTGTAAAAGCCCGGTCGCGGCACGAATGGCAACGATCACTGGCCAACTTACACTCCCATCTCCGCTGGCATTCAAGCTTTCGAGCAAAGCAAAAGCCGAGCCGCTCAACATGCCCAGAGCAAATCCCTGGGCGGGAGTTTCGATCTTCATGGCAAAAAGCCAAACCGCCAACGGCTTGAACAATTCTTCGATCAAGGGCACGATCAAGGCGATGTAACCGAGAACGGAGGCGATCACGATCGGCTTTCCGGCATAAGGCGCGACCATTTCAAGGACCACATCCGGGTTGGTTTCGTTCTGGAGCATCTGCCCCAGGTCGGCGATCTCTTGCATCAAGACCGGCTCACGCACCGCAAGCACCACGACCGCAGTGATGATCGCGCCGAGCAAGATAACCATTTCCAGAACGATCATGATCACAGGCCCGATCGTCAACCCAATGCCAAAGACGCTGAAAAAACGCCAGCGCGGACCCAAATCGATTCCCTTTGTGCCGATCCCAAACAAGAGCCAGATGGGCGGCACGATCACGAAAAGAGTCAGAACCGGCAGGAATATCCATGTCAGCCAGCGGATCTCGGTCAGTGCGATGACCGCTCCGATCATTAATGCTCCAAAGATCATGGCAGGGATGACGAAGAACTGCCACTCAACGAATGGAAAGTGAAATGGAAGGTCAGCCTGTTGATCTCCCCGGGACTTTTGATAAACGAAACGCGCACATACCAGCAATAGGATCAGCTCAAAACCGAAAGCGACCGCGCTGATCATTTGACCGGCGGCGTCTCCATTGTTGGAAAACAGGTCAATGATCGACGAGAGGAAAATTCCGGCAACGATCAATATCAGGAACAGCACACTGATTCCAAACAGGACAAGAGTTAGAACCGAAGGCAGGTGAGTTTTTTGTGTTTGCATTATCTCTCTTCTATTTCCACGCTCAATATCTTGTCACCCGGCGCAGCAGTTGGGTCTTGATCGGGGTCGCGCGGCGTTAATTGTTCCGCAACATCCAATCCGCTGATCACCTGTCCAAAGATCGTGTACCCGCCGTCGAGGTGTGGTTCAGGCGCAAAGGTAATGAAGAACTGGCTGCCATTGGTGTTGGGTCCCGAGTTGGCTACGCCCACCATGCCGGGCTTGTCAAACTTCAGGTCATTGATCTCGTCATTAAAGAAATAGCCGGGGTTTCCCTTTCCCGTTCCACTGGGATCTCCCGCCTGCGCCGCAAAACCAATGAGCACACGATGAAAAGTTACGCCATCATACCATCCCTGCCGGGCGAGGAACAGAAACGAATTCACCGCCAACGGCGCCTTATCAGGAAAGAGCTGGATCACAATATCGCCCTTCTCCGTTTTAAGCGTGGCGATGTATTGCTTGAGCGGGTCAATATCGTAAGGAGGGCAGCTGCTGAATTGTTTTTGCCCGAGGACCACCAACCCGATCGTGTCGCTCATGCTTTTATAGTCAAGGATATAAGGAGGTTGCAGCGCCCCATTGATCAGGATGAGCGGTACAGCGGGGATCGTCAACTTCTTCGCCGCTTCATACATCGACGTCATTCTGGTCGTGGTCTTGGGAGCATTGATCGCCGCCTGAAGTTTTTCCCCATCCATCCCGGCTGCCATTCCTTCCCTGACCACCCAGGCATTGAACTCCGCAGCTGGCAATCCCGCCCATTCCTCGTGCTTGACGAATAACAGGTCGTACATGTTCCAAAACTTCCCCTGCTCATCGGCCGCAAGAGCGGCGATCACAGCCTTATCCGATTTATCCATCACTCCGATCAAGGGCAACGGGCGGAAGACAAAGCGCACATTGTCGTGATTCTTGATCACCCTGCCGATCACCATTGCCGTGTTGAGGCAGCCTTGAGATTGGAAATCACAATACTCCACAAGGGTCACCGGCGCATCAGCCGGACCGAAGGAAAAGTCTGCGCTGCTGACAGGTGGAAAGTAGGATGTCGTGATCGGGGTGGAAGTCGCTTCGGCAAACGCAGTGGAGCAGGTCACTGCCGGGGTTGGCGTATCGAGAACTACCGGGTTTTCCACAAAGACCGTAGGTGACTGGGTTGGGGTGGGCTCAGCAGAACACGCGCTTAAAGTAAAAACAACTGCGGCGCAGCAAGCTGCGATCAGAAAATATTTTTTCATTTATGGAGCCACTGCTTCCTGTAATTGTTCAAAGTTCGTCATCCATGAGATCATATTGACAAAATCTGCGAGCGAAGCGCTTTGCTCGCGCAAGGCTCGAACCGCCGGACCCACAGGGTCAGTCCCTGCCGCGCCGCCTGGTGCATCTGCATAGGCGCCGTAAAAAGCAAAGTATGCCTGATTGATCTTGCGCAGCAAATACCCGTTCTTCAGAAAGACCTCCCTGCGGGATTCCATGTACGCCTCCGCTTCTTCGATCTTTCCTTCAGCAAGCAAGGCATCTGCCTGGATGCGAGTCTCATGCATGGCCTGGCGGAAGTCAAAAGGCTTGCGTAAAAAATCGCCGGGCTCCGGGTGATCAAAAGGCATAGAGACAAACTGAAGATCGCCGTCTTGAGCCAACCCCAAAGGTGAATTGGATGCGCCTGCCAGCTCGGGGTAATAACGTTGGTAAACAAGCGTTCCGATCTCATCCCCAGCGATCGAAGCAGTTGTCTCATTCATGGTGCGAAGCTCAGGCGATTCCGCGTACAACACACCCAGCGGACGAAGGGTAAGGTAGTTATGGATCCATTCATGCGCGATCGTGTTGAGCATCCAGTTCAGGTTGGTAGTGCGCATGACCATGGTTGGGTAAACCCCCACTCCGCCGATCCCAACCACAAGCGAAGATACATCCAACCCTTCAGCAACCTGTCCTTCCAATGCCGCCTGTTCATCCACCGTGAGATCGGTCGCTACAGAAATATTAGCAGTCTGCTCGATCCGATCACGCGGAGAGATGATCAACGCCATGGGCAAGGGAGTTGAATGATACCAAACGTTCGGAATTGGTTGACCGGCAAGTGTCAATCCCTGCTCGGCAAGCACCTGACTAACCTGATCCTGCAAGACCGCCTCAGCCAGCGGGGCAAGCTGTGTCTGCCGCGCATACAACACAGAGAGTTCGTCCCTGAGCTGCTGGGATTCCGCTTCCTTGTCTGTAACATCAGCATCCGCATACAGCCGGGTAAGCAAATATTCGCGGTCCAGGATATCTTGAGTCGTACGCAAATATTCCATGACCACTTTCTTCTGATCCGCATGCTGAAGCGAATACGGAGCGCCTACAGATGCAGCGCGCAGTTTTAAGACCCACGCGTCAGACATCCACGAGACATAGTTAAATTCGATCTGGCGGGTATAAGCGCGAATCTTCTCGATCTTATCCGTCAGGGATGGATTACTGAAACCGGTAAGTAATGCAAGGACGACTAACGTGATCGTGATCTCAAGTCCACGCAATGCGTTTTGAAACATGGCTGGGATTATAACAAAAGCGCAGGGCGGAACCATACTGGTCCCGCCCTGCATTTACGCCTGCCCTCACACAGGTTATTTCTTATTCTTCAGGTACTCATCAATGGAACGCGCAGCTTTTCTTCCGCCTACCATCGCTGTCACAACCAGATCCGGTCCGGTCACACAGTCACCGCCAGAGAATACACCCTCGCGAGATGTATTTCCCCTGGATTTATCCTTGACCGTGATCAAACCCCAGTCATGCACTTCCAATTCGGGCGTGGTCTTGCCGAGGATCGGGTCGGGCCAATAGCCCAACGCGAGAATGGCTGTATCTGCCGCGACACTAAAGTTGGAGCCCTCCACTGGAACCGGCTTGCGACGTCCCTTCGCATCGGGCTCGCCAAGCTTCATTTCAATGCACTCCACGGCGGCAAGCCTGCCGTCTTGACCGGCAATGAATTTCACAGGTTGGGTCAGGAAGCGGTACTTCGCACCTTCTTCACGAGCCATCTTGCGGTCTTTCTTTCCGCCGGGCATTTCCCGCTCGGTACGGCGATATAAACAAGTGACGTCTTCCGCTCCAAGGCGGAGCGCTGTCCGCAGGCAGTCGGAGGCTGTATCACCGCCGCCGATGACCACCACGCGCCGCCCCACTTCAAGTGGAGCGCGCATGTTTTCGGGAAGTTGATCTTTTTCCACATTTCCACGGATCAAAAAGTCAGTGGCTTCGAAAACGCCGGGCAGATCCGTGCCGGGGGTATCTTCCATTTTTGCGTCGATCTCAGAACCGACCCCAATAAAGACCGCCTCAAAACCTTCAGCGAAAAGTTGATCAATGGTCTTGTCTTTTCCAATATAGGTGTTCGGAACGAACTTCACACCGGCGCGTTCGAACTCCTCCCACTTTTCCTGCCAAACTTCCTTTGATAACTTAAAATTGGGAATGCCGTAAACCAGCAAGCCGCCTGGAGCAGGCTTGGATTCAAAGACCGTAACATCGTACCCTTTTTGAATCAGCAGGTCTGCACAACCCAAACCGGCAGGACCGGCACCAATAACAGCCACCTTCTTGCCGACCGGGGTTCCGACAGGAATTGCGTAGCCATGTGTGCGGCGCTCATAATCCACCGTAAAGGCTTCAAGCTCACCGCATAACACCGGCTGGTGATGTTTGTTCAAAACACAAGACCCCTGACACAAAGCCTCGTGCGGACACACCCGCCCGCATACTTCGGGCAAGGAACTTGTCTTGTGATATATCCCCGCTGCTTCCACGAACCGTCCCTGTTCGATCAGCCACATGGCTGAAGGAATGTCATTCGCCGTCGGGCAGGCAACCATACACGGCGCAGGGTCGGGGCAATGGATACATCGCGCAGCTTCCACCATTGCGCGTTCGGGGTCAAATTCAATTACGACGTCGTCGAAGTCACAAGTGCGAACTTCAGGCGGGCGCAGGTCAAGGTCAAAAAATGGTCGGTTGGCTCTTTCTTTTCTATCAATGGCTAAAAACTCGCTTGGAACTGCCTGCATGATGCCTCCATACCAAGAGTGTGCTTCTATTTATAAAACAATTTGGGCGATGATAACCAATCTGTCTGGACAGACACAGGCGTAAATGTCACCAAAGCGGACGACAATCGTCACAATTTTCTAATAGACATTTATTAATACTATCGTCTGAAAATCTTCATTTTTGCCCACTCTGAATTAGAATAATGTATATTCGTGAAACCCTTCATTATGTAAGACTTAATTGAAACCTTAAACCCTCTCGCGCGTAAGATGTAAAGACAACGCGTTGACCAAGCATTGGAGAAAACAATGAAAAGATTATTCGAAAAATTTTCACGCAGAACCTGGATCATTATCGGAGTGATCATTGCGGCGGTGGTCGCAGTGATCGCTTTCTCGTCACGGGGAGAAGAAGCGGTTGCATATCAAACCGAACCCATTGAACGAGGCAGTTTGGTCGCCACCGTAGGCGCCACAGGAAGTGTTCGAGCAAAGCAAAGCGCCACCCTCATTTGGCAGACGACCGGAATTGTGGATGCCGTCAATGTGGGAGTTGGTGACCGGGTCGCTCATGACGATGTTCTCGCCACTCTGGACAAGACATCCCTTAATCAAAGTGTGATCATGGCCGAAGCAGACCTCGCCAGCGCCATCAAAGCGCTTGAAGACCTGTCCAATTCAGATACAGCCCGCGCTCAAGCGCTCCGTTCACTGGATGCCGCCGAGGAGGCTTACACCAAAGCCTACAATTATCGCCTTAACCTCAACGGCAAGATCACCATCGCCGACACCTATATTGAGTTCGGCATTCCCAAGGTGCGCTACACCAAAGGCTACGCCGATGCTGAAACCATCTCCGATGCAGATGAAAAACTTGAGTTGGCAGAAGCTCAGTTGGCAGACGCCCGCCGGAATTATGAACGCCTCAAGAATGGCGCAGACCCGGTAGATATTGCTGCGGCAGAAGCACGAGTAGCCGCGGCTCAAGCCACCCTCAATACCACCCGCGTCGTTGCTCCCTTCGATGGCACGATCACCCAAGCTGACCCAACCGTTGGAGACCAGGTCTCCACTGGTTCAGTGGCTTTCCGAGTGGACGATATCTCTCACCTGCTGGTGGATGTGCAAGTTTCAGAAGTGGATATCAACACTGTCGCTGTTGGGCAGGATGCAACCCTGACCTTCGACGCTGTGCTCGGCAGAGCCGAGCCTTATCACGGAAAAGTGGTCCAGGTGAACCAAGCCGGTGTGACCGTGCAAGGTGTGGTCAGCTTCACTGTGACGGTCGAACTGACCGACGCGGACGAACTCGTCAAACCGGGCATGACCGCCGCCGTCAATATCGTGGTGGAAGAAGTGAACGATGTGGTGCTGATCCCCAACCGGGCGGTTCGATTGGTAGATGCTGAACGAGTAGTGTATTTGCTCAAGGACGGGCAGCCGTTTCAGGTCAAAGTGGTGCTCGGCTCCACATCTGGCGTTGACAGTGTTTTGGTTGAAGGTGACATCAAGGAAGGCGATCCGATCATTTTGAATCCCCCCTCTTTTAATGGCGGGCCGTTTGGAGGCTAACATGGATCTGGTGATCGAAGCCCGCAATCTTACAAAAACATATAAGATGGGCGAATTTGATGTGCAGGCGCTGCGCGATGTTTCGTTCACCATCGAACGCGGCGAAGTGATCTCCATTATGGGTCCATCTGGTTCGGGTAAATCCACAATGATGAACACGCTCGGATGCCTCGATAGACCGACATCCGGCGACTACATTCTGGATGGAGAATCGGTTGCGCAAATGTCAGACGATCAATTGGCAAGTGTGCGAAACCGTAAGGTTGGTTTTGTCTTTCAAAGCTTCAACCTACTTTCACGCCTGACAGCACTGGGAAATGTAGAACTCCCCTTACGATATGCCGGGATCACAGAAGGTCGCCGCGAACGCGCACAAGCTGCGTTGGAAGCGGTTGGACTCGCTGACCGCATGTCGCACCGCCCATATGAACTTTCGGGCGGACAGCAGCAGCGCGTGGCAGTTGCCCGTTCGCTGGTCAATAACCCTGCCATCATCATGGCAGATGAACCAACAGGCAACCTTGATTCGAAAGTTGGCAAGGAGATCATGAATCTCCTGCTTAATCTGAACAAGGACCGCGGAACCACACTGATCATTGTGACCCACGACCCTGCCATCGCCGAGCAAACTCAGCGGGTGATCCGCCTGCGCGACGGTCAGCTCGAATCATCAGGCGTAGAAACGAAAAAAGGCAAGCAACAATGAGTTTTACACAGGCACTTCTCGAAGCCATTGAAAGTTTAAATGGCAACAAAATGCGGTCGGGTCTCACAGTGCTTGGCATTGTGATCGGCGTAGCCGCAGTGATCGCGATGCTCGCGGTCGGCAATGGCGCTCAGGCGTCCATCACCGGCTCCATCAGCAGCATTGGCACAAATTTATTATTCGTCTTTCGCGGCGCTGCAGACGGTCCCCCCGGGGGCGGTCCGGGCGGAGGCGACGGCAGAAGCGGAAATAACGACCGCCCGCTCACCCTCTCAGATGCAGAAGCGATCTCCGATAACTTTGCCGCACCTTCTGTCGAAGCGGTCGCGCCTGCCATTCAAGGAAATGGCACGCTGGCTTTTGGCGGCGAAAAAACCACATCACCCATTTCAGGTGTTTCTCCTGCTTATCTCTCGGTACGAAATTTGGAACTGGCAGAGGGAGAGTTCATCAATGAAGAGCACATCCTCGGACGCATGTCTGTTGTGGTGCTTGGACCTGAAACCGCAA
>JAGNWT010000142.1 GCA_017985935.1 Anaerolineales bacterium | reverse complement strand
TGACCGAGCCGTTCGAGGCGGCGGTCGTCACGGTTGCCCACAGCACGGAATTCACGATCCCAAAGCGGACTTCCTTGCCTTCCATGTTTCCGCCTGGGTTGGTCGCAGACTGGGTCTGGTCAATGCCGAGTCTTGCGAACATGGGGTTTCCGCCTTGCTCTACCCAAATCGCCACACTGAGCAGGGCAACCAGCACCATCGTCATCACCGCCAGCAGAGCCCAACCCTGACGGGTATCTCCGACCATCTTGCCGTAGGTGTAACAAAGCGCGGCAGGAATCAGAAGGATGGATAACATCTCCAAAAAGTTTGAGAACGGAGTTGGGTTTTCCAGTGGATGTGCCGAGTTCGCATTGAAGAACCCACCGCCGTTGGTGCCAAGCTGCTTGATCGCGACTTGCGAAGCAGCGGGTCCCACAGCGATGAGTTGAGTCTCGCCAGATTGAACGGAAGTGATGGATTTGTATTCACTAAAAGTTTGCACCACACCCTGCGAAACCAAAGCCAATGCCAACACGAGAGAAAGCGGCAGCAGGATATAAATGACAGAGCGAGTCATATCCACCCAGAAATTACCGATCTCTTTAGTAGTGTGGCGGACGATGCCACGAATCAACGCCACCATCACCGCCATTCCCGTCGCAGCAGAGACGAAGTTCTGCACGGTCATGCCAAGCATTTGCGTGAGGTAACTCATTGTCGTTTCGCTGCCGTAGCCTTGCCAGTTGGTGTTGCTGGCGAAACTTACAGCCGTATTCCACGCCGAGTCTGGTGAGACTGCGCCAAATCCCTGCGGGTTGAGAGGAAGAAATCCCTGTAGGCGTTGAAACAGATAGACGGTGATCAAGCCAAAGATGTTGAATAACAACATGGCAACGGCGTATGTTTTCCACGTCATCTCGGAGCGCGGGTCAATGCCGGAGAGGCGATAAAGGAATCTCTCAACGGGACCCAGGACCGTATCCAGAAAGAGGCGCTCACTTTGATAGACCTTCGCCATGTACGCGCCAAGCGGCTTCACTAACAGGAGCAAAATCCCGAAGTAAAGAATCAATTGCAGCCAGGTGTTCATCCGAACCACTCCGGTTTAACCAGCGCCAAAACGAGGTAAAGCAAAAGTCCCAACGCCACGATTCCAGTGAGCCAATAAAGCGGATTCATGACTTGTCCTCCCGCAGCCCATCAAGCGCGTAGAGCAGCCCGAGGGAAAGCAAAAAGAACAGAACGGTTAATCCAAGAAACAAAAGGTCGTTCATGCGTGCCTCCAATGGAAGCAGTGTATTCAGTTGTAGGTCAATTTGGGGTTAAGGGTTGAGCAGGGAATATCAAGAAAGGGTCAAGGTAATTAAGGGGCGTATGTGATCGAATTCAGGGAATTTTTAATAAACAGCCGCCGCGGAAGAGGTCTATGCCCAGGTCGAGGAAATCTCTTCTTCCGCAGCATCCATGATGTCTCTCGCCAAGGAACTTCAGCAAGTGGTGTCCCTTTTTGAAAATTAATTAATAATTATGGGTATGTTATTTTACCCAGCCCAAACTGATGCGTCCGCGTTCAGCCTCGATCTTTTGAATATCCACATCAATGATGTCGCCGACCTTGAGTACAGTTCCATGCGGAATTTGACTCTTGTGCAGCAAGCCATCGTTCTTGATGCCGATATCCACAAATGCGCCGAAGTCCACCACGTTGCGAACCGTGCCTTTGAGCTGCATGCCGGTCACAAGGTCTTCAGCCTTGAGCACATCCGAGCGCAGGATGGGCGCGGGCGCATCGGAGCGCGGGTCACGTCCTGGACGGACAAGTTGTTCGAGGATGTCTTTCAATGTGGGCACACCGCATTCGAGTTCGGCGGCTAATGTTTCGAGGGAGGTTTGTGCGGTGAGCGATTCCAAAGCGGCGATTCTGTCTGGGATGGACGAATCAACTGTCAGCGCGGCGCGAGCGAGAATGGATTCTGCGATCGCGTAGGATTCTGGATGTATCGCTGATTCATCCAACGGGTTCGCCCCATTTCGAATCCGCATGAAGCCAGCTGCCTGTTCAAAAGCCTTCGGGCCAAGCCCGGCGACCTTCTTCAATGCGGTGCGGGATTTGAAAGGGCCGTTCGCATCACGATGTGTGACGATGTTTGCGGCGAGTTTTGGTCCGATGCCCGCGACATGTGTGAGCAGCGCGGAGCTGGCGGTGTTGACATCCACACCGACGCTGTTGACCACGCTTTCGACGACGCCGTCGAGGGCATGCGTGAGCGCGGTTTGATCGACATCGTGTTGATACATGCCCACGCCAATGGACTTGGGATCGATCTTGACGAGTTCAGCAAGCGGGTCTTGCGCGCGGCGGGCAATGGAAACCGCGCCGCGAATGGTGACATCGAGGTCGGGGAATTCAGCACGGGCGAGAGATGACGCAGAATACACCGATGCACCCGCTTCGTTGACGATGAGGTATTTAGTTTTCGGCGCGTTCTTGGTGAGTTCGGCGGCGAGCTTTTCCGTTTCGCGTGAGGCGGTGCCGTTGCCGATGGTGATGAGCGTGACGTGATGGCGGTTGATCATATCCTGCAGGATGTTGATCGAACCCTTCCAATCGTTCTTTGGCTCGTGCGGATAGATCGTGCCCGTGTCAAGCAGTTTGCCGGTGGCGTCCACCACGGCCACCTTGCAGCCTGTGCGGAAGCCAGGGTCGAGACCGAGGACAACTTGATTCGCAAGCGGAGCTTGTCCGAGCAGGGCGCGCAAGTTGGTGGCGAAGACCTGAATGGCGTGGTTATCGGCGACTTCGCCTTTTTCACGGCGGACATCGCGCTCGATGGCGGGGAGCAAAAGACGCTCGGCAGAGTCGCGAATGGCAAGTTCAAGCTGTTCGGCAAAGGGACTGATGATATCCAGCTCGAATTTGGCTTGGATCGCGTCGAGCCAGTCACGTTCGGGGACATCCACATGCACACGCAGGACGCCCTCTTTTTCACCACGGGTGATGGCAAGGATCTGGTGCGGTTGAAGTCTGTTCACATTGGTTTCAAATTCGTAATATGATCCGTAGACCGCTTTTTCGTCAACCGAGTCCTTGATCCGTTCCACGCGGATCTTTCCAAATCTCAACGCCTTTTCACGAGTCACCGAGCGGACATCCGCATTCTCGCTGATCATTTCAGCGACGATATCCCGCGCGCCGAGAAGGGCATCCTCAACGGTGGTCACCTGCTCATTCAGGAATTGTTTTGCAAGATCCTCTGGAGAACCAAAGTCCTGTTTCAAGATCAGATCCGCCAGCGGTTCCAATCCCTTTTCACGGGCGATCATGGCACGTGTGCGGCGCTTCTTTTTATACGGCGCGTATAGATCTTCCAATGTGGTGAGGGTAACCGCGGCGTTGATCGCTTCGCGAAGTTCATCGGTCAGTTTTCCCTGCTCTTCAATGGAAGCCAGGATGGTCGCGCGGCGTTCATCGAGCGCGCGCAAACGGAGGAGTTCATCGGCAATGATGCGGGTCTGCTCATCGTCGAGCGAGCCGGTCATTTCTTTGCGATAACGGGCGATGAACGGAACAGTGTTGCCTTCATCCAGAAGTGCGATAACGGCTGCCACCTGCGAAGGTTTTACATTGAGTTGGGATGCGATCTGCTCAGCGTGGGTCATAGGGGGAGGATTTTATCATGGGAAAACCAACAGCCAGGAGCGGCGCAAACTTCCCAATTTTGAACCTTTTCGCCTTCTGCTGGTACATACTATCGAGAAGCAGATACAATGCCAGCAGCCGAATTCGCACTTCCCTGGAAATCGCAAG
>JAGNWT010000089.1 GCA_017985935.1 Anaerolineales bacterium | reverse complement strand
GTGCTGTGCGGTTTTGGCGAGGAAGCCGAGCTAAGGAGAATGGGCGCAGACGAAGTGCTGCAAGACACAACCAAGTTATTGGGTCTGTTGGAATGATCTTTTAGTAGAATATTTTTAGTCGTATCACTTAATAATTATCCGCTTGTAAATATCCACATTTTTTATAGTATCAACATATTTATAATTTCCCCTGATAAATTCCAAGGTTTCAATTAAATAAGGTGTTTTATACACTTGATGAGTCTTGAGCCAACTTTCAGGGTCTGAAGTGCTCAATGGGATAAGGGACGAGTCATGACCTGCCCCAGCAACAACATATTCAGGCGGATTGCTAATGAGCCTATCGTAAAAATCTGCCGCCATCCGGTCGGTGATTTCTGAAGGCTCATAAAGAGGGTAAAACAAATATGGGGTTGGCGATTCTCGTTTAGCAAGAAAATTGATCCCGGCTTGCCCCCCCCACACCAGAACGGTCTGATCTTTATTAGTTCTAACATTTATATACTTAGCCACCGGATCTTCTTTTTCAGTCACTTTTAGATGAAGGATAAGGGGCTTTATATCCTCGTAAAATTCTAAAGGCTGTCTGCTAAAAAAAACGATAAGAAAAACCGACATTCCTCCCAGTAAAATTAATCGTTTTCCTTCGGCTTCTTCTAATGAGGAAAAGAATCGTGAAATTATCAGCGCGCTCCCAAAAGCTACAAGAGGCATCCAATTAATAAAATAATGTGTATAGTTTCTGCCTGAAATCCCACTAAATACCACCTCGACAACCACAGCCAATGATATCCAAAGAATAATTGGATCAATATCTATAATGTTTTTTATTTTCGCTACGCATTCCTGCCATGCCTTGAACACGCCAAGCATGGCAATCCCACCGGCAAAACCAATGTAGGCAAGACCACTCGATAATGAACTCGCCGGATCAAAATGATTTCCAGAATATGCAAAGTTATAAGTGATACTTGCTTCCCAAAACGCCCCAAAGGCGTTTTTAGGAATTAAATAGGCAGCCACAAGACCTACCGGAATCATTGAAGCCACACCAATGACGCTATATCTTTTAATAAGTCCGATAAAATCCCTGCGGGCAATATGAAGGATTAGCAAGACAAGAAAAATGGAGACCTGAGCACCCGTATTATTAATGCGAAATAGAAAACTAAAACCAAAACAAATTCCGATGCCCGCGTCTTCTAAAAAGGTTTTCTCTTTGCCAATTGCACGGATAAACAAAAACATCGACAGAAAACCAAATAATAATGAGTATTCTTCAGTGAAATTTCCCTCTATCAGTGTACGATTGAGTGCATAATGCCATACCAATACCGACGCAAGCGATATTATTAACCCAAATTTTTTTCTTGCTGCTACAAAACCGAATACGGTAGATAAAGACAAGAAAAGGAATTCAACGAACCAAATTCCCCATCTGGAGCCTTTTATCAATATCAATCCCAGAGCATTGACAAAAAACACGCCAGGCGGTTTGCTGTCCCACACGTCCAAATAAGGAACATCCCCATGCCGTATCTGGTTGCCAATATAGGCAAATGCGCCAGCATCGCGCCCGAGCGCCATTGACATAGGGTTCGACTTTTCCAAAACAAGAAAGGTTGAGAAAAATATAATGAAAGCAGTCAATAGGAGTTTCACGATGCCTAAGTTGTCTGTTTTCTTTAGTATTTTACTTTTGCTCATATATCCGTGACCTTGCACTGATCTCATCTTGGGTCCTTATGTCAAAATCCATGTTAATTTACCAGGCTGATAAAAATAAATAGACTCAAAGTCAAATTTGCAGTTTGACAAAAAGATAAATGCCGGGGATATATTGAACAATGGAAACCGCAACCAACCACTTCACCAATCCTTTGGGTAAATATCGAATCCCGTGCGCGGTAAGCAAAAGCAACGGTACCGTAAAATCAAGGGTGTACCGAGGTCCATATTGCATCCAACCAGTCCCCATTACCAGTAGAACGGGAATATTGGTAAAAATAATAGACGTCACTAACACCCAGATTTTTAAGCTGGCTCTCTCAATATATGCTCCTACTAAAGCCCCAAAAAAGACCGGGCTAAGCAAAAAAAGCGAACCACCCATTAGCACACTCAAATCTTGCTGTTGAACAAATCGAAAAAACGCAGGAATAGGATAGTAAATATATTCGTAGTAGAAATTGATGGGAACATAATAAAGATTGAAAGCCCCGTATTTCTTGTAATCTTCAACAAAGAACGAGTCCATCTTATGATAGGTTATCCCAAGTTCGATCGGGCTTCCAAAGCGGGCAAAGTTATACGCCAGAAAAAGCAGACCTGCCGTAATCAATGGTAAAAGCATGAGCAGTATATACCCATAGATTTTCGGGCGATCTCTCCAATATCTCGATATTAAATGGAATGCTGGCCAGATACCTGTAAATAGCAAATGATTACGGGTCATCATTGCAGAAGCTATGAGTACACCTACAATAAAAAAGGCTTTACCATCTTTCAGTTCAATCGCGCAAAGATAAGCTAGTGCCACCAAAAAAAAACCAACCAATTGAGCCGTGAACCACAACTTGCCAAAGAGCGCCAAAATCAAATGGACGGTGCCGAAAGCAAAAAACAAAGATAACAACGCACGAAATCCTGCATCTAACTGAATCAACCCTTTTCGATCTACAGCACGAAGGAGTGCAGCAAAAATTGCCACGTTGGCTGCGGCAATAACAACGTTAAAAAAAACATCGCTAACCCCTACACCAAACACCGCCACCAGAGGCATCAAAAAAATCGCCGGCATCGGAGGCCAGTAAAGATAATACTTGCCTCCGAAAAAAGACAAGTCATGCAGGCTGGCCGGCAAGAGCCTCAAATGCAACTGCCCATGTAGAAAAGCATCAGCCAGGTAATTGAAATAAGCAGTGTCTCTGACTCGAAATGGCGATCCCCCAAAAACAGATAAAACAAAATAAACCACAAAGGCAAATAAAAACACCCAAAGGGGTTTTTCTGCAAAATCAAGTATGGATTTTGCAAATAAGCTTCTTCCGCGTATCATCATGGATTAAATTCTTTCATCCTACCTTTTATTTTCAGAAATTCTACACCAAAACCAGAGATTGCACACCAAGCGGGTTTATGCGTCTTGGTAATAAAGCCGGGTCAAAGAAAATTTGCACGCAAATATTCAAGAAAAAATATTTCCCTACCCAGCCACTCCGGGGGATCCGACGCAAGGAGCAGGGAACGATTCTCCGCAATAGCCTTGTCAATATCCACCCACACGGGTTGAAAACCCAATTCCGCTTCGTAGCCTTCCAGACTTTGGTTGGTCACTCCATCCCTGACCGCGCACAAATAGTAGTTCGATGTCATTTTGAAAACATCGAAATCCCTTTCTTCTGGCAGGTCATATTCAATAACCGCGCCCAGACCGCCGTTCACGCGGATCAATTGCGCGCCGCACTCTTCAAGCAGTTCACGCTCCAACGCTTGTTCGTGAGTCTCGCCATCGTTCACACCTCCGCCGGGGAATTTGTAATCACCCACATTGGCAGAGTACACCATCAGCAGGTCACGCCCGCGCAAAATAACGGCGCGCACTGCTGTGCGGGTTACCGTCCGCCCATGGATGTTGATCCCGCTGGCGCGGTAAATAGTAGTCAGAATGTTCATGACTGAATTTATACACAAAGGGCTGTCTTTTGGACAGCCCTTTGTTGGAACTCATCAGTCTTTCAGAAATACGAGTGGGATTTCGCGCTTTGTTACCTTTTCGTATTCGGCATAGTTCGGCGCGATGGATGCGATCCAATCGTACAGCGTCCTGCGCGGCCCGCCCAGAATAATCTCAGGCATGACCTTCATCTTCCTGTCGTTGACCTGGATCGAAACATCGCCGGGATTGGCTTTGATGTTGTAGTACCACGCCGGGTTCTTGTCGCTGCCGGCGTTGGACGCGACAATGTAATAGCCGCCGTCGCGCTCAAAATACCCAAGCGGGGCGCGGACGGTCTTTCCAGACTTGCGTCCCTTGGTGGTGAGGATGAGCACTTTGAATCCGCCCATCCTGCCGCCGAAGCTGCCGTTCGTCAAACGGTATATCCACACATGCAAACCAAGAAATAATTTAAATAAAATTTTCATCGTCTATTCTCCAGTGTATTTCTAAATGAGCGCAGTTTCTTCGCTCTGTTTCTTGAACTGACTCATGTACAACTCGTGATATGCGCCCTGCTTCGCAAGCAACTCTTCGTGATTGCCCTGCTCCACGATATCTCCGTGCTTCATGACGAGGATCAGGTCTGCGTCACGGATGGTCGAGAGGCGGTGGGCGATGACAAAGCTGGTACGGTTCTTCATCAGGTTGTCCATTGCGCGCTGAATGAGCACTTCGGTCCTGGTATCGACCGAGCTGGTGGCTTCATCGAGGATCAGGATCTTCGGGTCGGCCAGCACAGCGCGGGCGATGGTAAGTAATTGCATCTGTCCCTGCGAGATGTTGGAAGTCTCTTCGTTCAAGACCATGTTGTAGCCGTCGGGCAGGGTGTGGACGAAGTGATCGACATGCGCGGCTTGCGCGGCAGCGATGACCTCCTCGTCGGTGGCATCAGGTCTGCCATAGCGGATGTTCTCCATGATGGTGCCGTTGTACAGCCATGTATCCTGCAAGACCATGCCGAACATTTTACGCAGGTCGCGGCGGGTGAAGTCGCGCACGTCGTGACCATCCACCAGGATCCTGCCGCTATCGATATCATAGAAGCGCATCAGCAGCTTAACGATGGTGGTCTTCCCTGCTCCGGTCGGACCGACGATGGCGATCTTGTGCCCGGGCTCTGCCTCGGCTGAAAAATCATTGATGACCGGCTTGGCAGGATCGTAACCAAAGTGGACATCTTCGAACTCGACATGACCTTCCACGTTCTCAAGTTTGATCGGGGACTGGGTCTCCTCCACTTCTTCTTCTTCATCAAGGAATTCAAAGACTCGCTCCGCCGCCGCCGCGGTCTGCTGCAACACGTTGGAGATGTTCGCCAATTGAGTGATGGGCTGCGTGAACGAGCGGACATATTGAATGAAGGCTTGAATATCGCCGACAGTGATGGCGTTTCGAATGGCGAGGTACCCGCCAAGAATGGCGACCGCCACATAGCCAAGATTGCCAATGAACATCATGATCGGCATCATCAAGCCGGAAAGGAATTGAGACTTCCACGCGGCATCGTAGAGCGTGTCGTTCGAGCCGTCAAACTTCTCGATACTTTCCTTCTCGCCGTTGAAGGCTTTCATCACGATGTGACCGCTGTACATTTCCTCAACGTGCCCGTTGACATGACCCAGATATTCCTGCTGCTGCTTGAAATACTTCTGCGACTGTTTGACGATCAACATCACTGCGATCATCGAGACCGGGATGATGACCAGCGCAACAAGGGTCATTGCCCAACTGATGGAGAACATCATCACCAGCACGCCGACCACCGTCACCAGTGAAGTGATGATCTGGGTCAGGCTCTGGCTCAGGGTCTGGTTGACCGTATCCACATCGTTGGTGATGCGCGAAAGCACTTCGCCGTGAGTGGTGCCGTCGAAATATTTGAGCGGCATGCGGTTGATCTTTTCCGAAAGGTCGCGGCGGAAACGGTAGGAAATATTGGTCGAGACATCCGCCATGACCCAGCCCTGGATGTAGGCGAATAACGCAGAAACAAGATACAGCCCCAGGGTTAAGAGAGCGATGCGCCCAATGTAGTTGAAGTCGATCGTGCCCGTCCCGTTCAATTCCGCCATCACGCCTTCAAAAAGTTTGGTGGTGGCATTGCCGAGGATCTTCGGCCCGGCGATGTTCGCGGCAGTGGAAGCCACCGCAAAAATAAAAACGATAATGATCGGCAGGCGATACGCGCCAAGATACTCGATCAGTTTGCGCATTGTGCCTTTGAAGTCGCGGGCTTTGGCGACAGGCGCGCCCATCATGTGACCGCCCATCGGGCCGCCCCGCATCGGTCCGCTTTGCTGCTGTCCGGATCTCTGTTGCATCATCATGCCAACTCCTCCTTGCTCAGTTGCGACAAGGCGATCTCTTTATATGTTTCGCAATTTTCCATCAGTTCGTTGTGTGTGCCTTTGCCAACAATGCGCCCTTCATCGAGCACGATGATCTGTTCAGCATTCTTGATGGTGGAGACGCGCTGGGTGACGACCAGTAATGTGCTGTTGGCGGTCTTTTCCTTGAACGCGCGGCGCAGCGCAGCATCGGTCTTGAAATCCAGCGCGGAGAAACTGTCATCGAGGATGTAGATCGGCGGCTTCTTGACAATGGCGCGCGCGATGGAGAGGCGTTGTTTCTGCCCGCCAGAGACGTTCGTTCCGCCCTGCGCGATCTCGGTTGCCATGCCTTCGGGTTTCTCGCTCACGAATTCCTGCGCCTGCGCGATCTCGATCGCAGACTTGAGCATTTCCGGCGTGGCGTTCTTATCGGCGTACAACATGTTGCTCTCGATGGTGCCGGAGAACAACGCGCTCTTTTGCGGCACGTAGCCGATCTTGTCGCGCAGATCGTGTTGGGTCACTTCGCGGATGTCCACACCGTCCACAAGGATCGAACCGCCGGTCACTTCGTAGAAGCGCGGGATCAAATTGACAATGGTGGATTTGCCGGCTCCGGTCGAACCGATGAAGGCGGTGGTCTGCCCGGGCTGGGCGGTGAAACTGATGTGCTCAAGCGCATCGGTATCTGCGCCTGGGTAGCGGAAGGAAACATCACGGAATTCCACCGAGCCTTTGAACGAAGCGGGGAATGTCCTGGGTTGTTTCGGGTCGTGGATGTGCGGCACGGTGCTCAGCACTTCGTGGATGCGGTCTGCGGAGACCGAGGCGCGCGGGATGATGATGAACATCATCGAGAGCATCAAAAAGGACATCACGATCTGCATGGCATACTGCATGAACGCCATCATGTCACCCACCTGCATGTTGGCATCTGCAACCTGCTGCGCGCCGAACCAGATGATGCCAAGCATCATGACATTCATGATGAGCATCATCAACGGCATCATCACCACCATTACACGGTTGATGAACAGGCTGACGGCGGTCAGGTCCTTGTTGGCAACATCGAAGCGTTTTTCTTCGAAGCCTTCCATGTTGAAAGCGCGGATGACCATCATGCCTGTCAAATTCTCACGCGAGACCAGGTTGATGCGATCGGTCAATTTCTGAATGATCTTGAACTTGGGCAGGGAGAGCGAGAAGATGATGGCGATCAAACTGACCAGCATCAACACCGCCACGCCGATGATCCACGAGAGCGGGGAGTCATTGCTGACGACCTTGATGATGCCGCCGATCCCCATGAGCGGCGCATAGAACATCATGCGCACCATCATCATCACCACCATTTGAATTTGCGTCACATCGTTGGTGGTGCGGGTGATGAGCGAAGCGGTCGAGAACTTGTCGAACTCGGTGCTGGAATAACTCTCAACGGTCTTGAATACATCGCGGCGGATATCGCGCGCCATGCCGGCCGCGATCTTGGCGGAGAGATAGCCCACGATGATGGTACAGACTCCCGAAGCGAGGGTCAGCAGGATCATCCAGCCGCCCACGTTCATGATGTAATCGTTCTGGATGGACTCGGTGTCCATGCCAAGCGCGTCATATTCAGCTTTGACTACGCTCACGCCTGCCTGCACGATCATGGAATCATCCAGCGCCGCGAACTTCTCATCCATCGCCGCGGTGATCTGCTCCCGTTGAGCGGCGGGCATCTGCCCCAACATGGAGAAAATATCCACACCGGGCGGGAGTTTGGTGATGTCAAATCCACCGAAGGCTCCGCCCATCTCGGCGGCAGCGGCGGGATCTTCGAGCGCCTTCTCGATCCCCGCAACCGCGAGCAGGGCTTTCGCCATGACCGGGTTAAGGCGATCGATCTCAGTCTGCTCAATATCTTTCAGCACGTAGACGGGCTCATCAGCAAGAGCGGGATATTCCTTGAGGTAGGCATCGTAATCGGGGGAGGAAGCATCGATCAGCGAATATGCGTCGAAGATGGATGCCTGATCCTCCGCGTTCATAAAGACCGCGGCGCGTTCCAATTGGACCTGACGAATGGCTTTTGGCAGAGCGGTTTCAACTCCGCCCTGCTGGATGCCTGTGTTGACGATGCGCGAGAGGTAATCAGGCAGGGCAAGGTCAAGGTTCGCCTGCGTGAACAATAATGCAATGGAAAGCGTGAGCATTATCCAATAAGGTTTTGCAAACCGGATCAATTTAAGCATGTTCGCATCTGCTCCCTGTGATTTGATTTTCTTTCAAGATGTTTTCGGTCATGGAGTTCCTTAATTTTTCTCGATCTTTTTCGCTGCGTTGGTGAGGATGTTGAGAGCCTCGGCAACCCTCGCAGATTCTTCGCCGCTTAATTGGGAGGTGACTTCGTCCAGCCAGCGGTGCCTTTCCTCGAGTCCTTTGGAGAGGAGTTTTTCTCCGTTCGTAGAGAGGCGCAGCAGCCGCGCGCGCCGGTCGCTGGGATCTTCGGCTCGTTCAAGGTAGCCGCCCTGAACAAGTTTCTCCACCAATTGACTCGCCGCGGCGTTGGTGATGTCGAACCGCTCGCTGATCGCAGACATGCCGCACGGTCCCTTGTGGTGCAGCTGCATCAGGATGCTGAACTGCGGCATGGTCAGCCCCGCCGACTTGGCGAACTGATTCCAGCCGCGCATGGAGCGGTGCATGAAAATATCCATCCAGTCGCGCAGAGATTGGGTAACAGGGGTGAGTTTGGTCATCGTTAAGTCCTCTTTTTAGTTAAGCAGACTGAAATATATTACGCGGAGGGGGATTCGGTCAAGAAAATTCGAGTTAGAGGAGTGTTAGAAAAAAAGAGGCTTCTCAATTGAGAAGCCTCTTCAAAAACTTATTGAATTTTGTCCAGCCCGTTGGGCATGGCGTTTTCCAGTTCGCGGCAGGTCCCCCCGGTGCAGGTCTGAAGTTGAGCGAGCCAATCACGAAGGCTGTTTAGGATGGCGGGGTCGAGGGTGGCTGCGAGATTCTCCAATTGATAGGGATCGGAGGCAAGGTCGTAAAATTCCTTTTCGCCGTTGTTGTATTCCACGTACACAAAGTCTTCTGCGCGGATGCCGCGGAAGGCGCTGTCGCCGGTCTGAAGCGCAGCCACATCACGGGCGGAGTCGGGGTATTCAAACTCAAAGGGCAGGGAAAGCGCGTTGACGAGAGCCAGCCCACCGTTAGAGGAAGAAGCGGGCAGGGTCATCCTGCCCATTTCGATCAACAATCCTTTGCGCCATTCCGAAGGCTGGGAATCTTCCGATCCCCATAACGAAACGAGCGAACGCCCATCGATGAAATCGGGTAGGTCAATGCCGGTCATTTCGGCGATGGTTGGCGCGAGGTCTATGTTGGCGGTGAGTTGGGAGATGACCGTGCCCGGCGCAATGCCCGGGCCGCGCACCAACAAAGGTACGCGGATGTCCTCTTCGTAGGGCAGCCCCTTGCCCGCGGTGATCTGATGCTCTCCAATATGGAAGCCGTTGTCAGAAGTGAAGAAGATGTAGGTGTTCTCCAACTGCCCGTTCTGTTCAAGTTTTTCGACCAGCGCAGCAACCATCTCATCCACTGCCAGCATGGTGCGGGCGCGCCGCAAGTGCAGGGTGTTCGCATCGCCGGCATCCACTTCATCGCCGGTGTTTGCCATTTCTTGAATAACGACCGGCTTGTCGCTGATATCCGCTTCGCCAAAAGATGGCTTTTGAAAATATTCCAGACCTTCCAGCGCATCGGCATGACGCGGCGCCGGCACGCTCGGTCCGTGAGGCGCGTAAACGGAAAGGAAAAGGAAGAAGGGGTCGCCCGCCTCAGCGCTCTGGTCAATGAACTCAAGGGATTTCTGCCTGAAGACATCGGTGCTGTAATGCTCGGCAGAGTCGCCATACTCCACCAGCGGACCGTTCTCGTTCAGAGTGTAGATGTTGTAATAGTCACCTGACTCAGACGGCTTCTTGTAAAAGAGGGCGTGCCAATCGGTCCACCCGGCGGGGACATAGTTACTGCCCGCAAACACGGGATAGCCGTTGAGATATTTCCCGATCAGGGAGGTACGGTAGCCTTCGCGGTTCAACCAGACGGCGAGAGTCTCAGCCTCGTCACCATCGACAAAGAAGCGGCGGAATCCGCCTTCGGGAAAGTTGTTGCTCAGCACATTGGTGTTGTGCGGATATTGTCCACGCAAAATGGAGGCGCGCGATGGGCAGCACAATGACGAGGTGACGAAATAATTTTCAAAGGTTGCGCCGCCCTGCCCAATGAGCGCGTTCGTCTGCTCAAGGTACGGCATAAGACTCATGTCCATGTCATCGGTGAGGATGATAATGACGTTGGGTTTGGGTTTGAACACGTCGCACGCCGATACCCCAACGCTCACCAGCACGAAGAGCACGCTCAAACCGATCAAACGAACACGGGTCAGATAAAAAGGGAACAAAGTTTTGTAAAACGATAAAGCACTCATGGAATCAATCAAGGTCCTACGGCAGGGATGGGATGGTTTCGCTGTGCAGCCAAAGGTTGAAAAATTCACCCAACTCTTCCCCGCTGACTTCCTCCGCCACGGAAACGAAATCTTCGGTTGTGACGTTACCGCCCTTGTAGCGCTCAAAGTAGGTCCGCATGATCGTGAAGAAAACCTCATCACCCACCTCAAGCCGCAAGGCGTGGAGGGTCAACCCGCCCCAAACATATACTCCGCCGTTGAACAAATCATCGGCTTGGGGATTTCCGGGCGGCGTCATGTAGGATTGATACTCGACCACATCCGCATGCTGCGATGCCGCCCACTCATCGAGCGCTTCACGCCCGTAAAGATGCTCGATCCACAATCCTTCGGAGTAGGTGGCAAATCCTTCGTTGAGCCAGATGTCGCTCCAATCTGCCACGCTGACCGAATCCCCGAACCATTGATGCGAGAGCTCGTGAGCCACGGTCAACTCTGTGCCTTCCACATCGTCGTAATCGATCATGTCAATGCCGTAAATGGACAGGGTCTGGTTTTCGAGCGCAGATTCGAACTCGGTATCCATCACCATGGAGCCGTATAGTTCAAAGGGATACTCGCCATAGATCTCGCTGAAATAATCGATCATCTCTCCCTGCCGCGCGAACGGCTCGCGGACTTCGGCGGGCAGGCTGGTGGAATAATAATTTCGGATCGGAACGCCGTTCTCCGACTGCATGGTTTCGATATCGAACTCATGGATGTTGATCGTGGCGAGGTAACTTGCCATCGGGTCGCGAGCTTCAAAGATAAATGTGACCGTATCCCCGTTATCGGTGGTCTCGGTCAGCTCACCGTTGGCAGCGACCTCAAAAGGCTTGGGCACGGTCACACGAAAAGTGTATGAAGCTTTATCAAGCGGATGGTCATTGACGGGATAGTAGCTTGCGGAGCCGTCTGGCTCGCTCAAGACAAAACTGCCGCCCTCGAAAGTGACCCATCCCGTTTGGACGGGCAGCGCCAGCGACTGCATTTCATCCGGCGAGCCGTGATATTCCACAACGACCACAAAAGATTCGCCCTCCGCCAATGGCGCGGCGGGAGTCACGGTCAGCTCGGATGCGATGCGTGAAAACTCCGCGGCTTCATCATTGACCGTGATGCGGTCTATCTCAAACCCAGCGAAGTCCAGATTGAATCCGCTCAGGTTCTGTTGGGCATTTGCGTTCAGAGTCACAACGGCGGTCATGTCACTGGTGGACACGTCATGGACCGTGATGTCTAACAGGTAGTGAGTCACTTCGTAGCCGCCGTTGCCAAAGTTCGGGTAGAGTGAATCGCCCAAGCCAGGCGCGCCGGACTCTGCGTTCATGTCTGCTTCTGGCGCAACAGTGGGTTCAGGCACGGCGGTGGACTCCGCTTTCGGCGCGAACTGACTGCAAGACAACATCGCAGAGAAGATCAAGAGCAAAGCGAATAGCGCATTAAAGTTTTTTATTTTTTTCATAGGGCACCCTTTTGAGTTAAGGCAGTATATCACGCAGGGTTGTTGTAGAATTGACGGCACCAACGCAGGCAACAGGAGAATTATGTCGGCATCCCCGTTATTCGAATTCGCATTACTGAGTTTCATTTCCATGTTCACCATGGTCAACCCCATCGGCGTCATTCCCGTGTACACCGCCATGACCGCCAAGCTCACTCCGCAAGAGTCGCATCGCGTGGCGCGCAAAGCCAGCCTGACCGCGCTCTTCATCCTGCTTGCCTTCGCGTTGACCGGGCAATGGATCTTCCGCTTTTTCTCCATTTCGGTCAACAGCCTGCGCGTGGTGGGCGGTGTGATCTTTTTCCTGATGGGTTACGAAATGCTGCAGGCGCATCTCTCGCGCACGCAGTTCGACGATGAGACCAACCACGAATACATCAACGACATCTCCATCACGCCGCTCGGCATCCCCATTATCTGCGGACCGGGCGCGATCACCACCGCCATCCTGCTGATGAACGAGTCGCGCTCACCGGTCGAGTCGGGCATCGTGCTCGGTGTCATCATCCTGTTGATCGCCTTCACATATTTTTTATTACTCGGCGCGAAGCAGGTCACACACCTGATCGGCGAGAACGGCAACAAGGTCATGCTGAGATTAATGGGTCTGATCGTGATGGTCATTGCCGTGGAATTTTTCTTCAACGGGCTCACGCCCATCGTGCGTGAAATGCTCAAGATCCCGTGAGGCGCGCATGAACCGAAAATTCGACTGGACCGCATTATTGCTTTTCACCGCATTGCTTTTTGGCGCGGTCGTCCGCTTTTGGCCTGCCGCCACCAACGGATTCCCGATCAACGACGGCGGTATGTTTTACGTCATGATCCGCGACCTGAAGGCAAATGGTTTAACACTCCCGTCTTTCACATCCTACAACTCCGCGCAGATTCCCTTCGCCTATCCGCCTCTTGGCTTTTACATTACAGCGCTTCTTTCCACGCTGACGCCTGTCTCTGAACTACAGATCGTTCTCTGGCTGCCAGCTTTGATCAACACCCTCTCCATCCTGGCATTCTTCAAACTCGCCGAGCACACTCTTGGCTCGCGCATCGCCGCCGCGCTGGCTGCGGTGATCTACGCGCTCACGCCGGGCAGTTTCGTCTGGCAGGTCATGGGCGGAGGGATCACCCGCGCCTTCGGTGTGTTCTTTCTGCTGCTCTTCCTGTGGCAGGAGATGAAATTATTCGCCGAGTATCAACCCAGAACATTATTGCTCACGATCCTCTTTGGGGCGGGCGCGGTCTTGAGTCACCCGCAGACGGCGCTGCATGCCGCGTTGGGCGGAGCGACGATCTTTTTCTTTTTTGGTTTTCACAAACGCGGAATGCTCTCCGCCATGCTGACCGCCCTCGGTGTTGCATTGCTCTCCGCGCCGTGGTGGGGGGCGGTCTTGTCACGCCACGGGGTCGAGCCTTTCCTTTCCGCGGGACAAACCAGCCAGCGGACTCTCGATGTCTATCTCGGTTATCTGAAGTTCAATACGCTCGAAAAATATCTGCTCATCCCGACCTATTTGTTCGCGCTCATCGGCATTTGGAAGAAGTTCGCGCGCACGGAAATCTTCCTTGTGGTGTGGGGCGTACTGTCGGTGCTGGTCGATCCGCGCGGCGGAGACTTGATAATACAAATGGCGGTGACCTTGTTCGCTGGGATGGGTCTGCTCAAACTCGCAACGTGGATCAGCCGCTCGGACGGCAAACAGGCTGAGGCAGCGTTCACGAAGCGCGGAGTTCAAGCCCTGCTGTTCGGTTTCATTTTTTATTCCATCCTCGGCGCAAGCATCTTCGATTTTCAATTGGTCAATACCAGTTTGAAAGCAGAAGACTTGCAGATGATCGAATGGGTGAAATTGAACGTGAAGGGGGAGAACAAAATTTTGCTGGCAACGGGGCGCGAGTTTTCGATGTCTGACCCGATGCAGGAGTGGTTCCCCGCGCTGACGGGGCAGGTCAGCCTGACAACCATGCAGGGATTGGAGTGGACGCTCAAGGAAAATTTCTTCCCATGGTATGCGCAGTTGACGGCTTTCCAAAAATGCGCGAACATGGCTTGCGTGGACGAGTGGAGCACAGGTAACTCGGTGGAGTACGATTACTTGAT
>JAGNWT010000088.1 GCA_017985935.1 Anaerolineales bacterium | reverse complement strand
GTTCAAGGTCAACATATTTCTTCCAGGTATTTTCTGATCTTTGGCAAAGCCTCGCGATGATGCGGGTATGGCAGTCGATATGTCGCAACTTGTTGCGCCGCCTGAGAAGAGAAGTACAAATGCCTTTCCAGCAGATATTCTCCGAACATGCGGGTCCCGGCGATATGGGCGAGAAAACACTGAACAGCCTGCGCGGGCGCCAAAGTCACCAAGCCAGATACATCGGCGCCGCCGTGTCTTTCAAGCAGGACAATGTTCTTCAAGGAGACCTGTTCGGGGAATCCAACCGAAGGCTGGGAGTCTGCAGGCAGTTTCAGTTGAGGAAATCTCGGTGAGGCGATCAATCCATCGGCGGTCAATTGAACGGGCAGAATGTCATCCGCGACCAATCTCCAGCCGGGGCAAAGAGAAAGGTAAGCGGCAAGCGTGGACTTCCCATAGCCCGACTCTCCGACGATCGCGATCAAGGATTCTTTATAGAGCACCGCGCTGGCGTGCAGGCACCAAATATTCTGCAAGGCCAAAGCAAAAACCAGCACGGGTCCCAACAAGGTCTCACGCCCAAGCGGATTTACCTCAGGTTGAGATTCAATTGCCGTGATCGTTTTCCCGTCTGAAGAGATAAAGAATCCGCAGCCATCCACTATTTTTAGGAGATACCCCATTGAAGAGACCAAAACTTCCACCCGACGGCTTGACCCGCCCACCCAACCTTCGGTCTGAGAGATCAGGCTGAAGGAATAAAGGTCTGGCAGGAACTGCGCGGGATCCGGAAGCACATTCGGCATCTCGAACGGCTTTAATTCTAAAAGGGAATATGGCAGGGAAAAGTTACGTCCCGCCAGACGATAGACAGGCATGGTTTGATCAGGGCATTGATACTTCAGGAATGCCCCCGGGTCCGCTATCGCCGGCGCCGGGGGAACCGCCCAAGGTTACGGTTCGCAGATCACCCATCTCCAACAACTGAGGCTTGAGGTATTCCTTCTTCGCCGCTTCCTTCTCAGGCAAAGGTTCCACTACGTCGGGTTGATCCAAATTATTTTCCATGTTGACCTCAATACGCGTTAGTTTACTGAAATGTGGTTGCGCCACAATTCAAATGATACACACAACAAAACGACCAGGGCTTCCGGTCCATCCTGCTCGGGGTTGAATTTTTTATCCCAATGCAATGAAAGCCAATCCGCATTGACATATCTTGCCCACTCGGAACGCGGATCTTGCAGGTACGCCTTTATCACACTGGCTTCCCGATCGATCCCGCGAAAGAAGAAGGAAAGCAACGAGGTCGTTTGAGTTCTTGAAATGACCTGCTCCGGCAGAATGCCCTTCATTGCATTACGAAGAATATACTTGCTGATCCCATGACGAGTTAATTGGTACGCTGGCAAACTCATTACGAATTCAACCAACTCACGGTTGCGATAGGGACTCCGCAATTCGATCTCATGCCTGCTGGATTTGAAAAAATAATGAGAAGCCTGACTGGCAACCAGATTTCCCAACAAAGTGGCGTGACGCTCAACTTTCGGATTCGGTCTTTGAACGATTGGCAGGAGGCCTCTGGCGTGCTGAGACAACCAGACCGGCGCTTTCGACCGCCGAACAAGGTTCTGTCCACCGGGAACAACATCCACCAACCTTCTTGCGACGCGCTGCACGAACCTTGCACGCACAGCCCGCCGTATGCCATTCTTCCTGACCCAGGCATGCAGCTCGCGGACAGCCGCACCAAAACCGGATTCAAAAAATAAATCTGTCAGCCACTCGCGTCCCGAAATATATAAATGATCGCCGTAACCTCCATGCAATAAAACCCGTATGCCTTCTTCTCGCGCGCGCGAAAAAACCAAATTATGAACCTGCCGGTAGGGATTTTCCACCGGCTCGTTGGGGTCGGGAGCATGGTCGCGCAGATCCTTCAACGGCCAGCGGGCATCGCAGGGAATTTGGATGGAGCGCATTTTATATTTATCACTCACGGCATTGATGAACGGTCTTTCGTCACAATCGAGCAAATCATCGAACACATAAGAGAAGGTGGTCAATGGGCGGGGGGCGATCATGCGCGCTGACAGGCAGGCTACTGAAGTGGAGTCCAGACCGCCGCTCATCAAAACGCCTGCCGGGCTGGAGGATCTCAATTGACTGCGAACACTTCCTTCCAACAAGGAAAGAAAATGTTCGGCGTATTCTTCATCTTTCTTGTAGCGGATCTTCCCATCTGGGTCTGGCTCCCAATATTTCGATACACGTTTCTGTTCCAGCTTGAATTTCACAATATGGGCGGGAAGGAGTTCGTAAACGTCGGTAAAAAAGGTTTGACCATCTTGCGGCACTTTGACCGAAAAATAATGAGCGAGCGCAATCTCGTTCAGGGTTGGTCTGGTTTTCCACGCGGCAGTGACCGCCCACGGCTCAGAAGCGACGATCCATTGATCGTTATGCCGGGCAAAAAATAAAGTGCGGCACCCAAGTTGATCACGAACGCATGTCAGTTCTTTGTTATTTTCATTGAAGATCGCGAGGGCGAATTCTCCGGAAAATCTTTTGAAGCATCCCTCGCCCCATTTGTCGTATGCCAAAAGAACCAACGCTGCATCCGATGTTTGCCTGCTGTCGTGAGCATTCAGGTTAAGATTCAAGGCGATCTCAGTGCGATTATCCAGCCTGCCATCAAAGACGATCTTAAGGGGATTTCCATTCAACCCAAGAGGCTGCTGCTCTCCAACCTCTTCCGGGGTGGTCCAAAAATGCCAATGTCCAAGAATGATTTGATCAGTGACGTACACACTGTGTCCATCCGGACCACGATGAGCGAGCTGCTCCATCACCTTGGCAAATGTACTGGTGTCGCCAATTACATTTGAACAACTGTACATGGCAGCGAATGCGCTCACAGCGACTCCGAATTCATGGGCGAGCGTACAAATAAAAGAGTCACGTATCTGACCGTATGTGAAGTCCACGGGTGGTGATCGAAAGCATCGTTATCAGCAAATCGACAAGAATTCCCCACCAACGGATCAGATAATATGCGGGCAGCAACCCGGGCGATCGAAATTGATATCTTCGATACATATAAGTTGGCTGCGGAAATAGAAGGGATAACAGCAGTCCCATTTTTCCCGCGATGTTCAACGCCTGCATCTTGCGCAACTCTTCCAAAGTATGCGTTTCAGCCTTTTGCAAATTCGCTTCTACAAGGATTCGATTCGCATCGGTGCGTGCGGACAATGTCCGCACTGCTGATGCAGGGAGCGGTGTCCCAAAAAGATCGGATGATTTTGAAAGAGCAACCTCAAGTGCCGAGCTCCATTCAAAGGTCTTCGAGCGAGACAAGAGCACATCCCAATCGATCTGCACACCGTAAAAGCGGATCAGCTGGTCAATGTCGTAATACCAGCGGAGCGGGGTCTTCTTTCCGCCGTGTTGCAGCATGGCGTGCGCTGATGCAAACAATAACTGAGCGGTCGGGGTCAGCATTTGCAAACCCGGGTAAAGAGTCTGCAGTGCATGGCTCATTGGCTCCGTCTGACTCCAAAACCAATCCACTGGGACAGAGAAGCGAAAGGCTTCATTCCCGAGCAGTCTGTGATGCAACTCCAATGGGACGGATGACCGGTCTTTTTTTCGCAGGCAGACCTCGTGATTAAGGAGATCCCGCAAACCTGAAAGAGCTTCCACTTCTTCTTCATAGCCAAGGTTCTGCGCCAATCTGATCGCTTCGCCAAACCTATCATTGGGAATCAAGAGATCCAAATCGGCCATTGGGCGAAGCCCGGCATCGGGATAAATGGTCAGTGAATAACACGCGCCTTTCAAAATGACCGCAGGAATGCCAGCCCGCGAAAACTTTTCTGCAAGAGTTTTCAGGTCGGCAAAGACCTTTTGATTCTGCGCCCAGGTATCGAAGTACATTTCGCGCAATCTGTTTCTTTGCACAGCGGGGATCGAGGCGATCGCACCCGACCTGGATAAATTCCAATAGATCAGCGGACCGACCCCTTCGGCCTTCGCCGCCCGCATCAACTCATCCCATTCATTCGCGGCAAGCAAATTCAAATCCACCGGCGGGTGGGCATCGGCAAGCAAGCGAGCGAGGAAAGCAACATCAATTTTTGTGGGCATGGAATTTCACAGAGGGATTATTCGACCGGTCTGGCTCGCGGAACCAATAGATAATCTCCAACGAGCGGGCGGTCGCCGGGATGAGACCAGCCGTTGTAATATTTGAGGTCCAGCGGTGTGACGCGCAGATTCTGCGCCATCGCTTCGATCGAGGATCCTCGATCGGTCTCCTGCACCTGATAAACAATAAAGCTCGGAAGGGCGGTCACATCTGTAAAGCCGACAGGGATCACCAACAATGTGCCAGACCAACCCGGATTTCTCGTGGCTGAATTCACAGCAAGGATCGCCTCAACGCTTGTATCAAATTGATCCGCAAATTGTTCGATCGTCTCGCCTTCAAGGATCCTGTGGATCACAAACTTGTAATCGGTGCCGATGGGAGTTTCCAACTGATGGCCGGAAGCGCCGCTAGTGGAGATGGAAGCGACGATCGGTGTTGAAACCGGCGCGGGAGTGAGTGTGGAGTCAAAGGGAAGATCGATCGTTGGCGGGACGATCTCCATGGAGGTTGGAACGATCAGCGCGGCGATCGGCGCTGGTTTGGCCTCCACGTCAGCGGTGAATCTCTCACTGATCAGTTTCCAGCCCACGGGTAGTGCGAGCGCGAATAATACGCCAATGGCGATCAGCCGGTATCTTCTCCAAAACGAAGATGTTACTTCGCGGTTTTCGATCAATATTTGCCTTGGCATCTCTGAAAGCCCGTCACTTGAAAATAACGGGCAATCCTCAAATTTTCCGCCAAGGCAAAACTCTTCCTGATGTTTAAATTTTGGAGTTGCTGCAGGCTCGCAGTGATTACAAAGATTCCAGTTCGAGGGAAAATTAAGGGATGTATGGGCATCCTCCATCATGCCCAAATACGGGCAGAGATGATTCTCACCACGATCTCTACTCATTGAACATCCCCTGCCGCATGCCCACTAGGATTCTTTCTTTCGCTTGAGCAGGCTGGTCAACACTGAGCGAGAAGCAGACTCTGCGCTGGCATCTGTGGCGGGTTCCGGCGCCGCCTCTGGATTCACATCATCGTTCTTCAGATATTTATCGTTCTGGTAATAATAGGGCGAGTAATAACGATAGCCGCTGTAATAGTAACCCTGTCGGCGCTGGATCCTGTTGAACACCGTTCCCACAATGTGCGCCCCTGCTCTGGTAAATTGTTCGCGCGCAGCATACGCGGCGCCCATGTGTGTCTTGCCGGGCTGCAAGACCATCAAGACCCCATCAGATTTTGCCGCCAACACCTGCGCGTCCGAAACCATGGAAGGCGGACTGTCGATAACCACCACATCTGCGCGCTCAGAAAACTCCTGAAGCAGGTGATTCATTTTTTGTGACCCAAGCAGTTCCGCAGGGTTCGGGGGAAGGCTGCCGCTGGTGATCACAGAAATGGATACCAGACTCGATATCACCCACTGCTGGGTCACAGAGTCCACATCATATCCTTCGCGAAAAAGATCGGTCATACCAACGCGGTTTTGAAGCCGCAGAAAACGATGAATGCGCGGGCGGCGCAGATCACAATCCACGAGCATCACTTTCTTACCGCTCTGCGCAATGATCGCGGCAAGGTTCGCAGAGATGGTGGTCTTCCCATCGCCCGCTTCTGCACTGGTCACAAGAATGATCTTGAGAGGTTTATCCACCGAGGCAAATTCCAGATTCGATCGCAGCGAGCGGAAAGCCTCAGAGACCGGGGAACGGGGCTGCTTGACCACATAAACAGATCCGCCATTCGCCGCTTTTTCTTCGATCTCTGCCACATAACCGATCAAGGGAATGCCGAGAATGCGCTCGACATCTTCGGGAACTTTGAATGTATCGTCAAGGTACTCGATCAGGAACACGATGCCGGCGGCAAGCATCAACCCCACAACACCCGCGAGCAATGTATTGTTCAGGGGTCTCGGTCGTACCGGAGAGGTGGGCACGGTCGCCACCTGGATCTGGTCAATGCTTTGAGAATTTTGCAGCCGGGAGAGACGAATGGACTCTCGTGTATTGATCAAATTGAGATAGATCTGCTGATACAGGACCAGCGTTGATTGCAGCCGGGCGGTGACCGCATTTTCGTTTTGGGTCGTCCCTGAAGTGCCGATCACCACCAGATCGGCGTAGATCTTCTGATACAGGTCCAACAACGGCTGAATCTGATCGAGGCGGGTGTTCAAGTCTGAAAGATTGGACTTCTTCTCCGGTGTGGTGGCAGGAGACAGCAAAGCGATGTCCTTTTTTAATTGCGCCACTTCGGTCTGCAACGGAACCATCTGCGCCTGCACTTGGGCAAGCTGTTCGCTCAAGGTGATGCTCGATTGATTATCCAGGGTCGCCTGATACGCGGCGATCTGTTCCTCCACCTGCTTTATCTGGATCTCAAGGGATTCATCTGTCGCTTTATAACGGCTGGCTTCGATCTCTTCATTTTGGAGGATCAGCGCTTCCACCACAGCATTGGCAATATCTGCTGCATCCTGCGGGTGGGGGTCTTCCACGGTAATACTCAGGATACGGGTATCCCCCACCTGCTCCGCGCTGACCTGCCCGACAGAGACCGGGTACCCTACCAGCTGCGAGGTCTTCTCAAAAATGCTGGATGACTTTAACAACTCGATATACGTCTGCATCAACTGTTGTTCGCTGACGTAGAAATATCCCTCTCCAAAGGAGGAGGAGTACGCATTGGATGCCGCCTGCATGGATGCGCGCGAAGCGATCACCCGGGTGCTGGCCTGGTAAATGGGAGTCTGCAAACTTGAGACCCCATACCCAACTCCAGCGCCGAGCGTTACTCCCAGAATCAGAAGCCAGGCCCAACGGCGTACGATCGAAAGGTAAGAACTTAAATCCATGTCATTTCTCCAGCGTCATAACTGCTCATGATAAGGCATTCCTCTGGACTCATTATCGATCCATTTGTGACCGGCATCGAAAACCTATAATTCCCTCAAAGCCTGCCGCGCCGCATTCGCCACCCATTCGACCTGTTCCTCTCGCATTGCGGCGAACAAAGGCAAAGTTACCTGACGTAATGAAACTTCTTCGGTAAGCGGCAAGGGATTCCTTCTTTTCAACCACTCTTCTTCGTATATTTGAAAGCGATGGACAGCCGGGTAATGATTACTGGTTTGGATTCCGTTCAGCTTCATGCTTTCCATAAACCGATTTCGGTCCGCGCCTTCCGGTAACAGCACAGGCATGATGTGATAACAGGAGGTGCCGCGCAAATCATCAAAAGGGACCAGGATCTCGGGGGTTAAATCTGCCAGAACCTTTCGGTACAGAACTGTCAATTCCTTCCTGCGCAGATTGGAAGCCGGCAGCTTTTTTAATTGCACTCGCCCCAACGCCGACCGCATTTCGTCAATGCGATAATTATATCCAAGGTCCACCACATCATAAGTGGAAGCATGCCCCTTGTGACGGTCCCAACTGAGTGAGGTCATACCGTGCGAGCGCAGGATCTTCAAGCGTGCCGCAATGGCATCATCATTGGTCGCAAGCATTCCGCCTTCCCCGGTGGTCATATTCTTGTTCGAAAAAAAACTGAAACAGCCGACCGCGCCCCAGGTCCCCAAAGTGCGCCCCTCCAGTTCAGAGCCGATCGCGTGGGCAGAATCTTCCAGCACGACCAGTCCGTGACGTTCTGCGATCTTCATGATGGCAGGCATATCACAGGCAAACCCGGCGTAATGCACCACCAAAATGGCGCGGGTCTTTTCTGTGATGCAGGCTTCGATCGCTGCCGGTGAAATGTTCAGCCAGTCGCGGCTTTCAATATCAGCAAAGACTGGCACCGCCCCGGTATAGCGCACCGCATTTGCAGTGGCTACAAAGGTCAGCGAAGGGACGATCACTTCATCGCCCGGGCCCACCCCGGCAGACAGGCAGGCAAGGTGCAAAGCCGCGGTCGCGTTGGTGACGGCGAGTGTGTGCTTCACGCCAATGAAAGCGGCAAACTCTTCTTCGAACTGCCGGGTGACCGCGCCCATGCTCAACCAACGGCTTCTGAGAACATCGGCAACAGCGCCGATCTCCTGCTCATCAAAATCAATATCCGCCAAGGGAACACGCCAATCCATGCTAATCCTCCAATAGGAATTGATCTTTCATACTGCTAAAATCATCATTGGCTTTCTGGTAATCATCTGGGCGTCCGAGGTCCATCCAATATCCATCAAATGGATACGCCACCACTTTCTCGCCTGCTGCGATCAACTTTAAGACCAGGTCGGGGAAATCCAAATACTGATCGACCGGAATGTACTGCAGTACGCGGGGTTCAAAAACATAAATGCCCATGCTCACTGTGTAATCGTAGGTGGGCTTTTCGATATATCCCGTGATCGAAAAATCATCGTTCGATTGAACGACCCCGAGATCGATCCGCACCTTGCGTTTGTGAACAGCGATGGTGGCAATTCCTCCCTGCTTGCGGTGGAAGTCCAACAGGTCCTTCATATCCAAAGTGGTAAGCACATCGCCGTTGGTGATCAGAAAGGTATCGTCCAATCCCTTTACCAGCGCGATCGGCCCGGCGGTGCCCAGAGGTTTTTGTTCATAACTATAGTGGATATTCATCTTCCACGGCTCGCCATACCCAAAGTAAGCGCGCAGCAAACTCGCAAGGTGACCGACCGTGAGAATAACTTCATCGACCCCGGCACGTTTCATTTGCAAAAGCATGACTTCCAAAATCGGCATATCACCGATCGGCATGAGCGGCTTGGGAAGAATACTTGTATATGGGGCAAGGCGGGTGCCTTTCCCGCCAGCCAACACGACAGCCTTCAAATTGAACGCTCCTGAAACTTGCACAAGGGATTAGAACTCATAGCGGCCCGGACGATACAACTCCAAATGAGAACGCATCCACGCAATGGTTCTTTCCAAACCTTCGTCAAGGCTTACCTGCGGCGTCCATTTTAACTTCTCGCGAGCCAGCCGATTATCTGAGATCAACCGAAAAACTTCGGATTTCTGAGGGCGTAATCTCTCCGTATCGATCTGGATATCGACCGGAAGACCCATTAACCGGAGGATGCGCTCAGCGATATCACCAACCCGGATCTCTGTCCCTGTGCCAAGGTTGAACGCGCCTCCCTCCACGCCGGCAGCGGATCCCGCGAGGAGAAATCCCCTCACCGTATCACTGACATACGTGAAGTCGCGGGTGGTATCGAGATTCCCCAACCGTATGGAGCGGCCCGTCAATGCCTGCGTGATGATGGCTGGGATGACCGCCCGCGCCGATTGTCTTGGACCGAATGTGTTGAACGGCCGCACAGTGACAACAGGCAGGTTGTAGGTGCAGAAGAAACTTTCTGCAAGTTTATCTGCGCCGATCTTGCTGGCAGAATATGGAGACTGCCCCTGAAGGGGATGCTCCTCATCGATCGGAGCGCGTAACGCAGTGCCATACACTTCACTGGTGGATGTATGCACAAGGCGCGAAGCGCCATGCTCGCGGCAAGCCATGAGCACATTGAGCGTCCCCATAAAATTCACCTCGGCCACTTCAACAGGGCGGCGGTAGGAGTATGGGATGGAGATCAATGCCCCGAGATGGTAGACCAGATCACAGTCACGCACTGATTCGGACACCGCCCGCATATCACGCAGGTCCCCGCTGACGATCTCCAAATTACCAGCCAACTCTTCAGGCAACAGATTCAAAAAGCCCGCATCACCGCGAGAGGTGTATCTCACAAAGGCGCGCACATGGGCGCCTTCGGTCAGCAGAGATTCAACAAGCTGGCTGCCAATGAAACCACCGGCGCCTGTTACGAGTACTTTCCTGTTCTTTAGATTCATATTCACTTTGCGGAAGATACCAATTGGGCTTGAATTGCGCCGAGCAGGTCATTCAGGTGGATCAGGCGCACCCCGGAGTTTTCACATAGCCTTGCTATTCTGTTGCTGTCTTCTTGCGAAATATGGGTGATGGCAAACAACACCACACCGACATCGTGCTTGCGGATTAATGCGGGCAGGTCATTGCTGGAGCCAAGCACCCAGGTACGGTTGATCCGCATGCCCCGTTTGGCCGGGTCGTCATCCACCATGCCGATGACGCTAAATATCTGTTTGAATGAGCTGCGCTGTAACAGCCAATGGACGATCTCGCCGCCCTCCCCCGCGCCAAGAATCAAAACGCGTTCCCCGAAGCCGGTCTTTTCGCCGCGCAGACTCAACCAACGGCTGGCAAAGGATGTCACGATCCGCAGGCGGTAGCGGATGAGCAAACTGCCGAGCAGAGTAAAACTGCCGATCAGCAGGATCATCTCAGAAGGCAGGGCAGGGACCGGCAAAGTCAACGGATAGCGCGATAAGAGCGAGTTTATCAGAACAAGGATGACAGAAGAAACCCCGTTCGAAAACACAAGCAGCAGTCCATCCTCAGCGTCTGCGCTGGACCAATACACATGATCCAAACCAAAAAGCACGTTCATGCTGCTGAAGAAGACAGCGATCGCCAAAGCGAGCAAGATCAACGGCACGAGTCCCCAATCGATCGGTTCAAAGAGTCGCCAAATCAACCCGATGGTTCCGATCACCGCCATGCTGACGAAGAAATCCAGAGCAAACCATGAAAAATAATGCCGGACAAAACGATAAAAGGGACCTACAAAAAGTTCGCCTTCAGGGATCTGGTGACGGGCCGCAGCCGGAATGAGTGCGACGGCCGTCCAGAAAATAATATCCAGATCGCCCATAAACGAACGACTACGAACGTAAAGGCGGTCCAGTCTTAATTTATCGGGCACGATATCACGCAGGTACTTGTCCATGACGCCGTCAACCGGGAGCATGCTCTCTTCATTGCGGTAGAGGATACTGGCCGGACTCGTAATGCCGGGACGAACCGAGAGGATCTCCTTTCGGGCATCTGCGGGCCAAGTTTTAACGATCTCAGGATCTTCGGGACGCGGCCCCACGAGACTCATTTCTCCGATCAATACGTTCCATAACTGCGGAAGTTCATTGAGTTTTGTGTTTCGCAGCCACTGTCCAAGCGGCGTGATACGGCGATCCTGCTTGCCGGTCACCCGTGGACCCGCATAACTTTCCGCCCGCTCATACATGGTGCGAAACTTCAAAATGCCAAATCCTTTTCCGCCCATCCCGCTGCGCGATCCACGAAAAAAGACCGGCCCGGGGCTTTCATGCCGGATAAGGATCGAAACCAGGGCGAAGAATGGCAGGAGAAGGACTAATCCGGTCAACGCCCCGATCATGTCGAACAGGCGTTTGGCGATATCAGTCCAATAGAACACGGACGGGGTGCTTACGATCGGGCTGGTTTTGCTGTTTACAGATTCCATGTGAAATATCTCTAAAGGTGGTTATGGGGATGTAGAAGTTGCATCGGGAAAATTTCGCAAGGCGGGGGTCTGCCCGGTCACATCACCCCAGCGCCCCCAAAATTTGAACAAACCAAAAATAAATCCAAGCCCATAGCTGAAATGCAATATAAAGAACACCAACGAAACGGGAAGAAAATATTTAATCCCGTGCTGATAAACAGAGTAACCGGCGGCGAAGAGGTTTGCCAGTACATAAATTGCCGGGGTCAGGCTGGCAAGCCCAAATCGCAAGGTGGATCCCTGTGCAGAAAAAAACAGGCTCACAAAAGTCACTGCTGAAAAAATCAGCGCCAGCACAAAAATAGGGGGTGCGAACTGGCGTGTGCTCATCTGCCGGGGATTTTTTTGCAGCACACGAACCTTCCAATATCCATATTGAAAATATTGTTTCCACAAAGCCAGGGGGTCTCCCCGCACAACATATTCCGACCTGATCAGTGGGCTGAGTAAAATTTTTCCACCGTGCTTCCGCAAACGATAATTAAATTCGTCATCCTGATTTCGAACGAGCTCTTCATCGAACAAGCCGATCTTCTCAAATACCTTCCGATTCCAAGCGCCCATGTAAACAGAATCGACCCATTCTGCTTTATTGGAATAATGAAACCGTGAATTGCCAATGCCGAACGGAGTGCTGGTGGCGATGGTGACCGCCGTGCTGAAGAGACCACGCCCAACTGCGTTCATCCTCCCGCCCGCGTTATCCGCGCCGGTACGCTGCAAAGCCTCCACACATTGGGTCACATAGTCAGGCGCGATCACAGTGTGACCATCCACGCGAACGATGACCTCTCCCTTTGCGAGGCGCAAGGCAATGTTCATGCCGGTTGGGACGATCCTGCCGGGGTTATCCAATATCTTCACATCATGCTTTGGATAACGAAGAGCCAGATCTTGTATGATGGTTCGAGTTTCATCTGAAGACATGCCATCCGCAACAAGGATCTCCATGCGGTCGGCGGGATAGTCCTGCCGCATGACAGCCTGTAAACTCGCTTCGATATGCGCTGCCTCGTTGCGGATCGGCAGGATCACAGAAACAAAAAGCTTATCCATTCTTTTTCAAGTGCGAAATAACTGCCTGAAACTTCCCGGATTTTGTTCTGGGAATATTGGTTACCTGTTCCACAGTCACATCCACATTGGCACCCAAGCGCTGCCGAATCCGCTGGATGATATCCTGAGTATCTTCCTCAGTGTAATCTTTTGTCGGCACCACTCTAACCGTGATCTGACTCAAGGATTCTTGAATGACCTGTCCTTCTTGAACATGCGGTTGGTTGACAAAGACCCCGTGAAAGCGCACCATCTGCCGCCCGTCAGGACCGATCACTACGTCTTCGATCCTGCCAACCACCTCGCGGATCACCGGCATACGCCGCCCGCAGGGGCATGGACGATCATCCCATGCCGCCAAATCACCAAGGCGAAAACGGATCAAGGGCTGGTGCGCCCGGATCAAACAAGTGGCGACCACTTCTCCAACTTCGCCGGGCAGGCATGGGGTACCGTCTGGGCGGATGATCTCCACGATGCTGGCATCCGGGCTGACATGCAGCCGTCCCTGTTCACACTCGCTCGCGAACAAGGCATTTTCCACCGTGCTGTATTCTTCGAACACCTGGCATTGAAAAGCTTCCTCAATAACCGAGCGCATCTCTGGGGTTAGTTTTTCGCTGGTCGTGATGATGGACCGTAATTTGGGCGGCTCTATCTTCTCTGAAAGAATGAATTTCCCCAGCAGGTAAAACGAGACCGCGTATCCTGTTCCCCACTCGATCTTATGCCGGCGTAATGCTTTCACATATCGGCTGGCGGTATCGGGGCGCAGGTGGAAGGCGGAAAAATAGACCTGCCGCTCGATCATGTTGTAGCGATGGAACGGACCGGAGCTATGCGGGTTCGGCACAACAATGCGCCCTGAAAAAGTGACCCGCGGCAATCCGAAAGAAACGCCCGCCCACAAAGCGGAACGCGCCTCACGCAAAGCCAACGAATCCCGGATCTCTGCCGCCGTCCAGATCGAGGCGATGGGAGTGCCGGTGGAGCCGCTGGTGTAAAAGGTGTAATCTCTTCTCGGTCTTGAGACGAACGCTCGTGGATTCTGCCGCAGAGGATCTTTCTCCAATAAAGGCAGTCCCGAAAGGTCACCCGCCTCTGCCGCCTGCCTTTGAGAAGGAGTCCAAGCCCCGGCATAATATGGAGATCGCAACGCGCTTTGCAACACACCCTTCAGCCGGGCGCTCTGCCAGGCTTTCCATTCAGCATCCTCAAAATTCTCGCGCTCAATGTAGCCGATTAAAGATTCTCGAAAACCAACCCCGAAACGCAGCCAATACCAATACACCCCGTAAGCGGAAAAAGCCAGGTTTTGAAATGGCACAGGCAATAGGGAATACAACGCATCACCGAAGCTCATGCCTGCTCCAACCCTTGAAACAGATTCTCCCACTGAGGCAAAATTCCACGCCAATCAAAGCTCTCGGCTTTTTGTCTCGCGTTAAGAGACAGCTTTTCTGCCAGCTCGGACTCACACAAAATCCGCCTGACCGCTGAAGCCATGGCGCGATCATCTGAATCGGGAATCAACATGGCAGTCTGTTCATGCTCCCAAAGAAATGGGATCTCTCCAACACTCGTCGAGACGATCGGAAGACCGGTCAACGCTGCTTCCAAAACCCCTACCCCAAAACTTTCCAAGCGGGTGGTGTTCAAAAAAATATCTCCTTTGGCAATCCATT
>JAGNWT010000087.1:12722-14312 GCA_017985935.1 Anaerolineales bacterium | reverse complement strand
ATGGACTGGAACGAAGGGCAGACGATCATCATCGGCAAAGGCAACAAACAAGCAGTTGTGCGTTTTACCGCCCGGTCCATGCAAGCCATCAAGGATTACCTTGCCCAGCGAGCCGAGTTGGACGGCAACTCCGGCAGACAGTTAAGCTCCCTGCCCCTCTTTGCCCGTCACGACAAAGGCGCAGGGAAAAAGGTCAAGCCGATGACCACCACCACCGGGCGCAACATCGTCAAGGAACGCGTGCAACAGATCCTCGGTGATGAGCTGGTCGGCAAGATCACCCCCCACTCCTTCCGCCATTACTTTGTGACCTCTGTGTTGCGCGGCACAGGCAATCTCGCGCTTGCGCAAAAGCTGGCGCGGCACGAGAACATTCAAGTCACCGAACGATACACACATCTCACCAACGAAGAACTTGATAAGGCATATTATGATGTCTTCGAGAAAGACACCAAATGGAAGACGGAGAGTTAAATAAAAAGAGTTGAGGTATTTACCTCAACTCTTTTTATTTTTATTTGAAGAACTGCGCGTTCAACTTGATACTGCCACGCAGGTCGATCACTTCGCCCGCGATCAACGACCTTGTAGTTTCCAGAGTAACTTTCTTGCCGTGGTGATCGGTCGCTTCGTAGTGACCCTTTAGTCCTGCCTCGTTGATAAACTCCCCGCCCTTCGCTTTGTACGCTGCCGGCACTTCATCTTCCGGGAAGATGGCATGGAACGGACACTCAGGGACGCAAGCGCCGCAGTCAATGCAGGTGGACGCGTCGATGTAAAAGGTCGGCCAATCGGCTGTGGTGCCGGGCTGAATGCTCTCCACCGGGCATACATCTGAACATCCATTATCTCGCAGACACAAACTGGTAATTACATGGGTCATGGTTTCTCCTTTTGGTATGTAGGAATAGTCGCTGCCCACCGGAAAAAGTTACCTTACAGAACTGAAAGCTAACGGATAAATTCCTCGCTTCTTTCTTCGACGTAGGCTTGATACGCCTTCGAAAGCACTTTCGCCCATTTACCCACCCTCCCCTGCCCCACTGGTCTTCCGTTGATCGATACGATCGGAACCACGCCGCGCGAACTGGATGTGAGAAATGCCTCGCTGAATTTTTCGTTGACCAGCGGTGCGCGATATTCGATCGACATCCCCTCCCCTCTTGCGATCCGCAGGACAGCGCGCCTTGTCACGCCCAGCAAGATTCCGCTTTGAGCCGTGATGATCGTGCCGCCTATCACACCGTAAAAATTGGAGGTCATACCCTCCAATATCTTCCCATTCTTTGACATCAAGATCTCGAACACCTCCGCACTGACCTGCTTGCGCTGCTCTTTGCTCGAAGTGATAAAACCCGTGTCCTTCACACGCGGCGACTTGCGCGCCATTTCTGCGGTGATCACTTTAACTCCATTATCGTACACGGCGCGAGGTAAAGGGATAAACGGCTGAAACCCAACATAGACAGAACCATCGTTCTTCGTCAGGATCACTCGAAAGCGGGTCTCATGCGGCAGATGGATCTTTGCCAGTTCAGCCAGCCTGAGTCGCAGGGTCGGCTCACTGACAGACGGAACAAGTCCCTGCTC
>JAGNWT010000087.1:0-12622 GCA_017985935.1 Anaerolineales bacterium | reverse complement strand
AGACAGAACCATCGTTCTTCGTCAGGATCACTCGAAAGCGGGTCTCATGCGGCAGATGGATCTTTGCCAGTTCAGCCAGCCTGAGTCGCAGGGTCGGCTCACTGACAGACGGAACAAGTCCCTGCTCACCGGCAGGGATGAACAGTCTCTGCAAATGAGCGTGCAAACCCATGACCCGAGTCCCTTTGGAGAGTGTGCTGAAAGTGGAGTAAAAGCCCTGCGGCAGGTTGAGGGTCATCTCATCCAGGGTTTTGGCATGGGTCTGGATCGGCAGATTGCCCGCCTCGGTGATCTTGAATTCAAGTAGGTTCATGATTTGATTTTACACGATGAAGATCGCGGGACAGGCACTCCCCTGCCCCGCTCAATTCGGTTATTTCACTACAAAGTTGAACACACCCAAATAGCCATTCTCTGCCTGTGTTAAATCGAGGGTCAGCCCCTCGATCGGCTGCTCAGGGAAATAGAGCTGGGTGGTCAACATACTCCCGCCCGGCGGTTGAACCTTGACATGGATGTGTCGGATCGGACGGGACGAGTACAACCCGGGCATGATGGTTTCCAGTTGATACCGTCCCTGCGAGTCGGTGAATTGATGTCCGCGCAGGATATAGCCGGCATTGTCATACTCTCCGTTCGCGTCTGCCTGCCAAAAGTCCAGCCACGCATTTGTGATCGGTTGACAGTTGGCATCCAACACGTACCCGACCACCGTGAGCGCTTCGCCTTGCACGCCGTCTTCCAACAATGAATTTCTTTCAGGCGTGTTCGGTGTGTAATAAGGACCCTCCTGGTTTTCAGGGGTGAAGCCGGTGCAAACCGGCGCCGCCAGAACGGGAAAACCATCTGCGGTTGGCTGAGCTGCTGCGAGGGTGGGCGTGGCAGACTCAACTTGAACCGCGGCGGTGCTGATCGGGGTTGGTTCGGGCGTCGGCACGAGAGATGCGGCGACAGCAGGCGCGGTCTCACTTGCAGCGGGCGAGCAGGCGGTCATCAAAATCAATAACGCTAAAGTCAATATTCTTTTCATGGTGTCTCCTTCCTGCACAGACGAAAATTTCACCAAGTGTCTTACTGCTATAATGGACAAAAATGGAGACCCTGTGCTGAGTAGATTGATCGAGATGTATCGTGACCGGGAGTATTTTGAGAACATGCGCAGGATCGCCCTTCCGATCATGTTGCAACAATTGATGTTCGCCTGCCTGAACATGCTCGGTGTGATGTTCGTTGGGCAGAAGGGGGATGAATCGATCGCGGCTGTAGGGCTGGCGGGTCAGATCTCCTTTTTACTTAACCTGGTTCACTTTGGGATCATCAGCGGTGCGGGCATGTTCACCGCTCAATTTTGGGGACGGAAGGATATTCCAAACTTGCGACGCGTGCTTGGGTTGTGCCTGATGTTCGCCATCTCAACCAGCGCCATCTTTTTTTGCATCGCCCAGTTCTCCCCCGAATGGTTTCTTGGAATTTATTCAAAGGACGAAACAGTGATCGCGCTTGGCGCGGGATACGTCCGTATTTTTTCGTGGACGTTTCTCTTCCTTGCCATCTCTGCAAGTTACACTTTTGTGATGCGCTCAACAGGGAATGTAAAGATGCCGACCGCCATCAGTGTGGGAACCCTGGCGTTGAACACTTTCCTTTCGTACGCTTTGATCTTTGGACGAATGGGACTGCCCGAGCTGGGGATACAAGGCGCGGCGCTGGCGGCGGTGATCTCCCGCGCTCTGGAATGCGTGGTGCTGCTCTCTGTGACGTACGCATTCAAACTTCCGGTCGCTGCCTCGCTCAAGGAACTGACCGATTTCGATCTGGCTTTTGCAGGCCGGGTGATCAAGCCCATGATGCCTGTGATCCTGAATGAATTGTTCTGGTCGCTGGGAATCACAACCTACAGCATCATTTATGGACGCATGGGAACCGGGGCGATCGCGGCGATCAACATCGTTGGCACACTGGAGCAAATGGCATTTGTGGTTTTCATCAGCATTGCCAATGCCACATCAGTGCTGGTCGGGAATCGGATCGGCGCGGGCAAGGAAGAGGAAGCGCACACCTACGCGGGGCGGTCACTGGGATTGGGTATCGCCGGCGGGATACTGGTCGGCATACTGCTGCAAGTCGTCAAAACTCCGGTCTTTTCTTTTTACAATGTTTCTCCCGAAGTTCTGAAAGATGCGAGCAACATCGTCAATGTCCTCAGCCTGTTTCTTTGGGTGCGCGTGAACAATATGACGATCGTGGTCGGCGCTCTACGCGCGGGCGGTGATACAAAATTCTCCATGTTCCTTGATGGCTTTATCATTTGGATCGTGGGCGTTCCGCTCGCGGCGCTGGGCGCAAACGTCTTCCACCTCCCCGTTTACCTGGTGTATCTGTGCGCCATGAGCGAGGAAGTGACAAAATGGGTGCTGGGAATTTGGCGATACCGATCCAAAAGATGGATAAACAACCTCGCAAATCAGGTGGATGGAATATAATTGTGCGTCGGAAGCAAAATAAGACAAGCCGTTCGAAATTGAGGAAGAGGTGTGAATGACCGCTTCAGAATCTTCAGTAGATTTTTACATTGTTGGCATAGGCGCGTCAGCCGGGGGGCTGGAAGCTCTCGAAAAGTTCTTTAGTAACACGCCTTCAGACAGCAACATGGCCTTTGTGGTCATCCAGCATCTTTCGCCGGATTACAAAAGCCTGATGGCTGACCTGCTTGCCAAGCGAACCGATATGCCGGTTTTGGTCGCAGAAGACGGGGTGATCGTGCGCCCCAATCACGTGTATCTGATCCCTCCCAAACAAAGCATCACGATCTTTCATGGCAAACTCTTTCTGACAGAGCGTGAATCTGGATTGCTGTATCTTCCGATCGATATCTTCTTTCACTCGCTCGCACAGGACATTGAAGAGAAAGCCATTGGAGTGATCCTTTCCGGCACGGGCAGCGACGGCGCGCGCGGTCTGCGAGCCATTAAAGAGAACGGCGGATTGGTCATCGTTCAGGATGAGAAGACCGCCAAGTTCGACGGGATGCCGCGCAGCGCAATCGCCACCAATCTTGTGGATTACATCCTGCCGCCTGAAAACATCACCCGCGAGATCATCAACTATATTCAGCATCCCTGCCTGGTGAGCGACCCGGCCGCGAAGCGCATCCTTCATCAGGATGATGACAGCCTGGGCAAGGTGTTCTCTTTGCTGCGCACCAGCAGCGGTGTGGACTTTACCTTTTATAAGCAGAACACGCTCGTGCGCCGAATCGAAAGGCGCATGGGCATCAAGCAGATCGAGAAGCTGAGCGATTACCTGCATTTCCTTTATCAAAATCCCGCCGAAGTGAATACGCTCTTCCGCGAGTTTCTGATCGGTGTGACCCGTTTTTTTCGCGACCCTGAAGCCTACGACGAGATCAAGAAGGAGGTCATCCCAACGATCTTTGCAAACAAGCGTCGGGGCGATTCGATCCGTGTTTGGGTGGCGGGCTGTTCCACAGGCGAAGAGGCTTACTCCATCGCCATCCTTTTGACCGAATACATGGAAATGTCCGGTCATCACATGGATGTAAAAGTCTTCGCAACAGACCTGGACAAGAACGCTTTGGAGTTCGCAGGCAAAGGCGTGTACCCCGAAAGTATTGCTGAAGATGTTTCAAAGGATTACCTGCAAAACTACTTCATCAAGAGCGGCGACAGTTACGCCGTTGTTCGGCGCGTGCGTGAGATGGTGATCTTCGCACAGCAGAACATCACCACCGATCCCCCATTCTCAAAAGTGGACCTGGTCTGCTGTAGAAATGTTTTGATCTACTTCCAGCCGGTTCTGCAAAAGAAGGTCATCGCAGCCTTTCAATTTGGGTTGAACGCGGATGGGTTCCTCTTCCTTGGTACCAGCGAGACCATTGGAGACTCGGAAGACTTTTTCCAAAGCCGGCACTCAAAATGGAAGATCTATCAATACAAAGGCGGCTTCCGCCCGTCACTGGAAGATAACCGGGTGTCCCGCGCACCTTCGATCCCCAAGCCGGGAGGACGGCGTTACAGCGCGGCACGTGAAGATTGGCGAGCCGTGGATGGCATCCAACGCGGCTTGATCGAAGCTTTCCTGAATCCGGTTCTGGTGGTCGACGAGAATATGGATGTGGTTTACATTGCCGGCGACATGGATCCCTACCTGCGGGTTTCGAGCGGTGGTCTTTTCACCGCCAATGTTTTGAAGCAAGCCCGCGACGGAATCTCCATTCCTCTCAGTACTGCCATTCATAAGGCATTCAAAGACCAGCAGGAGGTCGCGTACAAGAACATCCGCGTGGGCGACGAGTCAAATGGCAGCCTGGTGGACATGCACCTGAAACCTTTGATCGAGACGGTGAGCCGCCAAAAGATGGTGATGATCCACTTCATTCCGGCGGTCACGAACACATCCACGCAGCGCCCCTCGCAGTCCTTCGACCTGAACTTTGGCGCGCAGCAGCGCATTCAAGACCTTGAGCACGAATTGCAGCACACCCGTGAAAGCCTGCAAGCCACGGTTGAAGAACTGGAAACCTCCAACGAAGAATTGCAAGCCACGAACGAAGAGTTGTTCGCCGCCAACGAAGAATTGCAAAGCACCAATGAAGAACTGCATTCGGTCAACGAGGAGTTGATCACGGTCAATGCGGAATATCATGCCAAGATCCAGGAATTGACAAAGCTCAATGAGGATGTCAATAATCTGCTGAGCAGCGCCAACATCGGCACGATCTTTCTGGACCGTGACCTGCGTATTCGTCTATTTACATCCTCTGCGCAAAGTGAGATCCACCTGCTCGCGCAGGATGTCGGGCGACCGATCGGGCATGTGGCGCACCGCATCATGAACTGCGACCTGACACAGGAATCATTGAAGGTGCTCTCCACCCTTTCCGCCCGTGAGTTGGAAGCCCAGAGCGAAACCGGAAAATGGTATCAGATCAAGTTCCTGCCGTATCAGACCCTTCAACATCAGGTCGGCGGGGTGATCATCACTTTGATGGACATCACCGATTTCAAGCGCGCCGACGAAGGCAGACTCACTGCCCAGCAATTTGCCCAAAGCACATTAGACGCACTCTCTTCACACATGTGCGTGGTCAATGAAAAAGGCGTCATCCTGAGTGTCAATCTGGCGTGGCAAAAGTTTGCAGAAGCCAACCCGCCCTATGAACCCAATTACTGGTTGGGGACGAATTACATTGACATCTGCAAGAACGCCGCGCTCGAGGGCGATAAGGATGCAAAGGCGATCTACGACGGGATCCGTGCCATGCAGGCAGGCGAATTGGAGATGTTCATTTACGAATATCCCTGTCACTCCCCCACTGAACAACGCTGGTTCATCGTGAAGATCACCCGCTTCACCCATCAGAACGCGCGCCATCTGGTGATCGCCCATGAAAGCATCACAGAGCGGAAGATGGCAGAGAACGCCCTGGTGGAAAGCGAACAAAGGTATCGATTATTGATATCCTCCCTGCCCGACACGGCAATTCTATTGTTCGACCACGAACACCGCTATGTGATCGCCGGCGGAGAGGAATTGGAATCAGCAGGTTTTGATAAACGAAAAGTGGAAGGTTCGATTCTGCAGGAGGCGTTCCCGCCCAATGTCGCCGAATTGTTCAAACCGCTTTACGACAAGGCGCTCGCGGGAGAATCATCCTCTTTTGAGCATCAATTTGCAGGCAAGACTTATCATCAAACAATCACACCCCTGCGAAATCACACCGGACAGATCTATGCCGGGATGGTGGTCTCTCACAACATCACCGACCGGGTGAACATGGAAAGATCGCTTCGGCAGAATCTTGAAAAGTACCAGGTCCTGTTCGACTTCTTCCCTCTGGGAGTTACCGTTGCAGACCGTGACGGTAAGATCCTTGAAAGCAACCTGGAAGCGGAGCGCCTGCTCGGGCTTTCAAGAGAGGAGCACAATGCGCGCGAGATCGACGGTCAGGAATGGAAGATCATCCGCCCGGATGGCTCAGCCATGCCGCCCAGTGAATACGCCAGCGTTCGCGCGCTCAAGGAAAACAAGATCGTTGAGAACGTAAAAATGGGAATTGTAAAAAGCAAGAAAGTGGTCACATGGCTCACGGTCACTGCCGCGCCCTTGAGCGATTTTGGAGTAGTGGTGACTTATAGCGAGATCGAAAAACCAAGTTAGTTCAACCCCTTTATCGTACCGAGTTCTTTATTTTTATTGTTGAAAGATTTTATGAAAAACGAGAATCAGAATCATAATCCAAACAACGCAGACGATCTAAGACACAAAGCAGAAAAAATATTATCCTCCATGGAGCGGTCCAACTTTTCGGAAAATTCCATGGAGGATGCCCAGCGGCTGATCACCGAGTTGCAGGTGCATCAGGTGGAGTTGGAACTGCAGAACGATGAACTTCGTAAAATGCAGATTCAGCTCGCCGAAGAAAGGGAGAAATATGCCGACCTGTATAACTTTGCGCCGGCGGCGTATTTCACCTTCGATGAGCGGGATCTGATCCAGGACCTGAATCTGACCGCCGCGGAAATGCTGGGCAATGAAAGAAAATACCTGGTCGGGCATCCGCTCATTCCATACCTCACCCCTGATTCCATTCAAGCTTTTGTCGAGCACAGGCAGCTAGCCTTCGAGACAAAAAGACCGCAAACCTGTGAGCTTGTGATCCGCCGCAGGGATGGACGTTTTATCTGCGTTCAATCTCACACGGTGGCATTGTCATCCACGAACAGCGGACGTCAGTCCTGGCGTTCGGTGATGACCGATATCACCCTGCGAAAGCAGCAGGAAGAAAAAGTCCGCTTTCAGGCGCACCTGCTGGGCAGGGTCTCTGATGCCGTGATCGCAACGGACAATGAGATGCGGATCACCCAATGGAATCGGGCGGCGGAGATCCTCTTTGGCTGGAAGGAATCAGAGGCGCTTGGCAAGGTATTGGACACGCTGTGCCGCACCGAATTTAACAACATCACCCGTGCCGAAATTCAGGACCACCTCAAGAAGTTCAAATTTTGGAATGGCGAGATCCTGCAATATCACCGCAACGGGACCCGGGTTGTGATCAATGCCTCCATATCCCTGCTTGAAGACGCCAGCGGCAAGCCCTCAGGTGAGGTGACCATCAGTCACAATATCACCGAACGGAAGGAAGCCGAGAAAAAACTGAGGGAGAGCGAAAAACGGTACCGCAAACTTGTGGAAAACTCACCCGCTGTTGTTTACACTTTCTCCAATAAGCGCGGCGGCATCTACTATTCACCGGTTGTGGAAAAAGTGCTGGGGTATCCGTTGCTTTACCTTTACGAGCACCCTTTCCTGTGGAATGAATCCATTCATCCGGACGATGTGCCGATCGTGAGGAATGCCATCGCGAAATCAAAAAACAACATATCTTTTGATATCGAATATCGGGTGCGTGACGCCCGGGGAAACTGGCACTGGCTGCATGACCTTTCCATTGGCTGCCGCACCATTGGAGATGAGGTTTTCATCGAAGGCATGGCAACCGATATCACTGAAAGAAAGCAGATCGAAAGGGAGTTACAGGAATCACACATTCAATTGGAGGCAACCCTTAACGCCCTGCCCGACCTGATGTTCGAGGTGGATCGCAACGGCAGGGTGCACAACTTTCACCAGCCGCACTTCGGCGGAATGCAATTTCCGCACGAAGCATTTATCGGGAGGTCGGCTTTTGAATCCATGCCGCCCAGGGCTGCGCAGGCTGTGCGCCTGGCTTTGATGGAAGCCGAGGAAAACGGAAGTTCCTTTGGCTCGACATATTCGCTGGACATGCATGGCGAAACGATCTGGTTCGAGATTTCGGTTTCGGCAAAAGGCGATCCTTCCGCGCCAGATGCACGGTTTATCATTTTGGCGAGAGACATCACCGAAAGAAAAAAGAACGAGGAAGAGTTGAACCTTGCCAATCAGGTTCTGCAATCACACGTGGCAGAGATCGAGATATTGCACAAACAATTGCGCGAGCAGGCCATTCGCGATCCCCTGACCGGCTTGTTCAACAGACGCTATCTGGAAGAGACCCTCGACCGGGAGATCGCCCGCGCATTGCGCGAAAATAAACCGGTCGGCTTCATCATTCTTGACATTGATCTCTTCAAGAATGTCAACGACAAATACGGACATAAAATGGGCGACCTGGTCCTGAAGAGCATGGGAGAACTGCTCATTCAAAATCTACGCACGGGAGATATCCCTTGTCGTTATGGCGGTGAAGAGTTCACCATCCTCATGCCGGGCGCTACACTCTCCTCTACTGTCGACCGTGCCACTCACCTGCAAAAATTGATCAACAGCCAGGTCACCATCTTCGATGAAGACCGGGTGAGCATCACCGTGTCGATGGGGATCGCCGCCTACCCAATGCATGGGCATAGCGGCGAAGATGTGCTCATCCGCGCCGACCGCGCCTTGTATCGCGCCAAAGAGACCGGGCGTAACCGCATCATCGTTTACCAAAGCGACACCATGCCCCTCCGTAGAAGGGATGCGTAGGGAATTTCAAAATAATTCCTTGACACATCCCGTTTTCCTGGTGTAAACTCGAAACATAGTAAGAAAAATCCCAAAGAAAGGAGCGCACTCTTGATGTTCAACACGATCTTCACAACCCCTGCTGCAGTTGGCAATTTGCCTTCTCGGAGTGCGCCTGTAGACCGAATCTAGGTCTCCCTTTTTGTCCTTGTTTGCTAAAGGCTGTGGCGCACTTGTCACAGCCTTTTTTGTTTAATTTTTTGAGGAACTAACATGACCACATTACAACCTGTCCATGAGCCAGCGCTCACCTTTGACTTCCGCCCCACCCTGCAGGAGAACCGCCTGAAAGGTTTGTGGAAGATGATGTCAGATTACCGACTGTCGTACGTTTTTGCGACCATCGCGCTGGCGATCTCCGCCCTCTCCAAGACCTACACCTACATCCTCTTGCAATTCTTTGCGGATGAAGTGCTGGCCAAGCAGAGATACATCGGAGAAACATTGACCTCATCCCTGATCTGGATCGGCGTGGGATTCGTCATCCTGGCGGCCTTTGAGGGAACCTTCGCGTTCCTTTCCGGACGTCTGGCTGCCTACACCGCCGAGGGCATCACCCGCCGTTTGAGAGATTTTCTCTTCGACCACATCCAGCGTTTGAGCTTCTCCTACCACGCCACCACTCCCACCGGCGACCTGATCGAGCGCGTCACCTCCGATGTGGACGCTCTGCGCCGCTTCTTCAGTGAACAAGCCATCGGCATGGGACGCATCATCCTGCTCTTTGTCATCAACTTCGTGGCGATCTTAAATCTCAACGCGGAGTTGGCCTGGGTGTCGATCGTGACCATTCCCGTCATTTTGGTGGTCTCGCTCTGGTTCTTCAAAAAAGTGACCAAGGCTTATGAAGACTATCAGGCACAGGAAGCGGTGCTCTCCACCACCCTGCAGGAAAACCTGACCGGGGTGCGCGTGGTGAAAGCCTTTGCCCGGCAGGACTATGAAAAGAGCAAGTTCGAAAAGGATAACTGGGGCAAATATCTGAAAGGCAAGATCCTGCTCTTCATGCACTCGATGTTCTGGCCGCTCTCAGATATTGTGCTTGGCTTTCAGATGCTTTTTGGTTTTGTCTATGGCGCGAACATGGCCGTTCGGGACGAGATCACAGTGGGAACTTATATTGCCTACGTGGGACTTGTGGTCTGGCTCATTTGGCCCATCCGCAATCTCGGGCGCATTATCGTATCCACGTCCACGGGCATGGTTTCGTACGCGCGCCTGATGGAAGTGGTGAAGCAGCAGCGTGAGCCTTTGAACGACGGCAAGTACCAGCCCAACGCTCCAACACAAGGCGACCTGGCCTTCGAGAACGTATCTTTCATGTACTCGGACGGCAAGTCTGATGTGTTGAAGAACGTCTCCTTCCATGCCAGGCCAGGACAGGCCATCGCCCTGCTCGGCTCGACCGGTTCAGGCAAGACCTCGCTCGTAAATCTTCTACCGCGCTTTCACGAGTACACAGGCGGCAAGATCCTGCTCGATGGTGTGGACCTGAAGGATTACTCGCCCGCGTATCTGCGAAAGCAGATCGGCATTGTAGAGCAGGAACCTTTCCTGTTCAGCCGTTCGATCCGCGAAAACATCATGTACGGAGTTGGGCGCGATGTGCCGCAAGAGGAAGTGGAACGTGCCGCTAAAGCGGCCGCGGTTCACGATGTGATCTTGAGCTTCCCGGACGGCTACGACACGCTGGTCGGTGAGAAAGGCGTGACCCTTTCAGGCGGACAAAAGCAGCGCGTGGCGATCGCCCGCACCCTGTTGAAGAATCCGCGCATTCTGATCCTGGATGACTCTACATCTTCGGTGGATACCGAAACCGAGGCTGAGATCCGTGATGCGCTGAACGGGCTGATGCAAAACCGCACCACCTTCATCATCGCGCACCGCATTCAATCGGTGATGGTCGCCGACCTGATCCTTGTGCTGGACAAGGGCGAAGTGGTCCAGATGGGAACTCACGAAGAGTTGCTCAAGGATGCAGACGGCATGTACCGCAGGATCTACGACATCCAGACCAAGATCGATACCGAGCTGGAACAGGAAATTGCGCGCGTAAATTAATTGCTGAGGAACTAACCCATGTCTGAAGATATTGAACAGATCGAACTCGAAGAAGAAGAATTCACATCACAACTAACCACGCCGGTGCTCAAGCGCATTGGCGGATTACTGAAGCCGCACTGGAAATGGGTGCTGGGCTTTTTGCTCACCATTGCATTGACCTCAGGTCTGGATGCCTACTTCACCTACCTGAACAAACAGTTCATTGATCAGGGCATTCTGCTGAAAGACAGCGAGAGACTGCTGCAGCTCGCCACCATTTACGGTGGATTCATCCTCGTGCAGTCAGCGGCGGTCTTTACCTTTATTTATCTCGCGGGTGTGCTGGGCGAGCGGATCCAATATGATCTGCGCAAAATGCTCTTCAATCACCTGCAGGACCTTTCGCTTTCGTACTATGCCCAAAACGCGGTGGGACGTTTGATCGCGCGCGTCACTTCAGATACCGGGCGCGTCTCAGACCTGCTGACCTGGGGCATCGTGGACAGCACCTGGGCGGTGATGAACATCACCATGTCCACGATCTTCATGCTGATCATCAACTGGCGGCTGGCGCTGATCGTGCTGACCATCATCCCGGTGATGATCTTCATCGCGATCGAATTCCGCAAGCGCATTCTGGAACAGTTCCGCATTTCACGCCGCGCCAACAGCAAGATCACCGGCGCGTTCAACGAGAACTTTCAGGGAACGCGTGTGGTGAAGGCGCTCGGACGCGAGGATGAGAACACGCGCGAGTTTCAGGGTCTTACCACCCGCATGTACAAGGCATCCTATCGCGCGGCGTGGCTCTCCGCGCTGTTCCTGCCGACCGTACAGATGATCGCCGCCCTCGCGCTGGGATTCATCGTGGGCTACGGCGGGCGACAGATCGAGATCGGGTTAATGACCATCGGCGGGATTCAAGCCTTCGTGTCTTACCTGACCTTCATGATGTGGCCGATCCAGGATCTGGCACGCGTGTACTCGGAAATGCAGCACAGCATTGCCTCAGCGGAGCGCATCTTCAAATTGGTGGACACCCCCTCCGAGGTCCATAACAGACCGAATGCCATCGAGGCGAAGACCCTGCTCGGTGAGATCGAGTTCGATCACGTGGACTTTTTCTACGAGGATCGGAAATCCGTATTGAGCGATTTCACCCTGAAGGTCAACGCTGGCGAGACCATTGCCCTGGTCGGTCCGACAGGCGGCGGCAAGAGCACGATCGTGAACCTGCTTTGCCGCTTTTACGAGCCGAGCAAAGGGACGATCCGCATCAATGGTTTGGATTACATGGATTACAAGCTCGAGTCGATCCACAACAAGATCGGCATCGTGCTGCAGACCCCGCACCTGTTCTCAGGGACGGTGCGCGAGAACATCCGCTATGGGCGGCTGGAGGCGAACGACGCCGAAGTGGAAGAAGCCGCGAAGATCGCCGGCGCGCATGATTTCATTGTGACGCTGGAAAAAGGCTACGAACAGAATGTGGGCGAAAGCGGAAACCTGCTCTCGGTTGGACAGAAGCAATTGATCTCGCTGGCGCGCGCCGTGCTTGCCCGCCCTGAGTTGTTCATCATGGACGAGGCGACCTCGTCTGTGGATACGCTGACCGAGTCGCTGATCCAGCGCGGCATGGAAGCCCTGATGAAGGGACGCACTTCCTTTGTGATCGCGCACCGCCTGAGCACCATTCGCCGCGCAGACCGCATTTTGGTGATCGAGAGCGGTCACATCGCCGAGCAGGGTACGCACGCCGAATTACTGCGACAGCGCGGGCATTACTACCGCCTGTACACCCAGCAGTTTCGTCACCAGTTGGAAGTGCAATATGGGGTGGCAGAGGAGGAAGCTATTGAGAAGGGCGAGGTAGTTGGCGAAGCAGCGGATTAGGGTTTAAGTTTCAGGAATGAGTAAGAAGTAAAAAGGACCTCTGAGTTTTTTTCTCAGAGGTCTGAATATTAGGAGATCAGATGGCAAAGAAAAAATACTCGATCAACTGGGAGAACGA
>JAGNWT010000086.1:10234-14642 GCA_017985935.1 Anaerolineales bacterium | reverse complement strand
TGTTCTCTGCGCCGCACTTGAAAGGTGTTTCGCTGATGAGGAACTCGGTCACCATGAATTGGGCAGGTCCCAGAGTTACGGAGCCATTGTTCTTGATAGTGTATGTGTAGGTGATGATCTGCCCGGCGCTGCTATAAGTTTTGGGGCTGGCTGCGGCGGTGAGTGATATGACCTTGTCTGCTGGCGCGGCAGTTGTGGCAGCCGGGACTGCCGTGGCGGCTGGGGAGGTGGCGGAGGAATTCCCTGCAGAATTGAGCGGCACAAGCAATTGACTGCCAACGGTCAGCGTGCCGGGATTCACTTTTTGCAGAACGGCGAGGTCCGCGTTGTACTTCTGGGCGATGGAGGCCCACGTGTCGGCGGCTTCCACCTTGTGTTCTTTCACGCATGGGGTGTCGGCAGATTTGTAGATCTTTCCGTCGCTGCCGATGTTTGGAACGGTGATGATCATCTCGGGCGAAAGTTCGGCGGGATCTTCCAACTGCGGATTCGCATCCATCACTGCCTTGGGATCGGCTCCATAACAGCGGGCGATCTGCCACAGCCATTCGCCATTTTCCACTTTGTGTTTTACGGTCGAGCCGGGGGTGAGAGTGCTTCCGCTGGCCGGGACATTGCTCTTGGTGACGGTGGCTCCCACTGGTTGGGATGGGGTGATGCCGGGGGCTGCGGCTGTTGCGTTCGTAGAGATCGAAGCGGCGGCCATTTCAGCGTCAGAAATGATATGGGAGGCAGAGCAGGTCACAGTCGCGTTTGGAGCGAGCGTGGTTCCCAGATCGCCGCAGTTGATGGGATTCCCAATTCCGGGGTCGGTCACTGTAAATTGAGTCGGTCCCATCGGGTTGGCGGTCTTATTCGTGATGACGTAGGTGTAGGTGATGGTTTGCCCGGCGTGGTCGTAGGTGACGGGGTTGGCCGTTTTGGTGAGCCCCAGTTGGGCAGGCGGGATGGTGGAAAGCGGGTAAGTGACCTGATTGGAGTTGATGCCGTTGACGGTGGCAATGGCCACCACGATCACAGAGCCTCTATCTAAGTCTTGCTGGGTGATGGTGTAATCTGAAGTGCAGGTGATCGTTTCGCCGGTCTCAAGTTGGTCGTTTAAGTTGCCGACCGTTTTTACTTCGGGGCAGGCAGCGGGTGCGCCAGTGATGGTGACCGGTCCGGCAGCAGAGATGCCGCCGGTATTTTTGACGTTGTAGTTGAATTTGACGACCTGCCCAACGGTGTAACCCGGCTGCGGTGATTGCGCTTCGATCGTGAGTTCGATCAGCGCGATCGACAGCGCAGATTGTGTTCCGGCTGGAACCTTCTCGGATGATGGATTTCTCAACAAAAGCCAGGTGACCAGAATTAAAACGACAACAATAATTGCTCCAATAAGAAGGGGGAAGGAATATTTCTTAAGATCTAAATTCATGGCCAACTCCTTTTACATGTGTGCAGTTGATGTGCTTCTTTAGAAAAGGAATACTCGAAAATTATAATCTCTGTTGGGCTTGTGGTCCGATCCTTTCTCGATGGGCAGAATTTCAGCCTACGAAAGCAGATAGTACGGAGGGATGTTCATCCCCGTCGCTTCATGTCGTCCGCCGCGGTTGGAGTGGCAGACCGTATTTTTTGAAACGTTGAACAATCTTCGGCAGTATCCACATTCCTGATAGGAATGTTCGGGAGGCAGTTCCGCCTCACGGATCTCCAACAGGTAATTGCCATCTTTCAGGGACTCATCCCTTTGATGGAAGCCGGTGGCGGAGTTGTTGCATTCGTTCGGCTTGGCGTCGCTGGTCGCATGGAAAAGCCCCTGGCAATGCACGCAGTATGCCCAATTTGCCGCCCGCACATCGGGAATCCTGGCTCCAAGATTCTCGCTGTCAATTTCGATCCATGGGGTTAACTTGTAAAGCGAAAGGCTTGGACTGTTCGAGAAGTTATGGCTTTCCCCGGTGGATCGACATTGGGTGGAGGGTAAACCCGCGAAGAAGACTCCACCGCATTCACTGCAAAATTTCCAATTCCCTTCCCGGCTGACCGAGAGGGAATTGGCGGGTGCAAGGACAGGCGCATCGATCTTTGGATCGGTGTAGTGATTGCCAAGATTATCCTTCACGCACAGCCAGGCTGTGTTCAGCCCGCGGATGGGACTCTTCAAATTGACTTCCGCCCATACCAATCCATTCACGTCTTTGAAGACCGAGTTCTTGCGATAATCAAATTTGGTATTCTTTGCGAACGCGCCGAGTTTGGTGGAAGCATCCACGATCGGTTTGCTGCGGATGTTGCTGCCGCCATTGTTGGTGAGCAGCAGGGAAGAGTACTCAACAATGGGGGATGGGGCAGGGACCGGCGCAGGCACAGGAGTCGGTGTAACTCGGGGACCGTCGATCTTTGGGTCGGTGTAGTATGTGCCGAGATTGTCTTTTACAAGGACCCAGCCTGTACCGGTATGTGCTTTCAGTTTAACTTCGGCCCACAGCCTGCCCCGCGAATCCCTGAAGACGGTTTCAGGTTTGTACTGCCACTCCGAGCCAGCCACCGCTCCGCGCGGATCGACCTTGTCGAAGTTCTTGCCCGGTCCGCTGCGCACGTTCATGCCGCTTAAATAAGTCACCTTGAAAGTCGCGTACCCAGTGACTTCGACCGGTGTGGATTCTTCGGGGCGGGCCAAAGTCACCGCTGTGAGGGCGTTTAGCCTGCCGTAGCCGTACAGGATGCTGTGTCCTTTTTCATCGTAATTGCCGCCCTGGGTGTCGATCTTGTCGCAGGATCGTTTTAATAGTTCCTTGACTTCGCTCCACTTCAAGCCGGGGTTGACCGACAACATCAACGCCACAACACCTGCCGCGCCCGGGCATGCGCTCGATGTGCCTCCGAAACTGTTCGTGTAATTCCCGGCTACATCCCCTTTGTAGATCTTGCTGTCGTTGTAGCCGGCGGAATTTGTTCGGTCGGTGGTCCAGATGCCGGGTGTCAATGGGTTGGGATGGTCAAAAGGTTCGTAGCCAAAGTCATTGCTGGGGAAGGCGCACAGGACCGAAGTGCCGTAGTTGCTGTACACACTGCGCGTGCCTTGGTCGTTACATGCCGCCACGGTGATGACCTTGGAATGGGCAGCGTAGCCTTTATTGTCCACGGTCTCGTTGCCGTTGCCGGCGGAGAACAACACCACGCATCCCTTGCCGCCGCGTCCCTTGGAGGTGGCGTAATTGATGGCCAACAAAATGCTCGGAGGAGAAGCAACCGAGTTTTCCTTCGGTTCCCACCAATTGCTGCCTTTCGGTCCCCAACTGCAAGAGATCACATCCGCGCCGTGATCGGCTGCCCAAACGAAGGCATCTGCTTCTTCCTGCGAACCCCAACCGCGGGTGTACGATAAACGGATGGGCATTAACCGGGCTTTGGGCGCCACGCCCGACGCGCCTTCACTGCCGTTGGCGCAGGCAACTCCGGCGCAGGCTGTGCCATGATTCTCGCCTTTGATCGTGCCGGTGCCGCTGGCATCTTTGGGACGCGGATCGCTGGTCTTCAACGTGGCATCACGCGGAGCGACCACCTTCCAGTCGCCGCCAAACTCCGGGTGGTCGATATCCACCCCGTCGTCGATGACCGCGATGGTCACGCCTTCTCCACGGGTGATGGCATGCGCAGATTCCACATTGGCGTGCGCGTCGATCTCCACACCTTTGATGGTGGTCTTCTTCAAATGCCATTGTTGTGAATAGATACTGGTTTGGGAGCGTTGACGTATCAACTCTGGATGACAAAATTCCACATCGTCGCGCTGCAACAAATCGGCAGCGATGTCGAACACCTGCTGACCTGTGCCTTGCGGAGCTTCGACAAAGTAGGCGTTGTCAGCGTAGGTCACCTGCCGCTTGATTTTCAGCCCGGCTGCGTTGATCGCTGTCACGCATTGATCGGGATCGGCATCATCCTTGAATTTGATAAAAATGTTTTCAGTGTAGAGGACGGGCATGCGGGAAGTGGGGTCGATCAGCACGCCGCCCGCGAATTGCACATCGGGGAAGGCGCGGATGGCCGCTTTGCGCACATCCAATGGCGGGTCGCCGGCGCCGACCGGCACTCGATAGATCTCCACCCCCGCTTCGGTGTAGGATGCCACGAGCACACCATCTTCCAATACCGCAGACAAAGGCGTAGGCACAGACCCGATCGTGCTGTTCACCGACCTTCTGCTAAAGGTACGGATGACAATGAGGTCAGTGCTTTGTTCGAGTTCAAACCCCGGTTCTTCCCTGGAGCCGTAATAGACTGTGGGCATGAATCAATTCTCCTCTATCTGACTTGGTTGAACGCAAAAATCGGATTTATTTTGTCGTATATATAGGTTAACCGAAAAATCTCTTTTGTCAACCGGTACTTTACGGCTCGTTGATTCCCTGCAGCGGCA
>JAGNWT010000086.1:0-10134 GCA_017985935.1 Anaerolineales bacterium | reverse complement strand
CACCGCCAGCCTGCGGATGTTGTTGAGCGTGCCGTCATTCGTTTCACCGACCACCGGGTTCACGCTCCTCACTTCTTCATTGCCAGACTGCTCCAACGTCCACTCGATCAGGGCTTCGGCGGCGCGCGGAATGGCGAGCGTGTTGGTCAGCACGATGGGCGTTTCGATCTCGCCGAGTTCATCGACCTGCGTGAAGCCCATCAACTTGCCGTATCCGTTGCCGATCACCATCCCCGCAGGGACTTTGTCTTGATAAATATTTCCGCTGTGCGGAAGAATGGCGGTGACCCCGGTGCGGATGTCTTCGCCTTCCACGATCGTGACCTGCCCCACGCGCACTCCACTCACATCGGTGATGGCATTCCATCTGCCGATGGGGAGGATGCCGGGCGCAATGCCCAGTTCACGCGCGCGTTTTCTTAGGTTCATCTTTTCAACTCCAGCAGGTCCCACTTGTTGCCGTACAGGTCCTCAAAGACCACCACTGTTCCGTACGGCTCGTGACGCGGCTCTTCCAAAAAACGGACTCCGTTTGCCTGCATGTCTTTGTAGTCGCGCCAGAAATCGTCAGTGTGGAGAAATAGGAAGACGCGCCCGCCTGTCTGGTCGCCGATGCAGGACTCCTGCCTAGGCGTGGCTGCTTTTGCGAGCAAGAGACAAGTCTCCGCGGAGCCCGGAGGCGAGACCAGGATCCAGCGTTTGCCTTCCCCCATGTCTTTATCCTCCACAAGATCGAAGCGCAGTTTGTGAGTGTAGAAATCTATGGCTTCATCGTAGTCACGGACGACGAGCGAAATACTGCCGATGTGCTGTTTCATTTTTTGAAACCCAGCGCCTTCGCCAAAATGAGATCCATCAGGCGTTTGGGCAGCAGGGAGGGGATGACCCAGTTCTTGAGCGCGTTGGGCACCACCGAATATCGAACGCGCGGACGGGTGGCTGTGAGTGCGCGCAACACCACCTCGCCGACCTTTTCGGGCGGGTAGCCTTTGCGCCCATCTTCGACGAGGAACTTTTGCAGCTTGACTGCGGCTTCGAGGTAGTCGGAATTTTGATAGGGAGTGAGGTCCACCTGCTCGGCTTTATCCCAAATGGGAGTTGCCACCGCGCCCGGTCCGACGATGATCACATCGATGCCGTAGAGCATAAGCTCGATGCGCATGGTTTCAGAGAGACCTTCGAGTGCGTGCTTCGAAGCGACGTACGCGCCAACGAAAGGCGACCCGCGTTTGCCGCTGACCGAGCTCATGTTGACGATGCGTCCCGGCTTGCCGCTGAGCGTGCGGTCTGCGCCGAGCAAGGGAATGAACGCCTGCGAGACGATCAGCTGCCCAACGAGGTTGATCTCCATTTGACTGCGGAAGTCTGCGATGGGTTGGTGCATGATCGGTGCGGGAGTTGCCACGCCCGCGTTGTTCACCAGCCCAAAGAGAGTCTCACCGCCAAGTTCGCTGCGGACCTGTTCTGCCGCGGCTTGAACGGCGGCTTCATCGGTGACGTCGAAGATCAATGGCGTGAACGCATCTCCAAAATTCGCTTTGAGCCGCTCGGCATCTGCCTGCTTGCGGACACTGCCGAAGACGCGATATCCATTTTGGATCAATACTTTTACAACTCCCAGCCCAATGCCTGTGGAAGCTCCAGTTACGACTACACTTTTCATTTCATGCTCCTTGTCTGGGAGAATTATACTGTTTGAGTTCTTGTTGATAATAAAAGGTCGGGCGTTCACGCCCGACCTTTTATTATTCTTTCTATCTTTTTGCCTGAGCCATGAGACCTTCGATCTCTTCGATGGTGACAGGGATCGCCGCGGACAGGTTCTCACATCCATCGGCGGTGACGAGCACATTGTCTTCGATGCGCAGACCGATGCCCCACTCTCGGACGTAGATGCCCGCATCCACGGTGAAGATCATATTCTCCGCGATCGGTTCCTGATATCCGCCCACATCGTGGGTGTCCAACCCCACATGATGCACCGCTCCGTGCCAGACGTATTTGCCGATGTCGGCAAAGTCATTGAGCAAGCCCAGCGCCTTCAGCCCTTCAAAAGAGACTTGCTTGCAGATGGGGTTCAGGGTTTGGAACGATACGCCCGGGCGCACGGCTTCCATGATGGCGCGGTTCGCTTCGAAGGCGACCTGATACAACTGCGCCTGTCTTTCACTGAACCGTCCATTCGCAGGGAAGACACGCGAGATGTCGGTGCAGTATTCGTCGTACGCCGCGCCGACATCCGAAAGGATCAATTCACCGTCTGTGATGGCGGCGGTGGGGGTGGTGTAGTGCAGGTAGAAGATGCGCTCACCGCCCGCAAGAATGGACGGAAATGCGGTTCGGCGCTGACCGTGCGCGGCAAGCTCAGAGTTGAACTCGGCTTCCAATGCATATTCCATCACGCCGGGTTTTGCGACCCGCATCAATCGGCGGATGCCGGCATCGGTGATGCTCATTGCCTTGCGGATGGCATCGATCTCTTCAGGCGCTTTGATCTTGCGCATTGCCGCCAGCAGCGGATAACTGTTCTTGATCGCGAGGTGCGGATGCCTGCCCTGAATGTGCCTGGCGAAGTCACGCTCGATGTCGAAGGCGCGTTCCGGGGTGAGCGAGTCAAAGCACAGCCAGAGGGTGGTGAAATTCTGGAAGGAGAGCAGTTCGTTCATTGCGCCGTTCAGGTTGTCAATGTCTCCGATCGCTTCCACTCCGCTGAGTTGAGTCAGCTCGCTTTCGGTGAAGCGTCTGCCGGTCCACACCTCTTGCGCGAGATTCGGCAGGGTGACGAACAGCCTCTCGGTAACCTGACCGTTCTTCTTTTGCATCAACAGTGCGGACTGCTCCTGCTTGACGCCCGTCAGGTAGAGGAAATTGCGGTTGGTGAAAAATGGGAAGTTCTCATCTGCGGTCTTGCGCACACTCTCGCCGCTGAAGAACAGCATGACATCGCCATCCGCCATGTGAGCGGATAGTTTCTGCCTGTTCCCGACGTAAAAACTTTGGTTCATGTTAATCTCCATTGGATTGTATGATTTTCAAATACTTGATCGGTTTCGCCGTCCCGCGATGATAACAGAAACAAAAACCGCAGGACGAGTCACGCCTGCGGTTGGAGAAGCAAAAGGGGACGAAATGGATTCGTCTTACATTCCACCTGTGGGAGGCGCGCTCAAAAGGACTTGGTTGGTGATGTTCGCGGTTGTCATCTCTCGTCGTGCCTCCTTTGTTTTGGATAACTTGAGTCCTATTTTATGTGAGGGGAGATTCTGTGTCAAGAACTTTTTTGGATCTGAGACTTGAAACGCTTAATGGTCGGTGATCCACTGACAGGAAGATATCTCAGGCGTCGGCTGATCTCAGGATTTTCTCCATTGTTCTTCCCTTTGCGAGTTCATCGATCAGTTTATCCAAAAAGCGGATCTTTTGCATCAACGGATCTTCGATCTCTTCCACGCGGACGCCGCACACGATGCCTTTGATCAGCGAGGTCATTGGGTTGATGGCTGGCGCCTGGGAAAAGAAGGTTTCAAAATCATTGCCCTGTTTTATTTGCTTTTGCAGCCCTGCCTGTGTATAGCCGGTCAGCCAACAGATGATCTTGTCAACTTCCTGCTTTGTACGGTTTTTGCGTTCCGCTTTTTGAACGTACAACGGATATACATCTGCAAATTTCATCGCAAAAATTCGATGATTGGGTCTCATGGTTCCTCCGGTTGGGGATAAGTCTTATAAAGTTTTCGATGAATTTTCAGCGAATTACCAGTAACTAATTTACTAATTTGCCAATTCCCGATCCGCTAATCCACCGTGAGTGTCTTGGATAAATTCCTCGGGAAATCGGGGTCGAATCCGCGCATCACGCTCATATGATACGAAAGCAACTGCAAGGGAAGCACACCCAGCAGCGCGGAGATCTGCGGGTCAGACTTGGGAAGCACGATCAGGTCATCACCGTTGGCACGCAGGCGGGCATCCTCTTCGCCGATGACGATCGTTCGTGCGCCGCGCACTTTCACTTCGTTGAGTCCGCTGATGATGAGCGGAACTGCGCTGCCATCTGACACGAAGATGATGGGGAAGCCCTTACTGACTGCGGAGAGCGGTCCGTGTTTGAACTCGGTCGAGAGCATCCCTTCGCAGTGGGCGTAGGTGATCTCTTTCAATTTCAACGCACCTTCGAGCGCGATGGGATAGGTCGCACCATAGCCGAGGCAGTACATGTCGTTCCAGTCATTGATGTCTTTGGCGATAGCTTCGATCTGCGGCGCAACCATCTCAAGCGTCTTGTCCATCAACGCAGGGATGATGTCCAATTCGCGCGTATCCTTGCCTGCAAGTTTATACGCCAGATACAGGAACGTCACGACCTGATTGGTAAATGTCTTCGTGGCAGGCACGCTGATCTCGTAGCCGCAGCACAAGGGCAGGCAGAACGAGGCGCTCTTCGTCAAGGTCGAGCCGACCACATTTGCCAACCCAAAACATGCCATGCCTTTCGCCTCCGCCGCTTCGAGCGCGTTGAGCACATCCTTGGTCTCGCCTGATTGGCTGACGAAAATTCCCACGTCTTCATGATTGACCGTCGGCGCATATTGCGGGACGAACTGCGGCGCAAGCACGGGGATGACCGCGCGCCCAGCGAGTTGAGCAAAATACACAGCGCCCACCGAGGCGGCGTGATAACTCGTGCCGCAGCCAATGAAATATAGATTGCGCGCGTGCTTCATTTTCTCGACCAACACGTCCACTTCACGGTTGCCGTTCAGTACATGCGATAACTCACGGGCGACCTGTGCCTGCTCATGGACTTCTTTCAACATGAAATGCGGATACCCGCCCTTTTGCACCGCATCCATCGTCTCGGTCACTGTTTCCTGTTTTCTGTCAATTTTCTTTCCATCCTTGACAGAGCGAACTTCTACATGGTCTGCCCACAACGTGACGATCTCCCCATCCTGCGGGCGGATGATTTCACGCGTCAGCGGCAGAATGGATGGCAGGTCAGAGGAAACGCAGGTGAAGCCTTCGCCGAGTCCCACCACCATGCCCGAACCTTTTTTGAAAGCGTAAAGTTTGTCGTCATTCGCGCGCCCGATGACAAAGGCGTAATCACCTTCGAGATCGCCGTATGCAAGGCGGATCGCATCAATGAATTCATATCCGCGATTGATATAGCGCTCCACCGCATGCACACAGGTCTCGCCATCGTTCTGCGAACGGACGGTCATACCCTCAGCGATAAACTGCTCACGCAATTCGACGTTGTTCACCACGTTGCCATTGTGCGCCCCGACCAGGTCGCCATCTGAATCCAGATGCGGTTGCGAGTTGATCTGTGACGGCTCGCCAAAGGTTGCCCAGCGCAGTTGGGTGATGCCGCGCTGTCCGCGCATTTCAGCGATGTTGTATTTCGCCGCGACAGAGTCCACTTTGCCGGTGTCTTTGCGCAAGTCGATCTTGCCGTCGTTGATGGTGGCCGCCCCGACCGAGTCATATCCGCGATAGGTGAGGCGTTCCGCCGCAGCGATCAGAATGGGACCAAGTTCAGTTTCTTTGTTGGTGATGTAGCCGAAAATTCCACACATGAATATTTATTCTCCTTGTATCGTAAGGACGATCCTGCAAATTCATCCCAAATTCAAATTTCCATTTTCATCAAACTCAAAAAATGGATTGTACGCCACTTCCCAGCGATAGCCATTGGGGTCTGCAAAATATGAACTATAGCCGCCCCAAAATGCCTTTGAGGGCTCCTTGATGATCTGCACGCCTTTCGCCTTCAAATCTGCAATGATCTCATCCACCTCTGATTCGCTGCGGGCGTTATACGCCAGGGTGAAACCGGCAAAGCCGCTTCCTGCAGCGGGCGCTGCGGCATCCTCTGCCAGCTTCTCAAGCGGATAAATACCCAACACCACTCCGCCCGCTTGAAAGAACGCCATATCTCCCTGACTCGCGCCTGCGGGCTTCCACCCAAGGGCCTCGGTATAAAACTTCTTCGACTCTTCAAAATCCTTTACGCCCAAAGTGATCAAGTGCAGAGATTGTTTCATTGGGAACTCCTTTTGGTTTGATCTGGAAAAAAAAGAGAGACCTCATGATTTTACATGAGGTCCCGGTTCAATTACCAGTCAGATATTCCTGTTACTTTTCCATCTTGGGATTCCACACTTCCCAAACCTTGCCTACCAACGCGGGTCCCGGCTTGAGTGTAAGTTGACCCGGCTCCCAGCCCGCGGGCGTGGCTTCTGTTCCCTTGCTTGCGCGCACATGCTGATACGCCTGGATCTGCCGGATGGTCTCCGCAAAGCGGCGTCCCACCGGCGGAGTCAAAACTTCCATGGCTTGAATCACACCGTCGGGGTCAATGATGAAGCGACCGCGCAGTTCGATCCCCTGATTTTCATCCCACACACCATAGGCGCGTCCCACATTCCCGGCCTGGTCAGAAGCCATGTGAAAAGGCACGCCGCCTTCCACCATCTTTGTTAATTCATGGTCGTTCCACATCTTGTGAACAAAATGACTGTCAACGCTGACAGAGATCACCTCCACCCCGAGCTCTTGCAACTTGCTGTATTGATCGGCGACCGCCGATACTTCGGTCGCTCAGACAAAGGTGAAATCACCGGGGTAAAAGCATAGCAGGGTCCACTTCCCCGCAAAGTCTGAAAGTTTAACGCTTGTAAAGCTGCCCTTGTAATAAGCGGGCGCTGTAAAATCTGGGGCTTTCTGCCCAACACGTGCTGTCATGGTTATCTCCTTTTTTTCAGTTTGATCCGATGCGGCCGGGGCGGTGGGCTTTCCGCCTACGACGGTGCCAGTGACCCGCGCGCATCCTTGAGGTTGGTCGGTCATGTTGCCTCCTTTCATCAGGTGTGGATTGCGACCATATTTATTGTACAGCATGAAAAATAAAAAGGACAGTCGATTCTGTCCTTTTGGTGGATATCTCTTCGAGGTGACTTGGTCTGCGCTTTGGGTTTACGCATCCCACGGAGCAACTCCGCGCCGGCGCACGCTCCGCAGCGACCCGAGAACTGGTTCGGCGATCTCCGGCAGAATCTCCGCTGCGGCTGCCAGCAGACCGAAACAGCCCGCGATCATCATGTCGCCAAATGGGGCGGCGAAATACGGGCGGAGCGATTTTCGATCCTCGATTTGAGATTGACGATTAAAGATCGAACGTCTCGGTCCTGTCACCACCACATCGAAGTCATCCTTCCCGAATTCAAAGACTTCATCCGAATACATCAACGCGCCATGCCCCATATCATCAAAGACATCCTGATGCTTCAACGAGCCGTCTGCCAGCCTGCTCAAAAGAGATTCGAGCTTCGGCAGATCGATCTCGCCGGTGTGATGTTCGAAGACTCCTTCAATGCCCTGCCTGCCCAAACGGAACGCCAGGGTGTGAAAATTTCCCACGTTGCAAACGATCTTTTGTTCGCGTTGTGCCGCCACGGGGTCATGATCCGCGCCCAACACAGCGGCGGGAGCGGTGTCCATCACCACCAAAGGGCAGGGCAGTCCGCGCGCAGAATCCGCAACGGCTTGCAGGCGTGTCATGATCTTTGGAATTTCATCGGAAGGGAAAGCGAAGGCGGAAAGCGAATTCTTTGCCTTGATGCGTTCGTCGAGGTAATCGAACCGGAACTGCCGGTCGGAGACTCCCGCCGGCGCGTTGCCGTGGTCAAAGACCGCCACAGCGACCGCTCCCAAATCCTTGAGCGAGACGCCGTAATCGTTGAATGTCCGCGAGATCAACTCAAAGTCGAAGTCTTTCAACTCCAGGCTTTCGATCTTTGAACTGAGACCCTTGACCTCATCTTCCCCAACGATCTTGATCCCAAGCCGTTCCACTTTTTGCAGTTCATCATTGATGGTCGTTGCGGCGGAAGGGGTCATGTACACGGGAATCCCGGCCCGGGCGTATTCTTCGATCGCCCATGCCGAGGGTCCGCCTCCCATTTGATGCCCGGTGAGCAAGATCGGGGTCCGAAGGTGAAGCGCCTGTTTGAGACGGCGATGAACCATCATGGTGGGGGAAGGCAGGACGAGTTTGAATCCGTTCTCGATGTCGAGATTCGAATCGTACAGGAAGATATCCTGTGTGCCTGTGCCAATATCTACCGATAATATTTTCATAATGAAAAGAAAAGGGGCGGCTTGTGTTCCGCCCCCCTAGAAACTAAATTTCAACTCCCAGCCATTGCCGGATGAAATAACCGATGACAAAAGAGAAAGCCGCAACACTTAAGCTCAAGCCTGCCATCTCCAAAAATCTTGCCTTGAAGGATTCTCCCTTGGCGACGGAGATGTAATAATTGAACACGGCGATGATGGCGACCGCCGTTAGCAGGGTGATCACCAGATCGAGGTAGAAGGTCTCCGGGCTGATGAGGTAAGGCAGGACCAACAGTGAAACGGTGATGATGTAGGCGATGCCGGTGTACACCGCCGCGCGGACGGGATGTTTGGTGGTCTCTTCGGATCGGGTGGAGAGATATTCGCTGGCAGACATGGACAGCGATGCGGCGATACCCGTGATCAGCCCCGAGAGCGCGATCAACTTTCCATTTTGCAGGGCAAGCGTCAGCCCGGCGAGAGCGCCGGTTAATTCCACGAGCGCGTCGTTTAATCCAAGCACCACCGAGCCGGCGTATTGCAGGCGTTCTTCGTCCAACATCTCAAGCAGTTGGTGTTCGTGTTTGTCTTCTTCATCATGATACTGTTTCGCTTCGGGGATGACCTTGGAAACAGATTCGTAATTGACCTGCGCCTTTTCCTCGCCCATTTCCATCAGCTTTACGCCGAAGGTGAAACCGAATGCCAGGCTGACGAGATAATAGAACCAGACAAAGAACCAGCGCGGCTGGACTTCTTCGTTGGTGTAGTGTTTCCAGCCGTTGTAATGGCGGAGTTCATCCTCGGCGATCTGGTCGAGGATCTTTGAGTTCTCGCCTTCTTTAATGCGCTTTGCCAGCCGCTTGTAGATGTGATACTCGGTGATCTCTGTCTGTTGGAAGAGGAGCACCTTCTTGCGAATATCTTCGCTGAGTTGCATGTGGATCTCCTTGTGTGAAAAATTTCTCCTGTATTGTAAATCAAAAGACACACCCGGGGGTATGCCTTTTGAAAACCTTTCCGTTTACTAATTTTTTTCTTGCGTTAAGGATACAGGATTCTCATGAAAAAATCTGTGGCGTAACTTTGCAGCGCTGCCCGGTCATGACCGATGCCTTCGACAAGCAGGAACTGAACGTTCGCACCTGAATCTTCATAGATGGCTTGCGCTTCGTCCCAACGGGAGAGTGGGTCAGACCCGAAGAGTTGGTCCACCGCTGCTGCGTTTTCCCGCTCCCATCCGTCAGCAAAGTCCAGTGAATCGTTATTGTCCACGCTGCCCATGTATATGAGTTGTGGAATTGCGTTATAGGTCGCAGAGTCAAATGGCTTATCGATCAATTCTTCAATGTCGGCGATCCCTGCTGGGTAGGGAAGGGTTTTCCCGGCGTAGGCATCGGTCGGCAGGATCGGGAATCCGCCTGGTGACCCGATCGCCGCGGCTTTGACCCTCTCGGGATGCAGGAGTGTAAAGCGATTGGCGAACATGCCGCTGGCAGAAAAACCCTGAATGAAGATTCGCTCGTCGGTGTTGAATCCGCTTTGGGCGAGGATGGAGCGGGCATGGTCGATCATGGCGATCAGCTGCAGGTCGATCCGCTTGAGGTCTTCGCGATCGGTGGTCAATGAGTCTCGGTCCAGAGCATGAGTGTAGATGAACCAATCTTCCCCAGGGCGAATGAAGGCAGGGACAAGCAGCACGACCCCGAGTTGATCCGCGACCTTTTGCCTTTCGTATCCTGTGAACCACGCATCCCGTTGATGTTCGTGGGGATCATCTGAGTTGATTCCTGAGTTGTTTGGCTGCACAAGGAGGGTGATGACTTTCCCATCCTGCGCGAGCTGCTTTGCCTTTGGGGAAACATACAAATAAAAATCAGCGTGGTATCCGCTGGCAGGGTCGGCTGTGAAATGCTGGACTCGCAAGGCGTAGGGTCCAAACATGAGGGCTGGGATGATAAGAACGATCAGCAGGACGGGGAAAAGGAATCGCAATATTTTTTTAATCAT
>JAGNWT010000085.1 GCA_017985935.1 Anaerolineales bacterium | reverse complement strand
GGTCCCACCTTCCGCGCGGAGAAGTCCAAGACACGCCGCCACCTGACCGAGTTCTGGATGCTCGAACCCGAGATCGCATTTTGCGACCTCGATCAGTTGATGGATATTGAAGAAGGGCTCATCACCCACATTGCTCAATCAGTGCTCAAGGATTGCTCTGCCGAGTTGAAGTTCCTCGGGCGTGATCTGACCAAATTGCAAAATATCGTCGGTCCCTTCCCGCGTATGTCATATGATGATGCAGCGAAATACCTGATCGATCTCTACGAAAAAGAGACCGACCCCGAGCGCAAGGAACTGCTCAAGTTCGAATGGGGCATGGATTTTGGCGCACCGCACGAAACCGAGATCACAAAACTGTATGACAAGCCAGTGTTTGTGTATGGCTACCCAAGCGCGGTCAAAGCTTTTTACATGGAACCGTGGCCAGACCGCCCCGAGGTCTGCAAATCAGTGGATCTGCTCGCTCCTGAAGGCTACGGCGAGATCTGCGGCGGCTCGGAGCGCATGAGCGACCCCGATAAACTGCTGGCTCGCATCCAAAAGGAAGGCCTGCCCGAGGAAGCGTTCAAGTGGTACCTGGAGCTTCGCAAGTATGGCTCCGTCCCCCACTCCGGCTTTGGCATGGGCACAGAACGCGTCACCGCCTGGATGTGCGGCATTGAGCACATCCGCGAGGCAATCCCCTTCCCGCGCACGATCAAGAGAATTTACCCCTAACAAAAAAACAGGGACACAGCAGTTGCTGTGTCCCTGTAATATTTATGGGGGAAACTTTATGGAATGACCAATACCTGCCCAACTTTGATATTGTTGATGTTCTTGATATCGTTCGCGGCGGCAATGGCCGCAACCGTGGTCCCATATTTCACCGCAATAACAGAGAGGTTATCACCTGCGGCAACGGTGTAGGTCCGCTTGGAGGGAGTGGATGTATCAGAACCGCCAGACCCGCTGCCCGTTGAGGATGATCCGCTTTCCTGAGGGATGGCAACTGCCACAGGGACGGTCAATTTTGTTCCAGGTGCGATCAGCTGAGGATTAGCCATCACCAATTCGCGCACTGTGACACCGTAATCATTGGCGATCGATTCAAAGGTGTCGCCTTTTGCAACAGTGTGATTCTTGGGCTTTTGATCCGGGATGGACGCGCCGGCAAATTTATAAAGTTCTTCGAGCGTGCCATTGAAGAGGTTCATATCGACCGAGGCGTTGATGCCGTTGACAACGCCCTTGTCGCTATACTGCCAGATGGTCCAATTGAACCAGCCGCGCGGCAGATAGGGCTTCATGCCTTCGACATATTGATTTGGATATTGAGCCAGCCAGAGCGGATAATCTTTTGCCCAGGTCGGAGGTCCGCCGCCCGCCACAACAAGAAAGTCCTGCAAAAAATATTGACCTGAATAAATGATGGGCTTTTTCCCAAAGGCTGCTTCAACACGGTCCAGCCAGATCTTTGCGGCGGGCACGATCTTTTCCTTGGTCATGCCATCGCTGGTTTCAAGATCGAGCACGGGGGGAAGCTCGCCGTTATCTTTGACCGATCTCACATAATCGATAAAATAATCGGCTTGTTTTTTTGCATCCACATTGCATCGAAAAAAATGATACGCGCCGCGCAGCAACCCCGCTGATTTTGCGCCGAACCAATTGTCATCAAAGGTGGGATCTTTGTAAGTGATGCCCTCAGTGGCTTTGGCGAACATATACCTTTGCCCTGCGGCTCTCACCTTGGGCCAATCGATACCTGCATCCCAATAGGAAACATCAATACCTGGAACAGTTGCCATGTGAATCCTCCGGTAATATGAATTGGTATAGAGGATTCAAGCGTAGCACAGTTCAGTTATTATTGCAATTGGTTTTACAAACATGCAATGTGAAATGTTTAATTTATCTCTACCCTTGCACCGCTGAGTATGGTATAAGAACCATAGCCCTGCTGTGTTCGTGATATTGCCCTCACGTTTTGAGCCAACACCTTTAAAACGGATCCTTATCTCACAAGAAATAACGCGATAGGCCTGAGCCAAGGCGGCGTTTCTGGGTCAGGATCCACCTGCGAAAGCAGGTTCAAAACCTGGTGATACACGGCATAAGCGGGGTTTTTGTTGAAAGTTCAACAAAAAAAAGAGTCCCTTGTTTAAGGGACTCTTTTTTGTTTGCATTGATCGTACTAATTTCGCATTTCGCATTTATCGGCTTGTTCATTGTACGAACAGGCAGGGTTGCGAAGACACTGGGTTTCACCCACAATGTTCGAACACACATCCACAGGGTCGCTGCACTTTAGAGTGAGGACATCCACAGTGACACAACCCGGTCCGCTGAGACGTACTTCACCGGGCGAGCAGGCTCCGAGGTCCGTATTGAACGTCGAGCCGGGAGCGCAGCCGGGATAAGTTCCGCCGGTCGCCGCCTGACAACACTGGAAGGTGTCGCTGTAGCTATAACCGGGCGCGCATCCCACATAGGATTGAGCAGCCAGGGCGGAATTATCCAGACCGAAGGGTGTATCCACGTTTCCATTGGGCGGGACGCAAACACCAGCGAGGCTGTCAAAATACAAGCCGGCGGGGCAATTGCCATTGGCATCTGTCCCAATGACACAGGTCTGCTGTCCGCCGCGATCGAGCATGGTGTAACCCACGGGACATCCAGCAACGCTGACCTGCCCAATGATCGGCGCGTAGTTGCACGCTCCGGAGGCGGGGTCAAGCACATAGCCGGGCGCACAGGTGGGACCCGCGCCCGTCACGGTCGGTGAATTGCTGCAAGCCGGGTTACAGACCGTTATCTCGTTAGTGGACTCTTTTGCCTTCGGTCCGTAACAGGTGAGGCGGCGATGCCCATCCACCACGGCTTCCACACAATTCAATTGATCGCTCACTTCATAGATCGAGCCGGCGGGAATCTCAACGGTGGCATAACCAAAACCAGCCGAGCAATAGTTCCCAACCACTTCAGCGCTGGGGAATTGGCATCCATTGGAAGCGGATACCGCGCCCGATGGAATGAACGCCGAAAGCTGGCAATATGGAGCATAGGGCTGCGGTGCCTGCACCGCGCAGCGGAAACCCACATCACGGTTGTGATAGGTCTGCGCGCCGTAATGCCGCACCGCAGAGGCAACCTGATCGGGATAGGTCTCAAAGGAACTGCCGCGAATGGAACGATACTGTCCACTCTCGGGACCGGTCGGGTTGGTGGCGGGCGCATCCCTGTAATATGACTCGCCGTACCAATCGCTCACCCATTCAAAGACATTGCCCGCCATGTCATACAACCCATACGGGCTGGCACCATCGGGATAGGAATCAACTTCTGAGGTGGTTCCATTGCAATACGCGTGATTTAGCAATTCACAAACGGGGTTTTCATTGCCCCACGGATAAATATATCCTTCCATACCGCGCGCAGCTTTTTCCCATTGCGCCTCGGTTGGCAGGCTGCCCTGCGCCCAGGAACAATACGCCTGCGACTGATCCCAAGTGACACCCACTACCGGGTGATTTGCAAAGTCGGGGTTGCTGTAGACCAGCCCGCCCAATTCCTGAGCCGGCGTGGAGCAGGCTCCCACCGCCACGCACTGAGCGAACATGCGGTTGGTCACCTTGGTCTGCTGGATCCAGTACCCATCCAGAGTGACCTCATGGACCGGCGCATCGAAACCATCATTGCCCATTGTAAATACTGAAGGCGGCACATACACCAGGGTACTGCCGTCCACCCAGGTCATGGTCGAGCCGCTTTGCGGTCCCGCCAAAGCCACAGGTGCCAAAGGCTGGGTCGGCGCGGTTGTTGGTACAACAGGCGCATCGGTCGGCGGCAGGGGCGTAGCCGTCACCACAACCACCACTGGAGTGGGAGATCCACATGCCGATAAAACGAAAGTGAGGATCAAACCACACGCCAATATCACATTACGAACGTTTTTCATTCAATCTCCTTTTCCCGCGGGGTACGCGAGCCCATTTATTATAACGGCTTATTTTGCCCGCCGAATCTCCTCCACCGCCTGCGGATTCACCAGAGAAGAGGTGTCGCCCAGGTCCAAACCCAGGTACGCCGAGCGGATCACACGCCGCATCACCTTGGCGTTGCGGGTTTTGGGCAGGTCAGAGACAAAGAGGATGGCTTTGGGAGCCAGCGGCTTGCCCATTTCAGAGACTACCATCTCATGCAGTTCCCTGCGAAGGGCATCGGTCAGACTTAGCCCGGGCCTGGTCACTGCAAAAAGGATCAATTCACTCCCTTTGACATCGTGCGGCACCCCAATCGCAGCCGCTTCCACGATGTCCTTATGCCTCACAAGAATGGATTCCACCTCGGCGGGGCCCAGCCGCTTGCCCGCGATCTTGATCGTATCGTCTGAGCGCCCAAGGATGTACCACAGCCCATCGTTATCAATGGCGGCAAAATCGCCATGCACCCAAACATTCTCCCAGCGCGACCAATAGGTATCGAGGTAACGCTGTTTGTCGTTCCAAAAACCGCGCGTCATACCGATCCACGGGGCTTTGATCACCAACTCCCCCACCGCGTTTCGAACGGAATTTCCATTCTCGTCCACCACATCTGCATCCATGCCGGGGCAGGCCGCAGAGAAAGCGCAGGGCTTCAAAGGCAAAAGCGGATTCCCCATCACGATCCCGCCTGAGATCTCCGTGCCGCCCGAATAATTGATGATCGGCCGCCTGCCCTGCCCCACCTTCTCGAACAACCACATCCACGGGTCGGGATTCCACGGCTCACCTGTTGAAGCAAAACTTTTCAGCGAAGAGAGATCGTGCTTTTTGAAATGCTCATCGCCCTGCGGAATCAACGAGCGGATCAAGGTCGGCGAGACTCCCATCTGATTGATGCCGTGCTTCTCGACCAAACTCCACAGGCGGTCTGGCGCAGGGAAATCTGGTGCGCCGTCATAGAGGAACATCGTCGCCCCGAGCAGGAGACTCCCAAACACCTGCCACGGTCCCATCATCCAGCCCATGTCCGTCATCCAATAGATCACATCGCCCGCGTGGACGTCCGTGCCAAATGCCATGTCCTGTGCGGCTTTGATGGGAAACCCGCAATGAGTGTGAACTGCGCCCTTGGGCTTGCCTGTCGTCCCTGAAGTGTAGATGATCATCAGCGGGTCTTCAGCGGAAGTGATCTCTGTCGAAGCGGAGTCAGGCTGCGGGTCGATCAGATCGGACCACCAATGATCCCTGCCGGCTTTCATATTCACATCCTGCCCGGTGCGCTTCACCACGATCATGTGCATCAGCGAATCCACCTGCTCTGCCGATTCATCCGCAATGGATTTCATCTCCACTGCTTTGCCGCGCCGAAACGCTCCATCTGCGGCAAAGAGCGCTTTGGCTTTCGCATCGGCAAGGCGGGAGACGATCGCGCCTGCACCATAGCCCGAAAAGAGAGGCAGGATGATGCCGCCGATCTTTGCGATCGCAAGCAAGGCGATCACGATCTCGGGCGTCATGGGCATGAAGAGCCCGACCGCGTCGCCCTTCCCAAGCCCAAGTGAACGCAGAGCATTGGCAGTTTTATTAACTTGCCGGTACAGGTCTTTGTAAGTAAGCCTTTGGGTAATGCCCTCTTCCCCCTCAAAAACGATAGCTGCCCGACCGCTGAAAGCGGATAACTGCCATTTGTCTACGCAGTTGTGGGCGATGTTCATTTTTCCGTCCACACACCACTTTGGGAATTGAATGCCGTCGCTTAAGTCGAGCACCTTCGAATACGGCTCGTAAAATTGAATGTCGAGAAATTTCAAAACTGCATCGGTGAACCATGCCACATCTTCGGTGGATCTTCGCATTAATTCTGGAAAATCCGAAATGCCATGCGCGCGCATAAAGGCGGTCAGGTTTGCGCCTTCGATCTGCTCGTGCCCGGGTTTCCAAACGATCTCCCCGCCAAAGGTAAATTGCTCCGCCATGGGTTCTCTCCTCATCAAACAGGTTGGATGGATTTTATCGCAAAGGCAGGTACCCATTAAAACAAAATCGGGAAGGGCTGTGAGGCCCTTCCCGAAATGGACTTGAAAAAAATTATTGATTGCCGATCAAGGAGAACACGCCTGCAACGCTCTCAACGCAGATGGTTCCATTCTCGATCACGGCGCCGGGAATCTCGTCCCAAAGCATCGGGCTGGCAGTCTCATTCAGCTTGTAGATCTTGGCTTCCTTGTCCGCAAACTCTGGCGGGTAGGCATAGCACACCCGAACAAGCGCATCCACAGGGTTGGCGGTGACTTTGAATGTGTCGCCGACAAACGCCTTGCCTTCAGGGGCAGGAGCGTAGGTCTTATCAGGCTCAGCAACAGCCTCAACAACGATGAGACAACCATCCGGGATCCGCGCAAATACGGCGGTCTCCATGTCGATCGTGTCGAGACACTGACCACCCGTCAAAGGCACGACCGCGGGAACCTGCGAAGGCACTTCGGGCACGGTCCCGGCAAAGCGAGGGGCAGCCCATGCGCCAGCCGCGGTGGCAAGCAACACCACGGCGACAATGATGGCAATGATAAATCTGGATTTCTGGTTCATTATTTTCTCCTTAAGTAAGCTTGGAATGTGCTTTACAATCCATGTAATAGCGTGCATTATAATCAACTAAACAAGTTACCCGTTACGGATTTTTTACGAATTCCAATTTCCGCCCAAACAGGGCTGCGAAGTTAGTTTTACCAACCGGACCTTATGGAACAATCAAAACGGTCAAACCGATCACCCAAAGAACTATTGCGAGAAATCCTCGAAAATTTGCGCAAACCCCAGTTATTGGATGACCATCCCTGGGCTATTAACAACTCTCTGGAAGCTGCAACGATCGGGGAAAGCTCAGGGGAGCAACTGGTGCAAAGAACCTTCGCTGTATTCCGGAAGATGATTCCGAATCAGCCGCCTCGCGCTGGAAAAAGGCTCGATACTCAATGGGGTGTATTTGGGATCCTTGCTGCCCAGTATTTTTATCCCTTTCAAGTCAATAAACCCTTCCCCACGAGTCTGAAAGAAGCGTGGCATTCCATGGATGATGCAATCCTTTATTTTGCCTTTGGGCAGAGCGAAGGAATTTCGGAGACTGATGTGAAAATTTACAGGTTCGCAGGGAACGAGCCTGAGCCATTGGCAAACAGCACCCTCAGTGATTGGCACCGCAAGGGAATAGAGCAACTTGCAGAAATGATTCAAATGGAAAGTAAATTAGTCACCCCGTCCCAGTCCCCAGAAGTCACTACACGCAAAGCTAATCCGACAAGGAAAATTCTGCTTTTTGCGTTCGCCGCGCTGGCGATCGTATTTGCAGTTTTTGTGGGTTTGAAAGGCTTCAGCCTGTATCAGAAGGTTCAATCCATTCGGCAGAAGGCTGCGGCGCTTGAAGATCAAATTGCTCCCTCCCCCAAACTTGAAAAATTACCCGAAGTCACCGCTCTTGTGCATGAACTAAGAGTAGAGTTGGATGCGTTGCAAATAGAAGCTGAGCCATATCTATGGGCTGCCCCCTATTTTGGCTGGATCCCGAAATATGGCGGCACGATCCGACAAGCCGAGGATGTTCTTGTTCTGGCTCAAAACCTCGCAACCGCGGCAGATGAAGGGTTGACGGCAGTTGGTCCAGCCATTGAAACCGCGCTTTTGAACGATCAACCACTCGAGGTGATGGACATCCTCCTGCAATTACAATCCGCGAGCCCGCAGCTTCTCAACGCTCAAGTATCGCTCGCCAAAGCCCAGGAAGCGAGAAATCATATTGACCCGGAGCAGCTCATCCCCAGCATTGGTAATATCATTACCAGCCGGATCGACCCGCTCTTTTCTTCCCTTTCTGGCGCTTTCCCCATGGAAGATGCGCTAACAATGGTGAGGGTTGCCCCCACACTTCTCGGCAGCGGGAAGGCGGGACCGCAAACTTATTTGATCCTCATGCAAAATGAAGATGAGTTGCGCCCAACCGGCGGATATCTAACCGCAGCCGGGTCGGCTGTCGTAATGGATGGAAAATTGATCAGCATAAAGATCGAGTCTTCAGAGTTGATTGACGATCTTTCAAAACCCTACCCAATTCCGCCCCGGCAATTTGAAGAATTCATGAACATTGAAATGTTCTTATTCCGAGATTCCAACTGGTTCACAAACTTTCCTACCACGGCATCATGGGCCGAGTATTTCTATTCCTACTCACGAGCCACATCTTCAGATGGAGTGATCGCAATTGATATGCAGACTATCGTTCGCCTGCTAAAAACATTGGGTTCCGTGGAAGTTGAAGGTGTCGAGGCTCCGATCACTGACTCGAATGTGCTTGAGTACATGAGGTCAGCCGAAGAGACCCGCCCGCCGGGAGTAAAAGGTCCCTGGGATCGAAAACAGTTCATCAGCAGGCTGGCAGAACCCCTACTTAAAAAGATTTTGAACGCTCGAGGACAAACCTGGACAAAACTAGCTCCGGTTTTGGTCGGGCTTCTGGAAGAAAAACATATCCTTGTTCAAATGGACGACGCAGACGCATCGACGTTTCTAGAAAAACGCGGCTGGGATGGCGCTGTTCACATTCCAGAAAATTCTGATTTTCTGATGGTGGTTGATGCAAATATGGGATACAACAAATCCAACGCGATCATGGAAACTTCGATCAATTACCAGATCGACCTCTCTGAGCTATCCGCCCCCAGTGGATACATTCAAATTCAACAAAACAATCTATCCAAATTGGATGTTCCCTGCACACCCTTTGCCATCACAGAAGAAATCAATACCCAAATCATAGCGGGGATCCCCTACTACAACATCAACGAATGCCATTGGGGGTATCTGCGGGTCTACACCCCGGAAGGCACCAATTTAGTTCGATCAAATCCCAAAGAAATTCCAGCAGAAGCAACCTTGATAGGACAGGTCATTCCTGCCCGCACAGACGACCTCGGAGACGAGGACATCCCCGGCGCACAAGTTTTTGGCATGATGGTCATTACGCCAACCCAACAATCAACAGTTACTGAGTTTGAGTACATCCTTCCTGAAACTATCATCTCTCAGCAGCCTGCAGGCAATGGGCTGCTATACCAGCTCAAAATTCAAAAACAACCGGGCATTGCGGCTTATCCGCTAACAATAAGTTTTAAGCTGCCAGCAGGAGCGCAAATCAATAACGCCACCATTCCCCTGCAGGAAAATAGCGGCGTATGGTCGGCAAATCTTGAGCTAATAAAAGACGTGGAGATCGAAGTTGGTTTTACACCCTAGCGTTTATGAGGGATGAGCAATACATCCCCTTTGTTAAATTGGCAATTCGTTCCGCAGGCATTATAGGTTTCCAGGTCAGCAGCATCAATAGATAAAATATCTGCAAGAGCGTTCGAGGAGATGGTTTCAAACCCCTCCACCACATAGACCTCAAACGCAACCGAAGCTCCAGGTTCCTGCTGACCGACCGGGATCACCAGAGGCGCATCCACCCAAATGGGCGGATCCAGCTCATAATTGACAGCCATGATCGCTTCCACTGTGGTTGAATAGTTGGAAGCGATCGTATCCAGTGTTTCACCATGCAAAACAATATGGACCAGAAATCCACTCGTTGACCCCGCTGGCAGCCGGGTCGCTTCGTATATATGCTGCGGTGTAACGGCGGGTGCCTGTTCGATCTCAGGGGTATCGGTTGATACGATAACAGGACGGGAAGTTGAAGTGGGGAGCGGTAATTTTATTTCTGCAAGTGTCGGTGAGGAAATAGCAGGAATCTCAGGAGCAGTTACAGGAACCACGGGCTTGGGGAGTAAATAATAAATGCCGCCCAAAACAAGTATGACCAGCACAGGGATTATTTTTAATATATTGAAACCCGTTGAAACCACACCGATCTCATCAGGCATCGAGATCTTGTGACCAGCCTTATAAATGACGCATTCTTCATGACGGCTGGTCAGGCAATATTCATTCTGGTGCTCAAGGTTGGGAGAAGCCGGCCGCTTGCAGTTCAGACAATGATTCGCAAGGGTTGGAAAATTCATATGAGTCGCCTCATCTTGCATCAAGCCAAGGTGAGGGCAAACATTTTTAGATTGACCAGTCATGTGGACCTTATGATGGATAAAAGATCAACGTGGAGCATCTGAAGAATCGGAGGTCTTTTTCCGCTTCTTTAGTATTTTCTTCTTTCCCGTCTCATCATCCACTTCATAATAATTAGAGGAATAATAATAAGGGTAATAGTAGTAGGAGTAACCGCCATATCCCGGACGGCGGCTATGCTGAAGGCGATTGAAGACCACACCAAGCAACCGCACACCGGTATGCTCCACTTGTTCCTTAATCGCGCGCACAACTTCTTTGCGGGTCTGCCCGGGGACAATCACCAACAACACGCCGTCAGCCAACCCCAAAAGCACTTGAGGATCTGCAACCAGCATGGGCGGCGCATCGATCACAATGTAATCATATTCTTTTGAAAAACTGTCGAGAAGCGACTTCATTCTTTCTGAACCAAGCAAATTTGTTGGATCAGAGGGCAAACCGCCGCTGGGCACAATATCCAAATCGGGAATATTCTCCAATTTTTGGGAAAACTCTTCCAAGGATAGATCCTGCTCGTCAGATAAAAGCAGGTCGCTTAACCCAACCGCGTTGGAAACGCCAGTATATTTATGGACGCGCGGACGACGAAGGTCGGCATCCACTAACAAAACTTTTTTGCCAGAGTGCGAAAAAATTGCAGCCAGATTCGAAGCGACCGTGGTCTTTCCTTCGCCCGGTCCACCACTGGTTACAATGATCCTTTTTATTGGTTTTTCCTTCGCCGAAAACTCCAAAGTAGTACGCAGAGCGCGGAATGCCTCAGCAACCGGCGAGCGAGGAACCCTGCCTACATAAATTCCCTCGCCATCGTGGTTGTCTTTGATATTGATAATATACCCAACAACCTTTGTCCCGAGTATCTTTTCGATCTCTTCCCGTCCCTTGACGGTATCATCCATGACACTGCGCAGAAAAACAAAACCCAGCGCCGTTACAAGCCCAGCCAAACCACCGAGCAGGGTGTTGAGCATGGTCCTCGGTCTAACCGGGTTTTCCGAAGCCAGCGAAGGGCTCATCTGTTCAATGGTCGGTATATTTTGCAGTTTCTGCTTTTTAATATCTTCAAGATTACTCAACAAGTTGAGGTAAATGTTTTGATAAAGGTCGAGATTCTGCTTCAGGTTATCAATTTCATTTGTCGTTCTTTTCACCTCTTCCGTACTTAAGAGGTTGGTGTATACATCCTGATAAGAGTTCAACAAAGACTGTTGAGTTTTCAGGTAGTTCTCTTTCTCAACAACAGTAGAGTCAAATCCCTCTGAGGTGATGAGCGGCGTTAAGAATTCGATCTCGTCCTGAGTTTCCTCGATCAAATGCCTGGTTTTTTCTATCTTCGAATCCAGGTCTACAACCTGCGCCTGAACGATGGAAGCATAATTGGGGTCACTTTGCGCTCTGGGATCGGTGGCAAGGGTGTTTTGCAGAGCGCTTTGATCCGCGATCTGCTTATCCAGGGTGGCTTGATATTGAGGAAGCCGGGTTTTCTTATCTCTTTGGGAGAATAAAGCCTCCACCCAGTTCATTTTTTCGAGGCGTTGAAGTTCGGCGGTCGTGATCTTGATCGCTTCAACGGTTGTGTCGATATTCGCCTGAGCCTCGGCAACCTGTTCGGCGAGAGCGTTGGTCTTTGCCTCATCAAGCTTTTCCTGAACGTCGGCAATGCGCGCTTCATTCTCTTTGATCTGGATCTCAAGGCTTTGTTCGGCCTCTGCATAGCGCCCGGCTTGCAAAGTCTCATTCTGCTCGCCAAGCACGATGACCATGGTGTCCGCAATAAGAGCGGCGCGCGCCGGGTCCGGGTCCAGCACTTGCAGCTGAATGACCTGCGTATTGGGCAAAGCAGAGACACTTACGTTCTTTGAACTAACTATATAGTTCAATCGAGCAGAAACGATTCCCAAAAATTCATCCAGAGACAGCATACGAACATAGGTTTCGACAAGCTGAGTGAGGTTGAGAGATTGAGAGATATCCCCCACAGATTGCTGGGAGTTGCGAGTAACCAGAACGTTCGTGGTCGCCTCATAGACCGGGGTCTGCTGACGACTGTAAAAATAGGCGGCAGATGCGCCAATAACCGTCAATAACACCAATAACCATACCCACATCTGTAATGTGGTAATAAGTTTTTTGAAATCAATTACATCATCAAATGAATCTTCAAAATCGTTGGTCATTTAGCCTCAAATCAATCTCGGACGTTTCTATCTTGCGTTTGGTCTAAATAATTTCAATAGATCACTTAGGTCATAAACAGCTCTATTTTAATACGTATTTTTGACAAATAGGACTGTCTTTATGGTTCTTAACAGGATGTAAATATCCAGCCAAAACGACCAGCGTTGAATGTACTCGCGGTCCAAAGACACCCTTTGCGCAAACGTCTTTTCATTTCTACCAGAGACCTGCCAAAGCCCTGTCATTCCCGGCTGCACAGACATGTAGTATTTTAGCTGCTCGCCATATAAAGAGCGTTGTTCCAGCATGAAAGGCCGGGGTCCCACAAGGCTCATCTCCCCCATCAAGACATTCCAAAGCTGCGGGAGCTCATCAATACTAAATTTGCGGAGAAAATTACCGACCCTTGTAATGCGGGGGTCATTCCTCAATTTCTGATACTTGATCCACTCCTGCCGTAACTTGATGTCTTTCTCCAAGGCTTCTTTAAATAACTGCTCGGAGTTATTGAACATGGTGCGGAATTTTAACAACCCAAAGGTCACGCCATTGCGACCGACACGAGGCTGCCTGTAAAAAATCGGGCCTGCGGAATCGAGCTTGATCAACAAGGAGATCAATCCTAAAAACGGGAGAAGGAATATCAGTCCCATCAAAGATCCGAAGACATCGATCACCCGCTTTAATCTGCGAGAGGATTCGCTTAAGAGGTCATTCCCAACCTGCAGTCCGATCACGTTCAAGAAATCGAGGACCTGCAAACTGATCAATGAGTAGTTATCCTCCTGATCTTTTATAAAGATCACCCGTCGAAAAACAAGACGATAGGTCTCTGCGAGCTTGTGAACATCATTAATATCATCCACCAAAACAAGGACCGTTTTAATGGACAACTGTCGCGCAAGAAATTCAATTCGGCAGAGAGAATGCGCCTCGCCTGACGATTCGTCTTTGATCATCATTGGGCTTTGAAGGTCCAAAACCGCGATCGGTCGAATCCCCAGCTGCAGATTAACCATAAAATAATTTTGCAGAGACCGGGCGCTGATCTGATCGCCAATGATCAGGGAAGGTTCACCCCACAGGTGCCACTTGATCAGCGGACGTCGAATCAGATAACGACTCAGCGGGATGAGAATCAGACTCAAGATCCCTGAAAGGAACAATATAAAGCGTGAATAGATCAAGCCGGTTTGAAGTAAGAACGTCACCCCAATGATGATCAGATAAGCAAGCGCTGTGCTGCCAACGATATATTTCAGTTCATCCACATAGTGGATACCCACCGAAGGATAAAGTCCTTTGCGGAAAAACAATGCGGTTGTGGTAATCGTTAATAGAATGACAAGTTCTTTATATTCAATGCTCTGGGTTAAACTGGGGATCCCGCGCACTTGAAATGCAATAAAAAAGGATAACCCGATACTCAGCATATCTACCAAGAATAAACATCCGGACATCCATAAACGAGCATAAGCATCGATAAAAGATGCCTTTGTTCTATCTTTCTTGATTTCCGATCTGAAAAATGTATCTTCTTTTGCCATTGATGTGTCTCTCTCAATAAAGTCCGTAACTCTTTTAACGGTAAAAAACACTCACATCAAAATATTTCTTCAATTTTGAACATTTCATAGTGCAAAAAAAGAAAAAGGGACGCTTTTATTTTCGCACCGTCCCCAAAGTATCATCTACAAAGCTTTAATTTTGTGTTGTTAATGGGTATTGTCATACAACTGAACTGCAATATTATAATACTCATCATTTTATAAAACCCTAACTTTTTGATAATGTAAGGATGGAAATTAGGTTTTATTAGGGTGGTTAAAGGATTAATCCCTCCTATTTAGCTGAGGGATTATGGATTTTCATGGATTCTCTTGCGAATCAGTTGCCTTTTTGAAGCAGGTCGTCCATCTGTTTTAAAAATTTCTGAAGAACCATGTCCTTGCCCCAATTATCGCAGACATAGCTACGTCCACTTTCCCCAAGATACTTTAGTTGCTCCGTTGATTTTGACAACCCAAGAATAGCTTCACATAAAGCCGCCGAATTCCCCGGTGGAACCAACACCCCAACCCGTCCCACAACGCGTCCGATTTCAGTTTCCGGCATAGCGGTTGCTATGATCGTTTTGCCACTCGCCAACATACCCAGCAGTTTGGATGGCATTACAAGATCAGCGACGTCTGCTTTCTGCGGCAATATATGAATGTCTGCGGTATTTAATAGTGGATTTAATTTATCCATTGGCTGCAAAGGCAGGAAACGTACATTTGGGAGATCTCGCGCCCTGTCGATCAATTCATTTCGAACGGGTCCTTCCCCACAAAGAACAAATACAATCTCCCGGTGGGATTCAAGCTGCCGGGCAACTTCAACCAGTATTTCCAATCCTTGTTTCGCCCCCATACTCCCTGAATAAAGCACAACTAATTGATCGCTGGTTATACTTAACTCGTCTCGCAAGTTGTCATCAGATCGGGGGAATACGGATTTTGTATCCACCCAATTGGGAAACAAAATCCCCTTCTGTGCAGATACTCCCTTCTTCAAGAGCAAGCGGAGCATGCTTTC
>JAGNWT010000016.1 GCA_017985935.1 Anaerolineales bacterium | reverse complement strand
GCGACAACGGCCTGCGGGTCGGTATTTCGCGCGATATGTAGTCCCAGCTTGACGCGGCGAATATCCGATTTGAGCAAAGGGGCATTGTTGACCGCGTAGTTGAACCACGGTTCGCCGCTGATGAGCAGGAGAATGCCGAGGGCGAGGGGAATGGCCGGATCCACTCTGGCGGGGGCTCGTGCAGATCGGGGCTGGGCAGTTTTCAGGTCAGAGAGAACGCGACTCGTCATCCAGCTGAAAAGAACTATGAGGGCGGGCATCCCCTGAGTGATGAAGCGATTCGCGGCGTTGGTCTCCGGTTCGGCATAGTCGCCCCCAACATAGATGGAGTAGGCGCACTGCGCGAGAAAGATGCCGAGCAGTAAAAGTATTTCGCGGCTGCGCTGCAGTTTGTAAAAGAGAATTGCTGCGAGCGATGACAGCAGAAGCGCGAGGGTATCGCGAGAGGCGAACTCGATGAGGACGAGAATGCCCTTGCGGATGCGGTCGAAGAGTCCGAAGCCGGTCACTTTTTGATAATAGGTCAGGGGCAGGAAATCGCCAAAGTAGAGTCTTTGAAAGACAAGGATGAGGGCAATGCTTGCAAAGACCGCGATTGCCGGAAGCAGAGCGTTCGATCTGTTTTTGATGAAGAGATAGGCTGTGATCAGAACTGCGGCGATCGCCGCATCAATGCGGACGATAATGGCGAGCGCCAGAAGGATGCTGACAAGGACGGGACTTTGTTTCGAGATCGCGATCAGCAGGGCGGAGTAGATCAGCAGGGACAGCAGGCCTACTTCCATGCCGCGCAGCGACCAGAAGACCATTGGAAAATAAAAGGCCGTGATGAACGCCGCAAGGGTTGGCGCGATCTTTGATTCGGGGAGCAGATATTGTGTGATCAGATAAATGACGCGGGTGTTCGCAAGCAGGATCAGCGCCGAGGTCAGCATGACCGCCAGTGAGATCTTTGATGCCGCAAATGGCAGAAGATGGAAGGCAGACATGATCAGTGTCCAGCCGAGGTTGGTAAATCCTTCCACGGGCTGCTCGCCAATGTTCCAGGTGAGACCGTGACCTTGCGCCAGGTTGCGCGCGTACCGCATGGAGATCATGGCGTCATCCACCAGGGTGAAGTACCGCTCGCCATCGATGTCAAAAGAGGTTCCAGCGATGAATCCCAGGTAGGCGAGCGCGGAAATTATCAGAATGGTCTTGATCGGGAGATTTTTATCCATAAGTGTTGGGATTATATCTCACAGCCTCGCGGGCAAGCTGCGGCGAAAAGTATGTCATTGGCTGTATAATAGGTGCATTGCAGGTTGATCGACTGACCGGGCGAAAAAAATTATTTTCGAGATAAGATCAAATGTCCAATTCATCAAAATATAAGGAATTATTTCGTAATTCCACAACCGAAGACAAATTAACGTTATTTCATCTGCTTTTGGATTCCAATGAGCTGAATGTAAGCCTGACCCTTGCTTTAATGAAGATCATTCACGGCGATCTGAAGACCAATCAGGTCAGTGACCGCACCCTTTATAAGCGATATGCCGCGACCATCGAGTCCCTGCGTTACCGCATGTTGGATACACTTCAACTGGCTGTGGCGGCGTGGAAGAATGGCAGATCTGTCTCTACGACGCCCGCGGAATGGTTCCCGGATGGCGGAAAGAGCGATCAAGAATAGTGTTTCGTGATTTTCAGGCGGGAAAATTAGATCAAGCAGGCCCAACAAGATTCTGAATGGTTTTGAATGCTTCCAGGGTGTCTCTTTGCTGTTGGTTCCTGAAATCGGGATGAAACAGCGACCAGCCATCATTATCCGCCAGATACATGACGATCAATAAAGGCAGCCATTGCGCGTCGATCATCTGTTTGATCTCATGGTCGGTCAATGGTGACGGGGTGGGATAGTTTTTGTCCACGGCTAGTGAGATGTGCAGCAGGATCACTTTTACGATCACGCTTGCAGGTGAGTGCCCGCCAAAAAGCTCGTCAATGCCGGAGAGGATTCCGGGGAGTTTTTGATTGTCTGGTTTGAGAAAATGTTCCTCGGGGATGTATGCTGCCAGAGAGCTCGCGCTCCAGTCTTCGATCAATGTTTGATATCGATCTGTGATTGGAAAGCCCAGCCAGGGCAGGGACTTTGCGGCGATCACCGCGGATTTTATGGCGTGGAGGGTGTCCTTTTTTCCTTGGATGTGAAATTTACCTATGTCGTGGAACAGAACGATCCATTTTGCGATTTGCTTTTCTTCGAAAGATAAGGATTGAAACTGCTTCAGCATGTACATACCCAGGAAAACGCAAGTGACATGGGTTCGGGTGATGCCGCCTGTGTAGGAAGACATCATCTTCCAGCCGGGCGCTTTTCCTTCGATGGCATCCATCACTGCGGGGGTGTAAAAAAGATCACAGCGCATTTCCAATTCATCCCAAGATGAAAGATGCCCAGCTTGAAACTCCTCAACCAATTCTTGAATGAAACGGTCGAGAAAAGCGAAGTGCTTGTCAAATTGCGGAGAGGTCTTTTCGGTCGCCATGTTCGCTCCATTCTTTTTGGTTCGTCTGGAAATGTGTCTGCATTCAAATTATACTCACCCCATAATTCGATTTCATAAAAAGGATTTTGTAAATGACACTTACCATTGGCACGGCTGAGGCAAAACGCGGCGAGATCGTGTACGGCGAATATTTTCTGGTGCAGCACCCGGTTGGCGGCGCGGATGTTTTGCCCATCATCATTGCGCAGGGACAGGAAGATGGCCCCGTGTTTTGGATCACTGCAGGGATCCACGGCATTGAGCACGCGGGGATTCAGGTGATTCATAAATTGATCACACCCGAATTGGTCGGTCAGATGCGCGGTACGATCGTGGCGATCCCTGCCTTGAACCCGGCAGGTTTGCGGACCTTGAATCGTCAAGCCTACTATCATGCCGGTGACCCGAATCGTCTCTTCCCGGATGGGCGCGTGCCAAACACAACCGACCCGGATAAAGCTCCGCCCTCGGCGTTGGAGCAGGCGTACGGACGGTTGTTCGAGGACATCAAGAAGACCGCTTCGTTCTATTTTGATCTGCACTGCATGAGCAACGGCGCGCTCTCTTTCATCTTCCGCGACCGTATTTTGTATCGCAAGGGGGATGAAGCCTCCCGCAAACGTGCTGAAGAGGTGAGCGCAAAAATGGACGCAATGGCACAGGCGTACGGTCACACAGTGACTGCAGATTTCGCCGTGGAGAAATACATCAATGAAAAATTACATCGCGCCACTACGGCTGCCGTATCCATGCTGGCGGGTATCCCAGCCTTGACCGCAGAGTTGAGCAGTCCGTACACGCCGACTCCCGAAGTGGTCAACGCGGCTGTGGCAGGATTGCGCAACGTGATGCGTTGGGGCGGTATGTTGGGCGGTGAAATGGAGCCGATCACGGGCATCAAAGTGGTTGACCCCGGCTTTGCAACTCATCGCCGGAGCGTGGCTCGAGTGACGCAATCTTGCATTGTCCATCATCTCAAGGAGCCGGGAGATCTTGTGAAGGTCGGTGATCCACTTGTTGAGATGCGCGATGCGTGGGGCAGGTCGCTGGGGGTGTTAACCTCGGAGTACGATGGGTTTGTCGTCTCGCGCCCAACCGGAATTTTGTACTACCCCGGCGAAGCGACGATGCTTCTGGCGATCCGTGATGATGAGCCAAGAATTGGCGAATACCCTGAAAAGTATTTTGATTGATGCAATTGTCTGAAATTGAAGGTTCTTGCCTGCCCGCTATTACACGGCGGGCAGATATTTTTCACGCAGGCTTGCCATGTGATGGTCGACATGCCCGGCGAGGGCATGGATCAACGCGCGAACGCTGAACGGGTATCCACTGGCGGTGCCTTTTCGCAATAAGAGAGCGTCGTTCATGTTTTGGATCGCCAGAATATTTGCGCGGCGCAGATGCTCGAACTCACTCAGCAGGTCTTGAATGGGGTACTTGTCAAACCCAGCCTCTCGGACGTAATCATCCTGCTCGAAGCCAGGCAGCGGAGTGGGGTCATTGCGTGATATGCACAAAATCCTGTACGAAAAGATCCGTTCCACGTCGTTAATGTGACCGACCACTTCCTTGATCGACCATTCCTTTGGCGCATCACGGAAGAGAGCCTGGTCATCTGAAAGTCTGCCAAGTGCCTGATTTATTTCTTCGATCTGTTCATTGAGCAGGCTGAATATGTCTTCCCGATCTATGACACGCTTGATGTAAAGACCGTAGTATTCAAAATATTCATCCGGTGCTGGGTGCGAAATAATTTTCATGATTGGTATCCTTATTGTTAAAGAATTTTCGTACAGTATAGCATTCAAGTCATTCTTTATTCGCTGTATAATGATGTCAGACAACATTAGTGGAGTTTCCATGACTAGTAATCACACTCGTAACCCCGGCACGCCCCTCGACCTTGATTGGGTGATGGGCGCGCACATCAACAAAAGCGCGGTGGAGCGACGCACCGCCACGCTCACAGGTCGCCGCACCGTCAAAAAGGATTGGCAGGCGGCATGGCTTTTACGCGCTATCACCAACATTGACCTGACCACCCTCGCAGGCGACGACACGCCTGGCAGAGTCCATCGTCTGTGCGCGAAGGCAAAACAACCGCTGCGCCCCGACATGCTTGAAAAACTTGGATTAAATGGTGAGCGGATCACCGTTGGCGCGGTGTGCGTGTACCCCAACCGTGTCGCGGATGCAGTTCACGCGCTTCAAGGCTCTAACATTCCAGTTGCCTCTGTCGCGACGGGTTTTCCTGCGGGACAGACTCCTCTGCCACAAAGAATCCAGGAAATTGAGCAAGCCGTCGAAGCAGGCGCAAAAGAAATTGACGTGGTCATCGCCCGCAATTATGTGTTGACAGGCGATTGGCAAGCCATGTACGACGAACTGCAGCAATTCCGCAAAGCCTGCGGTGACGCGCACATGAAGACCATCCTTGCCACGGGCGAACTTGGTTCTCTCAAACAGGTCTATCAAGCCAGCCTTGTGTCCATGATGGCAGGCTCGGACTTTATCAAGACCTCCACGGGCAAAGAGCCGACCAATGCAACTCTTGAAGTCAGCCTCGTGATGATCCGTGCTCTGCGTGATTATCTTGATCGCTTCGGCTACAAAGTGGGATTCAAACCCGCAGGCGGAATCAGCTCCGCGAAGCAGGCAATGGCTTGGCAGTCGTTGATGAAGGAAGAACTTGGCGACGAGTGGCTGAAGAATGACCTGTTCCGCATTGGCGCGAGCAGTTTGTTGACCGACATCGAACGGCAGTTGTATCACTACATCACAGGTCACTACGCGGCGAAACATCACATGCCGATGGGATAAGAATGATTACGTCATTGCGAGGAGGGTGCTCTTCCCGACGAAGCAATCTCATATACTATGTTGGAGATTGCTTCGGGCGAAGAACAAGAACGCCCTCGCAATGACGGAATAAGTGGAGTTTTATATGAGCAAAATACTTGAAATCTTCAACACCATGGAATACGGACCTGCGCCCGAGGCGCCTGATGCTGTCAAAGCGTGGCTGGATGAGCATGGACGCAAGTTCGGCTTGTTCATCAACAATGAGTGGGTGACGCCGAAGGGTGCGAAATTTTATTCATCCATCAATCCGTCAAATGGCGAGTTATTAGCCGAGACCACGCAGGCTGGACAAAAAGAAGTCGATGCGGCGGTAGGTGCGGCGCGTGAGGCGTTCAAAACTTGGAGCAAGACTCCAGGTGTGACTCGTGCGCGTTATCTGTATGCAATTGCACGCAACCTTCAGAAACATTCGCGTTTGCTGGCGGTGCTCGAAAGCATGGACAACGGCAAGCCGATCCGCGAGTCTCGTGATATTGATGTGCCTTTGTTGGCGCGTCACTTTTACTATTATGCGGGCTGGGCGCAACTCATGGAAACTGAACTGCGCGATTATCAACCTGTCGGTGTCGTCGGGCAGATCATCCCGTGGAACTTCCCGCTGCTGATGTTGGCGTGGAAGATCGCGCCTGCAATTGCGATGGGCAACACGGTGGTGTTGAAGCCTGCTTCGTACACCAGACTCACAGCATTGCTGTTCGCGGAAATTGTCGCCGAGGCGGGATTGCCTGCTGGCGTTGTAAATGTCATTACTGGAAGCAGCAGCGCGGGCTCGATGATCGTTGAACATCCCGATGTGGATAAGATCGCGTTCACGGGTTCAACCGATGTTGGGCGCACGCTCCGCAAGCAGACGGCTGGCTCTGGGAAAAAGCTCTCGCTCGAACTTGGGGGCAAGAGTCCATTCGTCGTGTTTGACGATGCCGATTTGGATGGAGCAGTTGAAGGCGTGGTTGATGCGATTTGGTTTAATCAGGGTCAGGTCTGCTGCGCAGGGTCAAGGCTGATAGTGCAGGAAAATGTCGCAGGGAAATTCATCCAAAAATTAAAGGCTCGCATGGAACACATGCGCGTGGGCGACCCGCTCGATAAAGCGATTGACATGGGCGCGATCGTTGACCAAAGCCAGTGGGATACGATCGATGGCTGGGTGAAGACGGGCATTGCTGAAGGCGGCGAATGTTTTCAGCCAAATATTGCGTTGCCCGAAAAAGGACTGTTTTATAAACCAACGTTGATCACGGGTCTTGACCCCGCCGCTGCAACGGTGCAGGAAGAAATTTTCGGACCCGTGCTGGTCTCGCTCACGTTCCGCACGCCGAGCGAAGCCATCGAACTTGCGAACAACACGCGCTATGGTCTCGCGGCGAGTGTGTGGAGCGATAACATCAACCTTGCGCTCGATGTCGCGAGCAAGATCAAGGCGGGTTCGGTGTGGGTCAATTGCACCAATCAATTCGACGGCGCTTCGGGCTTCGGCGGCTATCGCGAGTCGGGCTATGGGCGCGAAGGCGGACGTGAAGGTTTGTTTGAATATTTAAGACCGACTTGGATGGATCGTCCACGCCCTGAGTTTGTACTGGATGAAAAGAAGAAGTGGGGCGAACACGTTCCTACGCTTCCGACTCAGCCGACAGTTGCTCGGGCAAATGGGCATTCGCTTCCGCCGATAGATCGCACGCCGAAGATGTACATCGGCGGCAAACAGGTTCGTCCTGACGGTGCTTACACTTCAAGCGTGTTGAGTGCGAAGGGAAAACTTATCGGGCAGGTCGGTGACGGCAACCGCAAAGACATTCGTGATGCGGTCGAAGCGGCTCATGCAGCGCATGTCGCCAAGCCAGGTTGGGCGATGCGCCACGGATACAACCGTTCGCAAATTTTATATTTCATCGCTGAGAACTTGGATGCGCGCAATGCTGAATTTGTAAAACGAATCGTGGAGATGACAGGACGCACGCAGAAGTCCGCGCAAGCTGAAGTGGACGCGTCCGTTGAAAGATTGTTCACCTACGCAGCATGGGCTGATAAATACGGTGGCTCTGTGCAAGAGACCACCCTGCGCGGAATCACCGTCGCGGTCAATGAACCTGTCGGTGTGATCGGTATTGCCTGCCCCGATGAAATGCCCCTGCTTGGATTTGTCTCGCTCATGGCACCTGCCATCGCACGCGGCAATACCGTGGTGATGATCCCCAGCCAGAAATATCCACTCTCCGCCATGGACTTCTATCAGGTGCTCGACACCTCCGATGTGCCTGGCGGCGTGGTCAACATCGTCACAGGTGACCGTGACCATTTGGTCAAAACGCTTGTACAGCATGAAGACGTGGACTCGCTCTGGTACTTCGGCTCGGCGGAAGGCAGTTACCACGTCGAGAACGAGTCCGCCGCGAACATGAAGCGCACATGGACAGGCTACGGTCTGCCCCGCGATTGGCTTGACCGCGAACAGGGCGAAGGTCACGAGTTCCTGCACGAGGCGACTCAGGTCAAGAATATCTGGGTGCCGACGGGGGAGTGAGTGTAGAAAGTAGTGAGTAGAAAGTAAGACCTCCGAGTTGTCCGCTCGGAGGTCTTTGTTGTAAGTACTATTGCTTTTGGGGAGGTTGCAATTCTGCAGGCAATTCTTTTTTGACGATAGGGGTAGACGAAAACACAGTGAGCGTTTTTGAACCACGTGTTAATGCAACATATAATTCTTTAGCATTAAGTTCATCAGCATTTACTACAATGCAATGATCAAATTCTAATCCTTTAATTAACAATGTTCTAGATACAGTCCTTTTTTCAACGGCTCTTCCATACGACCTCCCTCTATCGCGCATTTTCCATGCTGTCTTTTGTAAACTGATTTCACTTGGTGAACTTAAGTGTTCTTCGATTGCCTTAAACATATCTCGCCAAAGCTCTTTTCGATATAAAACTCTTTCAGGGATTTGCTCGATTTTATTTAAAGCAAAGAGTACTAGAGACAGGTCGCTGCTTTCTGATACTTTTACTAAATCTTCAAATATATCTTTGTGTTTCAAGTTGTTCTTAGCTGTCTTGTCAGCATTTTGAATTTTGGTTTTGATTGTTGCAAGAGCAGTGGATACCACTGTCATGCAAAGTGAAGAGAAATCAATGATATTTACTGCTCTCTCTATTCCATTAGATTTTTCAATTTTATCAGCCCATTTGGATAAATCTTTGCTGTCAACTTCCTCCATGGATGTATATGTCCCGTTTAACATTTTAGCTAACGCGTGTGCTTGATAAGGTAGATGTTGTATTGCAACAACAGTTTCTTTGGTTTTTACTTTTTCTAAACATACTTTTTGTTGAGGAAATAAGCCTTGTGGTGACAATTGACCCCAGTGGCAGTTTTTAGGCATTTTACTGAAATCAATTGGCTTACCATCTCGAAGGTTTTTTCTGATTTGCAATAACCATATTCCTAACTCATCATTCTTATCTTTCCACCTATACGGTGTCCAGACGGTGTTTTTATCGCCGATTCTCTCGAAATTTGGAAAAACATCTTCATACCAGTTGACGATGGGATCATGGAAGCCAAAGATACCTTGAAGTGGGTCGCCTAATATTCGACAAGGCAGGATGTTCGCTAGTTGTAAGATTAAGCTGTGCTGCTGCTTTGTGCAGTCTTGGTATTCATCAATGTAGATGCCATCGAAAGATGCAGTAATAACCTTTTTTCCATGTTTATTAGCAATAACAGATTTGGCGGCAGCGTAAACTTTCTCCCACTCGTTTGTAATTGGATCATATTCTGCACCTAATCCAGAAGAAACTGGAAATGACATTGAATATTGAAGGGCAAACCCCGCAATAGTATCAATGTGATAATGTTTTCGAGCCACACCAAGCTTCTTAAGTCTATCTTGAATCGACTTCACGCCTGCATGTGTGTGAGTAAGAATTAATTGCTTTTCGTGTGTTTCGCTAGAATAAGAAATAGACTTAGCGATTATTTCTGTCTTTCCACATCCTGCCGGGGCAATTATTAAGGAACGCTCTTTTTTAGAAAAAGACCTTATTAAACCTTCATCCATAAATCCACCCTTCTATTTTTTCTAATAGTTTTACAGATTCTTTGTCTCTAAGATTTTCCAAGTCGTCAAGAATAAGTTGTCCTAGATTTTCTCCTAAATCTATTCTCTTGAACCAACCCTTTGTTTTTGCGGCTTCGCCAATAGCTTTTCTGATATCTTCTTGCTGAATGCCATTTTTTAGCCAATCATCAATATTTATGTTTGATGAGGTAAAAGGACTTCTGAGTTTGCTTCCAATTGTGTCACATACACTTTGCTCCCCTTTCTCTTCAGCGCCTAACTCAACCATTTTTTTCAGAATAGCCCAAGATAACTCATTTGCTAACACTTCTTCAACTGCATTTGGCTCATTCCAATGAAATACACTAACTCCATTGGCGCTGAGTTCCTCAATAGATGGTTGCAGTTTTTTAAGTTTGTCTCCGTCAGCGAAGAAACAGGTTGCATAACCTAATCTTTTCAATTCAAGAGCTGTTTTAGGAGAGTCGTCACCTCCTCCAAGAATTAGCACAACACCATTATGAGCAAGGGGCTCTTTGTTTTTATTGTTAATCCAGTAATTCTCAAAAACCCGAAGAATGCCCAACTCAGTTTTTCCTTCACAAACTAAAGCTCTTAATCCCAAGAAGGCTTCCGGGACTTTTCTGACGATATTTTGTAAGTCACGAGATACGTTTCTTACAGTTGTCTCGCCGTTCTCTGAGCGGACAATATATAAATTCTCTGCTGAAAGTTCAACGATCGACGTTGAGGAATGGCTTGTCATAATGACTTGACCAGCTTTGTTTGGATCATTACCTATTGATTGGTGAAGGTACTTTAATAAATGACGTATTCTGTGGGGTTCGAGCCCATGCTCAACCTCATCTACTAATAGTAATGAACCATCTGCTACAGCTGATAGCTGAACGCCTAAAGCAATTAATCTACGACTTCCCAATCCTGTTAGTCTTAGGGGAATATTGTCATCATGGATTGCAATTGCACCTAAACCAATATTTATGGCTCTCGGGTCTAGGGCTGGTCTAAGAGTCCCTTTTGGTTTCACACCTAGATCTTTAGCAATTTTCTCTGCTTGTTCAGATGCAGTTTTGAAAACTTCTAGGTCTTCAATTTTTGCTTCATTGCGCGCCTTTCTATGAGCCTCTGTAATCATAGGGGTGGCATTTTCTTTTCTATTTATTGTTAAATTTGAAAGCGCTGAGCCTTGCCCCCAATATAAGTGCTTGTCGATATACACTCCTAATCGACTTGTTCCTAATTTTTCCCTATCTTTCGATGAAATTGTGCGTCCCTCAGGATTTCTGTCATTAATTACATCCCATTGTGGCTCTAAGGAATTATCCACAATGAGTCTAATTGACAATACAAGTTCATCATTCTCTTGGGGCTCATCATGTATTCCATCTGTTTTGCTCCATCCTCGTAATTCCAAACCAAATTTTTCTTGTTTTAATAAATCACTTGGTATTTGTCCTATAGTTACAATAATTTCTATAGGGTTCTCTGTCTTTTCAGAATAAAAATCGCAATCTTCAAAAGTTAGATTCCAACGTGGAGAAAGAGCAAAATCAATTGCATCTAAAATTGTAGACTTTGTAGAGTCTCCAGAACCAATTAGGCATACTATTTGAGAAGTAATTGCCCAATCCATTTTCTGAATTCCTCGAAAATTTTTTATGGAAATATGTCGAATTTGCATAAACTCCTCCTTTTCTATTCAACCAATATACAGATTTTACCAGCATCATTTCTATTTTTTCTTTAAGTAGTTCATAAATCCAAATATTATTGTCATCAAATTTACTCCTTGTTTCCCAAAGCACAATGGCAAAAGCAACCCCCTCCGCCCGCATTTGCGGGGACAAACCCCTAACACCCCACCCCCAAGGCGCAAAGGCTCAAAGCCACAGAGTTTTTCTCTTTGAGCCTGCGTGGGTTAGCGCCTTTCAGACCCTTTCTAAGAGATTCCAAGGCTTTTTCTTCAAAAACAGCTCATTTTGAGGCGTGAAAAACATTTAGGAGTTTTCCCAAAAACATCTAACAGTATTTAAAAAACATTTAGAAGTTTTTCTTAAGACATCTAAATGTTTTTTGTAATCTCCCTGCCGGGGTTTTTTATCTTCTCAGCGAGTGGCGATGGTTTTCTCTATCAGTTGCAATGACCCTCTTTATATTTTTTTGTATAGACCACAGCGCGGTCTTGATCGGGAGCTTTCAATCGGCTAATTTGGTCGGCGGAATCTTCAGTCTGGAGCTAAACCGGTATTCCCAAATACGCCCCAATACCCCAAAGTACAGCCGCAAGGACGATCTCTCCGAGCGCTTTCCATTGGTCACGGCGGGCAAGAGCCCATTCATGCTGCAGGTAGGCGTTCCACGGCTCACCTTTCTCGTATACAACCTCGACCGTCTCGCCTGAATTGTAGCGGCGATTGAGGAATCCACTCGTATCGGTCATTTCCACTTCATACTCTTTGTCCTGAATGCGAAACGCCACCAGCGGACGGGCAGACCTGCCCACCTCTCCCAGAAAATTCCAGCCGATGTTTGAACGTCCCACCGCGCGAACCACGCCAAAGGTCGTTGCGCTCGATCGTCTGATGGCTTCCATCCGCCGCCATTGGAGCAGGGCGGGGATCCCGGTGGACAGACCGAGAACAAAGAACAAAACAGAAAAGGCATAGAACATTTTTTACACTCCTTCTTTTGCGGCTTTTGCGCTTCCAACCGCGCTTAGAACAACTCCACCCAGCACGACCAAACCGCCGAGCAGGGCAAAGGCTCCCATGCTTTCACCGTAGAACATGAACACCCAAATGGGATTCAACACAGGCTCGAGCGTGCCGATCAGGTTTGCCTCCAATGCCGGGATGTGCTTGATGCCCTGCGTGAAGAACACGAAAGCCAGACCGATCTGGAAGATGCCGAGGAAGGCGATGATCGACCAATTGGTGACCGTCCATGACTCTTTCAATATAAAAGGGATGCCGAGAATGCCAGTGACCACACTGGCGATCAGCATGCTTTCGGCGGGCGCGCCGTCCTTTTGGGCGCGGAAGGCGACCATCATCACAGCCGAGGTCACACCGCTCAGGATGGCAAGCAGGTTACCGTAGAAACCGTCTGTGCTGAGTTTGTCGCCGAAGAAAAGGGTCAGCCCGATGAAGATGATGAGCATGGAGACCCAGTCGGTGCGGGAAGGCTTTTCGCGCAGGAACCAGAACGCGAGCAGAACGACATAAATTGGCGCGGTGTATTGCAGGAAGATCGCGTTCGCGGCGGTCGTCAACTTGGTGGATGTGATGAAGAGGAACTGGGTCAGAACCGATGCGCCCGCAGCGAGCAGCATCCATCGGCTCCATCGAAGCGGAAAATATCGAAGGTAAGCCAAAAATACAAGACTGGCGAACAGGCTTCGGGCAGAAAGGATCGCCATTGGCTGCCAGTCCATGAGCTTGATCAATACTCCGCTCGTACTCCATAAAGTGGCGGCGATGGCAAGAAAAAGAATCGCCTTGCGGCGTTCAGAAAGGGAGTCCATTAGTCCTCACAAAAGGTAGGGTTGAACCCCGATTATACTGACATCCGCTCAGGTTCGTTGCAACTTCACCCGAACTGTGCCGTACATGGATTATACTTTTTGAAAACGAGAGGAGTGTTCCATGACAACCCGTTACAAGATCCGCCAAAACCTGATCTCCATTGGAGATGATTTTTGGATCGAGAATGAACAAGGTCAGAAGATCTATAAAGTGGATGGCAAGGTGCTTCGCATCCGAAAGACATTAGTGTTCGAAGATGCCCGGGGCAACAAGCTTGCTCAAATTCAAGAGCGATTACTGACCATCAAGGATACGATGGTGGTCGAGGATGCGAACGGCAGGGACATTGCCACGATCAAGAAGGCGCTCATCGCTCCCTTCAGGGATAAGTGGGATGTGAAGGTCCATAACGGACCCGATCTCGATGTGCAGGGAAATATCCTTGACCATGAGTATTCGGTGAAGCAGGGACGGACCAAAGTGGCTGAAATTTCGAAGAAGTGGTTCCGCCTGACCGACACCTATGGTGTGGAGGTCGAGGATGGGCAGAACGATATTCTCATCCTTGCCATCGCGGTCGCAGTGGACATGATGGCTCACAATAAGGAAGATAAAAAGGACAAGGATAAGAAAGACGGCAGGAAGGATAGATAAAGACCTGAAACGATCTGGCATAAAGACCCTCAGTTTTGAGGGTCTTTATGCATTATTTACACAAAATTCTGTCCCGGCTGGTCTTTTACACTTATAATATTCATATTCAAGGTCTTGATACGACCACGAAATGTGCAAGCTTGGGTAAAAGATATGTCCACAACGAAGTCCTACCAAAGCGGGAAGTCGGCACGGGCGGAAAATTCTTCCTCACGCGCTGATTCTTTGCAATGGCTTGAAATGATGGGGCATGGTGCAGTTTATTTATCTGCCGATGGGTATATCTTTGCCTCCAACCCGGCAGCGGAATTTTTTCTCAGTTTATCCTCCCACGCTTTACATGGAAGAAAAATAACAGACCCGTTTTGGCAATGGGTTCGGCAGGATGCTTCTCCGTTCGAGATCGAACAGCATCCCGCCTTGATCGCTTTAACTACAGGGGAGCGGGTCTCCAATCAACTCATGGGGATACGCACTCAAAACAATGAGGCGATCACCTGGGTTCGGGTTTCTGCGTTCTTTGAGGATTCGGCAGCTCACCAGTCCCCGCCGCATCTTTGCCTGATCTTTGAAGATGCCTCCGACCAAAAGGACCTTGAGCATAAATTAAAAGAGCGCGTGAAGGAACTCAACGCATTTTATTCCCTGACCGCTCTGATTGAACTTGAACATATCACGCTCGAAGTTTTGTATCAGCGCCTGGCAGAGATTCTGCCAAAGAGCTGGCAGCACGATCACGCCGCCTGCGCCCGCATCACGATCCATGGACGGGAGTTCACCTCAGATCATTTTGAAGTGACCCAATGGGGGCAGACCGCTCCGGTCAAAGTGCATGGTCAAATTGCTGGCGCTTTGGAAATTTATTATCGGTCGCAATTTCCTGCTGAAGACGAGGGTCCCTTTCTCAAAGAAGAACGCATGCTTTTGAATTCGATGGCAGAGCGAATCGGTCGGGTCACTGAACGCGAATCCGCTGCTTTGGAATTACAAAAGAAAAATGATTTTGTGGAGCTGGCATTAAGGGCTTCAAACCTGGGTACATGGCAGCAGGATTTTGTAACTGACACGGTGTTCCTCGATGAAATTGCCCGCGGTCACTTTGGCTTTGAAACTGCTTCGGTCACGGAAAGAGACCTGATCGAACGGATCCACCCGGAAGACCAGCGTGGATTTGTAGAAAAGTATCAAACCGCGATCCAGAACGGTGATGTTGAGACGATCACCTTGAAAGTCCGAGCTCTTCATCCCAATGGGGTTGTGAACTGGCTTTCCTTGCAGGCCCAGCTCAAATTTGCAAAGACCGATGCGGGACTGATCCCATTATCTTCGGTTGGGACCACGCAGGACATCACAGAACAAAAAAGGGATGAAGAGATGCTGGCGCGGAAGACCCGCGCTCTGTATGTGTTAAGCAACTGCAATCAGGCTCTTGTGCGGATCTTCGATGAGAACGAATTGCTTCAAGAACTCTGCCGTATCTGCGTGCAAGACGGCGGGTATCGTATGGCATGGGTTGGGTTTGTGGAGCACGGTCCCGGAAAGGCGATCCGCCCTGTTGCTCAATATGGTTTTGAAGAAGAATACCTGGAGTCAGCGAATATTACCTGGGAAGATTCAGAGCGCGGTCGCGGACCGACCGGGATCGCCGTCCGCACCGGGCAGCCAAGTATTGCTCAAAATATAAATTCCGATCCGCGTCTTGAACCCTGGCGTGCCGCGGCAATCCAACGCGGCTATGCATCATCGATCGCCCTGCCCTTGAACTTGAACGGGCAGGTTATCGGCGCTTTCATGTTGTATTCGCCCGACCCGGGCGCATTTGAGTCTGAAGAAGTGAAACTGCTCGTTGAGTTGTCGCTAGACATGGCCTATGGGATCCAAACCCTCCGGGCACGTACGCTTCAAGCCTGTTTGCAAAAGGAGCTTGAGCGATCTGAAACGCGATACAAACTCGCGCAGCGCTCCGCCCTCATTGGCAGTTGGGAATGGGTGATCGATTCAAGCACGGTGTACTGGTCTGAAGAAATGTACGCCCTGCTTGGTAAAAAGCCGGGAGAATTCATCCCCACGAGCAGTACCTTTTTGGAATATATCTGTCCCGAAGACCGGGCTGATGTGAGAAAGATGATCGAAGAAGCCTTTGCTTCCAAATCATCATTTGCATTTGAGTTTAGAACTTCCGACGAGAACGGAAACCAAAAGTGGTTGAGCTCCAAGGGCAGTGTCATTTCGGGTTCGGATGGAGAGCCTTCTGTCGCTTCGGGTACGGTGCAGGATGTTACAGAATTAAAGACTGCCCACCTGGAATTGGAAGAATTAAATCGCAGCCTTGAAAAACTGGTGGAGGAACGCACCGCCGATCTGCGCCAGCGCGAAATGATGTATCGGGCTTTGTTCGAAAATTCGAACGATGGAATATTTTTGATCATGCCGGACGGTTCAGAGTTGATGCCCAATCAGCACGCGCTTGATATGCTTGGGTACACGATGGATGAGTATATGGAGCTTTCCAGAAATAGCTGGAATGCAGTTGCCGCGCCGGAACAGCAGGAAGATGGCAGGGAACGTTTTTATGCAGTGTTGCGCGGGGAGCACATCCCGCTTTATGAGCGGACCCTGCTCACAAAAGATGGGCGACGGATCAACGTTGAGATCAATCTCTCTGCTGTACGCGATTCCGAAGGTAATATCACCATGGTGCAGAGCGTGGTGCGGGATATCACGGATCGCAAGAAGGCTGAAAGATCCATGCAGGAAAGCCGTGACCGCCTTGCCGAGGTCAATGTGGCTATGGAAAAGGCATCGCGATTAAAGGATGAATTCCTTGCCAGCATGAGCCACGAGTTACGCACTCCGCTGACCGGCATATTAGGCTTGTCTGAAGCGATGCAAATCGGGACCTATGGCAATTTGAGTGAGAAGCAGCGAAATTCTCTCAGGCTGATCGAGCAGAGCGGGCGGCACCTGCTGGAGTTGATCAACGACATTCTGGACCTTTCCAAGATCGAAGCCGAAAAACTGGATATGCTGTTTGAAATGAGTTCCATTGCCGAGATCTGCCAGGCGAGCCTGCACATTGTAAAAGGAATGGCTGGTCAGAAGAAACAGAATATTTCTTTCACGATCGACCCGCCATCGATCGTGATGCAAACCGATGCGCGCCGGCTGAAGCAAATGCTGGTCAATCTGTTGAGCAACGCGGTGAAGTTCACCCCCGAGCGTCACAACCTTGGCTTGGAAGTGCAAGGCATGGAAGATGAAGGGCTGGTCCGCTTTACAGTTTGGGATGAAGGGATCGGCATCATGCCTGAAGATCTGGAGAAGCTATTTAAACCTTTCGTTCAGTTAGACAGCAAGTTATCCCGGCAATATTCCGGCACAGGGCTTGGGCTGTCTCTTGTGCGCCGCATGGCAGAGATGCACGGCGGGAGTGTACATGTTGAAAGCGTACCCGAGAAAGGCAGCCGCTTCTCCATACTGCTGCCTTGGAAGAGGACTGACCTTCCCTCAGGAAAGCCTGAGATAAAAGACTCCAACTCTGGGAAAGTAAAAGAGTTGGCATCCGCGCCGCAGCCTATTGGTGGTCCATTGATCCTGGTCGGTGATGACAATAAGATCATTCTGGATACTCTTTCTGATTTTCTGCTAGCGCGGGGATATCGGGTGGAGATCGTTCAAAGCGGATTTGAATTATTGGACCGCATTCCATTGATTTCCCCCGACCTTATTCTTGTTGATATTCAAATGCCCGGCATGGACGGTCTGGAAGTGATCCATCGCATTCGGGCGCATAACGACAAAGATATCGCCTCCATTCCGATCATCGCGGTCACCGCGCTCGCCATGTCTGGCGATCGTGAAAGATGTCTTCAAGCCGGGGCGAATGATTACCTCAGCAAGCCTGTCTCGCTTCAGCTATTGTCGAAGCGGGTCACTTCATGGCTGCCGAAAAAAAGTTAACTAAGACCCCGCCTTCGTCAATTTGATCTTGATCCTCATCGCTTCGTTCAAATGAAGGAAGTTATGACGCGTGGGCGGCATTAATAGCAAGCCTGCCACTGTGCGCTTGCCCCAATAGTGGATGATCTCCATTGCCTGCGGGATGACAGCCCCTTCATTCAAAAGCGTTTGCAGGCGGAGCGGCTCCACTTTTTGATTCCAGGTTTCTGATTTTAGTTTTTTGACGATCTCACGGGTGCGGCGACCGACCGCTGTGCGGTACTCTCGTAACGCAGGCAGGTCCAGTTTCTCTGTGAGTTGGGTCACCGCTTCGGCATCCATCCGGTTGCCCGAATGATCAATGCCAGACCGCAATTTTTTTGCCCAGCCATCCCGCAGGTAAAGCTGCGGAGAATCCGCTGCCAGCACGTTCATGGTCATGTCTTCTATGCGGGTGATATGAAAGAGGATCCATGCGATGGAATGTTCCCCTTTTGGGGGAATGGCGCGGAAGTGACCATCTGTCAATCCCTGCCACAATTCATCTTCAAATGACCACACGTCCATGCGGCTCATCTTTTTGCTGTGTACCATGGCATGCTGCGTCAGAAAAAGCTTCACTGCCAGCGGGCTGGCTGCTGAGAGTCCGATGCGGAGTTTTTGTTGACCGTCGTTCCAAAGTTTGCGGTTGGGTTCCATATTTTCATTTCCTTTGAAGCATAGACATTATATAATAATCCCATGTCTCTTTTTATTGGCTGCCCTGTCTGGTCGTTCAAAGGTTGGGTTGGGAATTTTTATCCCAAAGGCACAAAGTCTGCGGATTTTTTGCGTGAGTATGCGCGGCGAGTGACTGCCATTGAAGGCAACACTACCTTTTATGCAATGCCTGCCGCAAAGACGCTTGAAGCGTGGGTCGAGCAAACGCCTGAGGACTTTCGCTTCTGCCCGAAAATTCCCAAAGCCATCAGTCACAATGGGAAATTGGTCGATTACATTGACCGCGCATTGGAGTTCATTACCGTCATGCGCCAGCTTGGATCACGCCTCGGTCCGATGTTCCTGCAGCTGCCGCCGGGCTACTCTCCGCGTTTGAAGGATGACCTTGAAAAATTTCTAAGCGCCATGCCAAAGGATATCCGCCTTGGCGTGGAAGTTCGCCATCTGGATTGGTTTGAAGAGCCTCAGCGTGGATCATTGAACGAACTGCTTGCCAACAACAACATGGCTCGGGTGGTCATTGACACCCGTCCCATCCGCAGCCTGGAGGGAGACCACATCCTCGGCGGCAGTTCTTACGAAAGCCTGCTCGAAGCCCGCGATCGCAAGCCGGATGTCCCAGTCTTTTTGGAACGCACCACCGATTTTATTTTCCTGCGATTTATCGGTCATCCTGAGCTGCAGCACAACTTGAATTGTATGTCTGAGTGGGTGGATTATCTTGTGTCGCAGATCCGGCATGGCGTGGATGCTTTTATTTTCTGTCACTCTCCTGATAACCTCATTGCGCCCGATATCTGTCGCGAGTTTCATCGGCGCATTGCCTTGCAAGTGGATATCCCGCCTCTGCCGTGGGATGCCGTCAAGCCGGATGGACCCTCACAGCCAAGCTTATTTTGAAAACAAAAACAGGCTTTAAGAAGCCTGTTTTTGTTTTGAGTGTCGAATTTTAGTTCTTGCTGAAGGGATGCACCAGCATCACTGGGATGTGTGCATGCTGCACCACACGGTCTGCAACGCTGCCGATCAGCCAGCGTTGAAATCCCGAGCGCCCATGAGTGGACATGGTGATCACATCGGCGTGGAGTTCTTCTGCAACTTCGAGGATGGTCTCCGGCACAGGACCGAGGCGGGTGATCCCTTCCACTGTGATGCCATCCATCTTGATTCTTCGAACGGCGGCTTCCACATATTTCCGGGTCTCTTCTTCAACATCCTTGATGATCAGAGCGGCAACAGACGGGTCGCGGCTTAGAAACTCAGAGGTGGGAACCGCGGGAATGCGCAGAATAATGATCTCGGCGCCCTCGGTTTTTGCAAGCGCTTCGGCATGTGGAATGGCTTCCTCTGCCAGTGATGAGCCGTCAAGAGGGACAAGTATCTTCTTGTACATGGTATCTCCTTATGCTTGGTTGGAGCCTTGTGGATAGATTATGAAATTCTTCACAATCACTATAGCATATTGGAGACCTGTTTTCAAGAAGGCTTGCGTTTCACATCCAGGATCGCGATCTTGGTCGAGTGATTGAACGGGGAAGGATCGGTGATCGGTCTGCCAACCGGGTTGTATCCAGTAAAGTCCTCTGGCACGGGAATGAATTCTCGAATCTTCAAGTACCCGTCTTTGCACAGAGACTCGAGGGTCTGCATGTATTCCTGCCCGCTGACAAAGACCGCATTGTTGATGGCGATCAACATCCCGCCGTCGTTGATCAATGGACGCACTTTATTGATGAGCCGCTCGCTCTCATGTACCTGATCCACTTTGCCTTTGGCAGTGGAGGAGAAGAACGGCGGGTCGATAATGACACAGTCGAAAGACCGTTTTTCACGTTTCATATTGCCGACCTGCTCAAAAAAATCGCGCGAGATGAAATCTCCCTTTTGAATGGGCAGCCCGTTCAAGACATAAGAATCTTTGGCAACATTGAGGAATTGGCGGCTGAGATCGATCTGCAATACGCGGCTCGCTCCGCCTTTAAGAGCGGCAACTCCGAAACTGCCTGTGTAGGCGAATGTATTCATCACGGTCTTGCCCCGCATGTGTTCTGTCAACCATTGACGAAGATTGCGAGTATCGAGATACAGACTGGAATCGCGATTCATCGTCAGGTTGACCGAATACCAGATGCCGTTCTCTCTGACCTTTCGGTCTGGTTCTGCTCCAAAGAGCAGGATTCCACGTTTGGCATCCTGGGTTGCGCCGTTGCGGGTTTTTACGATGCCCGCCTTCAGCCAGGGCAAAGATGCGGACAGGAATTGCTGTGCTTCCTGGATCAGTAGATCGCCTTGCGCGGGGTCGTCTGCATAGTTATGGAGGACGGCGGTCGAACCGTAGATGTCGATCACCAGATCGGCATTGCCCTCGGTGAATCCATTGAACAGGCGAAAGGCGGTTTCGTGGGCAGGGTCTATTAGTGAGGCGCGTGAGGAGCATGCTTTTTCAAGCAAGGATGTCAGGGATTGTGAGTTCATGGTTGTATTGTACTTTATGAAAAGTCCCTGCATTTGGCAGGGACTTTTGTATTTTCACTTCATTTGGTTTTTAAGCCAGGTGCTGATGACCCCGATCGATTCCGCTGAGATGTTGTGCCCCATGTTGAACTCATGGTATTCGAGTTTGGTCTTCAGTTTTTGCAGGGTGTCGCGGCTGCGACGCGCCCAATCCACCGGGAGCATTGGGTCTTGAATGCCGTGCGTGACGATAAATGGTTTGTCGGCAACTCCCGTTTCGTCGATCTTCAATCCCGACTCGTGTGGAATATATCCCGACTGGGCGATCACACCGGCGACGCGCCCGGGTCTGGTCAGCGCGTAGGACATGGAAACGATGCTTCCCTGACTGAAACCAAGCAGGTAAAGTTTTTTGGGGTCCACAGGATAGGCGGCGAGTATCTCGTCGATGAATGTGTCGATCGTACGGAGGGCATTCTCCAGCCGCGTTGGATCGGGCTTACCAACCTGCGTGATCTGAAACCACTCAAACGAATCCGGTCCGAGTGGGTAGGTGCCGCGCGGGCTGATCCACAGGAAATCGTGCGGCAGGTAATCTGCCAGCCCGATCAGATCGCCTTCGTTGCTGCCGCGTCCATGCAAGGCAAGGATGGTCGGAAGTTTCGATTCTGCCGTTTGCGGCGAATCAGATTGAAGGTCTGTGTGATGCGGGGGATATTGGGAAACGTGATAGAGCGACAGGGTCTTCAAGGTCGTGGATCCTCCATCTTCTTGATGTTCTTGAGATTAAATACCGAGATCTGCCGAGTGCCAAGAATGGACTGGGCTTGTGGGCTCAATTCCACCCAGTAAAAACTACGATGTTCGGAGTACGGGTCGATCTTAATGACCCTGCCTTCATACCAGCCTTCCCTGTCTCCGAATTTCGAATCGAGGTAGATCTGCACCGGGTCGCCGACCTTAATGCTTTCGCTCATTTCGAGGTGAGTTTTTTTTTGAGGTTATCGAAGCTGACCGAAGTGTAGTACCCGAACCAGGTGACCACGCCCGCGAACTTTGCCCCGTCTTCCACCAGACTCTCACCGGGGAAATCCGGGTGGAACACATCGACAAGAATGGAGATGCCGAAGAATCCGCTGCAGATCAACAGGATGAGGAAATTTGTCGAGGGGATTATCTTTCTGAAACGATAAAAGACCAGAAGGGCGAAGGATCCATAGACCGCGAGGACCGCGATTTCAGGAATGTTGAAATTATTCGGAAATACTTCCTCATGAAGCTGAAAGAGATCATCGAGTAACAGAATGTAGGATAGGATGCCCGAATAGAGCAGAAAAGATTCAACGCTGATGGAAGCCTTGTTCTTCTCGAGGGAACTTGTAAATAAGGCGATCGCTGCGCTGGCACACCAGAAGAGAATGCCAAGGTTGGAAACGAACCCGATGTAAATGGGTTGATGCGCCACGGCGTTCGAGTCGCGTGTGAGGAAACCGGTGTCAATATCATATTCAAGTTTGAAGTAAAGTACCAGCAGCAAGATCAGGAATGTGGGAATGAGCAGAAAGATCGTGATCGGCTTGATCCACTGCCACTGACGTGATATTTCCAACTTGATATTCATAATAGTTTCCTCTCCTTGTGTAAGTTCTAAATTTATAAGGTCTGGCGAACAGGCGATATTAGACCTCAAGTGCGGTCGTAAATTATTTCAATACCAGTTCAATTTTTTCGGTTGGCAAGCCAGTACATTCCGGCCCCAGCCAGGATTGTGACCACTCCATTGATGATCCATTGCGGGTCGCCGCGCATGAAAGTGCCCGGCAAAAGGTTGAGTCCTTGCAGTGCCCAGATGCTGCCAGAGAGCATCAGCAGCACAGCGATGAATTTCAAAATGGTTTTGATGGTTGAATTCATAGTCTTCCTCTTTTTGTGTTGGTTTGGTTATCTCGCCAATGCGAGCAGGGTTCGGAACGCCTGATAGATCGTAAGCATGTCGTCTGCCGGGTAGTCCACCCGGCGATCCACGCTTCGTTTTGCCCCGGGCATCAACGCCGCGCGGTCTGCCATGTCTGATTGTTGAAATTCCACTGTCAATTTGATGGGACCTTTGACCTTGAAAGGCTTCGGAGCTTTTCTGCTTTTCAGGTTTAGCACCGACCGCCGCGCAACTTCCTCGATCAGGCTGGCGGTGACAGTGGGCGGCAGGCACTCGGCGGACATGCGGCTGACGGCTTTTTTCACCTGCGCCGTTTCCACTTTGTCTCCAAAAAATTCTTGAACCTCGGCACACAACGTCTGGTCGCCAGACGCCATGATGACAGGTACATCAAAATGACCACAGACCGCGCCGTTCAATCCTGCTTCGCCAAACGGACGGTCGTTGATCCACACGCCCGACACGCGTTCGTCTGACCAGGTATGGTCGAGGATGGCGTTGACCGTGCCCATGCGCCCGTGATATCCAATGAGCATCACGCCGTTCACATGGTCATCCACGCCCTGTACCATCGAAAGCGGAGCGGGTGACCCGCTGTTCAAGGAGGCGCGCGGATCCAATTCTTCGATCAGAATATTCCTGCCGTTGAAATGCCCATCTGTCACGGTCACGGTGTCTGCCCCGCCCGCGAACGCTCCGCGCACTGCGGCGTTGACATCCCCGGTCATTAATTTTCGGAAGCGAGCATACTCGGCGTGGTCAGGGTTGACCTGATCCCAATGGGTCACGCCGGTGATCCCTTCCATGTCTGCCGCGATAAGGATCTTCATCTCTCTCCTTTATAGTTTGATCGCGCGGGTGGCGATATAGGTGTCGATGTATTCGCTGATCTTGAGCGGGGTGTGATTGTCTTCATACAGCCCGATGATCGCGAACCCCGCGTCCATCTGCCCAGCCAACTGGTCGGTGAGTGAGTGACCAAATTCAGCAGGACGGTCTTCCCGTTGCAGGCGTTCGATTCCATAGGTATCGATGTCTGAAAATGGGATTTTCATACTTACGTTGAGAATGCCTTTTTCCAGATCTTCCCAATCGAACAAATAGAAAACCGGATTCATAAAACCGGAAAGCATGGTCCCGCCGCGCCGCAAAACACGATACGCCTCTTTCCACACCGGTCTGATCTCGTGGATGAACAGATTGGAGACAGGGTGAAAAATGAAGTCGAAGCTTTCATCGGCAAATTCAGAGAGGTCGCGCATATCACCTTCCACTGTGCGGAGGTTTAAGCCTTCGCGGTCTGCCACTTCACGGTCACGCCCAAGTTGAGCGGGCGAGTTATCGAAGATGGTTACCTCCGCACCCGCCGCCGCCATGATCGGTCCCTGCTGACCGCCGCCGCATGCCAGCCCCAACACCTTGAGTCCCTGCATGGGAGGGAACCACTCGCGTGGCACGGGCTTGTTCTGCGTCAGCACAATGGACCAGTCGCCAGACTTTGCGCGCGCGATCAATTCAGACGACACGGGAACCGTCCACGGGTTTTTGCCTGATTGCACCTGCCGATCCCACGCATCACGGTTGAAAGAACGAATATCCATGTTGATGTTTCCTTTTTGAAAAAAATATCGGAAGCCGATTTCGACTTCCGATATTATCAAATTTATTACAACTTTGGGTCAAGCCAGACTATGGACTTGGTGTGCCTTCGACGGCGATTCCAACCCAGGTGAAGACCCGCTTGTCACTGACCGTACCGGAAGATGCCCAAATGGGCTGACCCTGATCGTCGGTGCCAGACTGGCGGACAGGGGTGATCCACCAACGCAGAACATGCGCCACGTTATCCTTCGGACGATAGGAAGTCGGCACGATGTACTTCGTGTCGGTCACGTAGTCGGTCAGGCGGCGGGTCTGGCTGGAGGTGATGTCTTCCACCGTGATCTGATATGCCTCGCCGTCGCGCAGGGTGCCCACTGAAGCCCATTGCAAAGTGACCACGTCATTTGCGAGGGTGAAGGCGGCACCGTCCGCAGGCAGAAGCAGGTTCGGGGCGGGGTAGGGCGGCGGGATCGTTGCGGTGGGGGTCGGTCCGGGTGTGGCGGCTCGTCTGCAGAGCGGCACAAGCAGATTCGCGCCCACGAACACATTGTCTGTCGTCAACCCGTTGAATTCCTTGATCGCGTCCATCGGAACGGCGTAGTTCAAGGCAATGCTGGAGAGAGTGTCGCCGTCTTGAACGGTGATCGGCACGGTCTCGCAGGCTTGCTTGGTCGCATCCACTGGGAGCGGGGTGTTGGAGGCAGCGGGCGGAATGGTGGGCGTAGGGTACGGCACCTTGATGATCTGTCCCTGACTGAGCGGGCAGGTGGATGGCAGGTTGTTGAGGATAATGATGCTCTGGATCGATACGCCAAAGTTAAAGGCAATGGTGGAGCAGTATTCGCCTGCGCCGACCGTGTAGTCAAAAGGCGGTACAGCGGTCGCGGTGGGAACATCTGTTGGCGGGATCGTGGCGGTGGCTGGCAGGGTGACTGTCGGTGTTTCGGTGGGGGTGGGTGTTTCCACCACATCGAAGGTCCCTTCGGGAGCGCTGGCACGCAGGGCAAAGAACACGCTGACCGCTGCGATGACGATCACGACCGCGATAATGCCGACCGCGGCTGGCAGGCTCAAAGAGACCGTTGGCATGCGGCTGGCTTGCACCGACTTTTCAGCCTTTTTGCTCACGGCTTTAGATTCGGTCTTCGCGCCGAATTCCGTGCCGCATACCAGGCAGCGCGTGGCGTTTTCGCTCAAACGCGTGCCGCAGGTGGGGCAAACTTTGGTTTTACTTGAATTGGTTTCTTGGCTCATACTGCAAAAATTATACCTTGATTTTTAATGAGGTCTTTGGGGCTATCCCTGCGTTCCCTCTACGACCACCATATTGGATTTTGCATACTTGTGGCGCATGGCGCGGGCGGGGGCGTATTCGGGCGAATTTAACCAGGCTTTTGCCTGCTCTACAGACGGAAATTGCAGGATCACAAGTCTTTTGGCTTGCCAGTCGCCTTCTAGGGTTTCATTCTTCCCGCCGCGTGCGATGTACATGCCGCCATATAACTGCACCGTTGCAGGCGCGATTTTGGCATATTCCTTGTACCCTTCGGGGTCGGTCACTTCGATATCCACGATCACATATGCGCTCATTGACTATCCTTTCGGTTCCTGTGTTGTTTGGATCTTGGGCAGGGTGGTGACGAGCACTTTATCCACGCGGCGCCCGTCCATATCCATCACCTCGAAGCGATAGCCGTTCCACTCGAAATTTTCAGAAGCCTGCGGCACACGCCCAAGGGAAGTCATCACGAAGCCGCTCAGGGTTTCGTATTCATCTTCGTGGGGCAGGGTGTTGAAGTTGAACAACTCCTTGAATTCGTCCACTTCGAGCATGCCGTCCAACAACCACGAGCCATCCTGTCTTTGGGTGGCTTGCGGCTCTTCGAACTCCATCGCCCCGACGATCTCTTCCAAAATGTCGTTGATGGTCAGCAATCCCTGCAAACCGCCGAACTCATCCACCACGAGCAGGATCTCGGTGTTCTTTTCTTTGAACAGCTCTAACGCGCGCGAAGCGAACATGGTTTCGGGGATGAAATGCGCGGGCTTGAGCAGGGATTTCAGATCGATATCCTTGCCCGACAAACTCTCTACCAGCAGGTCGCGTGATTTGACAATGCCGAGGATGGTCTCCAGCGAATCCTGACGAACGGGGAAGCGCGAAAAAGGGCAATCGGCGATCTTTTCCCTGATTTCTTCGATGGTGTCTGTAATGTCGAGCCACACCACTTCGGTGCGGGGTGTCATCAGTGAATAAACGCGCGAATCGCCGAGACTGAAAACGCCCTCAACCATTTCCTGCTCGGCTTCCTGAAAGACCCCTGCCTGCGTGCCCTGATTGATCAAAAGGTGAATTTCCTCTTCCGTGACGGGCGGCTCTGCGGTGGGGTCAACCCCAATAAGCCGCAGGACGAAGTTTGTTGCGCCGCTCATTAATTTGATGAGTGGTGCGAATACTTTCGAAAGGAACAGCATGGGTCCCGCCACCCGCTGGGCAATTTTCTCAGGGCTTGTCAGACCGAGTCGTTTGGGAACGAGTTCTCCCAGCCAGATGGTGAGGATCGTGATGATGACCACCACAATACCAAGCGCAGCCGATTCACTGTATTCGCCGATATACGGAACATTGCGCATCGCATCAGCGAGAAATTCGGAAATGGTTGCTCCACCCACTGCGCCTGCCAGCACGCCGATGAGGGTAATGCCGATCTGGATGGTGGACAAAAAAATGTTGGGGTCACCGAGTAATTTGAGCGCCAATTCCGATGATTTATTTCCCTCGTTTGCTTGTTGTTGCAATCGTGCCTTGCGCGAAGCGACTAGTGCAGCTTCGGACATGGCAAGCAGCGCGTTGATCAATACTAGAATCAGGATCAGGATGATTTCGTTGATAATACTCATGGTTTGCTTGGTTACCGGATTAAAGATGTAATACCGCGATTCGAATCGCGGCAAATGTTATCTTTCGTCAATTGAACTGAACGAATATTAAATGGGGATGTAAAAATGGACGTCTCAGTTTCTATGGGGATTTCTGACATGATGTTTGAAGGTCGGTTCTCTTTTTCTTATTGTACTTGATGTGCAAGCCAATCGAAGGGGTGGTTTTCCCCGTAAATTTTATTTCTTCTTGTCCAGTTTCTTTTCCAGATCTTTGATGCGCCTGTTCATCCGCGAGATCAGGAAAGGCGCCACGAGAAAGACCAAAATAATTCCACAGGTAAATGCCAGTTCAACCACACTGATGTGGAACATTATGCGCCCACCTGAATTCCCTGCCCTGTGCCAACTTTGCCGATCACCCAAGCGGGTTGACCCAGTTCTCTGGCGCGAATGAGAAAGGCTTCCAGTTTTTCCTGTGGAACGCCGAGCAGTAATCCGCCGCTGGTCTGCGGATCGAAGAGCAGCATCTCAGCTGGCTCGTCGATGCCTGTTCCAAATGTGACGGACGGACCGAAGTGCTGTCTGTTGTCGAACGCGCCACCGGGGAAGATTCCTTTTTCGGCGTAGCCGCGCGCACCGCTCAAGAAGGGGAGTTTTGAATACTCGATTTGCAAGGAAACACCTGAAGCCTCTGCCATCTCCATCGCGTGACCGAGAAAGCCGAAGCCTGTGATATCCGTCCCGCCGCGCAGACTAAACTCGGTGGCGAGTTGACCGGCAGATTTGTTCAAGCGAGACATCCACCCGATGGCTTCCTCTACATCTTCGGCGGAAGCCTTTTCCTGTTTGAGCGCGGTGGTTGTCACCCCGCCGCCCAAGGGTTTGGTAAGCACGAGTGTGTCACCAACTTGCAGCCCGCCCTTGCTGACCATCTTGCGCGGATCAACAAACCCGATCACAACCAGACCGTATTTCGGCTCTTTGTCTTTGACTGTGTGTCCGCCCGCGATGACCACTCCTGCTTCGCGCGCTTTTTCAGCGCCGCCGCGCAGAATTTCACTGGAGACTTCTGCGGGCAAATGATCGGGCAACGCCGCGATGTTCAAGGCGAGGAAGGGCAGCCCTCCCATGGCGTACACATCTGAGAGACTGTTTGCCGCCGCGATCGAGCCGTATTCATACGGAGTGTCCACCACTGGGGTGAAAAAATCGGTCGTGACCACGATCGCCTTGTCTTCGCTTAAACGCCAAACAGCCGCATCATCCGGAGAAGCAAGCCCAACCAACAGGTCGGGATATGATGCGGGGTCGAAGATATCCTTGATGGGACGCAGAACCTGCGTCAGCGCATCCGCGCTTAATTTGGACGCTCAGCCCGCGCAGGCAGATAAAGTAGTCAGGCGGATCTCTCGTCCAGATTGCGGTATCGACATTCAGTCTCCAAATTAAATTAAGACCTGACAGGCGAAATGCACCTGTCAGGTCAGATCGAAAAGATTACGGTGCTGTTGTGGTGTCGGGCAGCGGCAGAATGAATTGATTGCCGCTGGGGATGAACATGGTCTGCACGCCGGGCGCGAGTTTCAAAATATATTGATACTGCACCAGTTCGGGTGTGAGCGATTGAGCCAGCAATTGATTGGCTTTGGCTTCAGCTTCCGCCTGGATCAAGCGCGCTTCCGCCGCGCCTTGCGCCGCGATCACCGCTGCATCCGCCTGACCTTGCGCGATCTGGCGCGCCTGCTCGGCTTCCTGCTTCTTCGACTCTACAACGAACTTTGCCTGCTGAGCCTGCTGTTCGGCGATCTGCTTTTGTTCCACCGCCAGCGCATATTCATCGCTGAAGCGGATGTTGCGCAGCACGAAATCGCGCAGAACGAGGTTGTTCTCAGCGAAGATGGCGGCGAGTTCATCGTCGATCATCTGCTCCATTTCACCGCGCTTGGTGCTGACGATCTCTTCCACGCCATACTGCGAAGCCACTTCGCGGATCACGCCGCGAGCCTGGGTGCGCACGAGCTGTTCTTCGTAGTTGAAGCGCCAGGTGGAATACAAGGTAACGACCTTGAGCGGATCCACGGCATAGATCACCGAGGCATCGATCAACACCTGCTGACCGTCCTTGGTGCGAACCTGGATCGAGTCGTCTCCGTTGACCAGTCCTTCATCTGCGACTGACGACATCGTATAGTTTTGGTTGACTCTTGGATACCGTTCCACGCGTTCAGCGAAGGGCACGATCCAATGCAAGCCCGAGTCGAGCGGGTCGGGGCGGATGCCGCCCTCACCGAGCACGGTCACCACCACGCCGAGTTCATCAGGCTCAATGAACACAATGCCTGCGCCGATGGTCGTTAAGACCAGCGCCGCAACCACCAGCACGATCGCCGCTGTGCTCAGCCCGCCAACGGGCTGTCTGCGGCTGGCGCGCACAGAAATGGTGACGAGAATTCCGATAAAACCGATCCATGCAAAGGAAGCGAGTCCCTGCAGTAAACTAGAAATATTCATGGTTCCTCCGAAACATAATATGTATGATTATAACGCTCTTGTCCATGCCTCCATTGCGTGTTAACATTTCTCCTATGAAGACAGGTGAAGGCAAGATCGCAGAAGTTTTTATGGATTCCCGCATGCGGATATTGTGCCCGCCTGAATTGATTCCCGCACCCGGGCAATATCTGCTCGCCCACGCCAGCGGATCAGACTCACCTCTGGCTGTTCCTGTTTTCTTCAGCGACTCAGCGCCGAACGGATTCCGCTCCGCACCCGCGGGGGCAACTTCATGGGCGCCAGGTACGCGCCTCAACTTTCGCGGACCCCTCGGGCATGGGTTTGCCATCCCGGATTTTGCCCGCAGGGTGGCATTGATCGCCATTGACGACTCTCCCGCGCGTTTGCTTGGCTTGCTTCCTCTTGCTTTCAAGCAGGGCGCAGAAGTGGTACTGGTCAGCAACACGGTGACCGATGATTTGCCAGAAGCAGTAGAGATCCAACCTTTGCAGGCCATGAATGAGATCATCCAATGGGCAGACTACGCCGCCTTCGATGTGGGGCGCGAGAATCTGAATCAATTGAGGGAAAAGCTTGGAAGGGCTGGGCAGGCAAAGAGGCTTCCTGCCGCGCAGGTTTTAGTCCGCGCTCCCATGCCTTGTGGAGCGCTTGCCGAGTGCGGTATCTGCGCTGTCAATCTTCGTCACGATTGGAAGATGACCTGCAAGGATGGTCCGGTTTTTATGCTGAGTGAATTGCTTAGTACCAGATCCTGAAGGAAGTTGAAGACCGATTGTTGAGACCTTTGTAGGAACAGGTCACATCTGCGTGGATCAGTTTTCCATAAGGCTGGTTGACGAAGTTGAGCGGGATCACTGCGATCCCGTTTTTGTTTGTAGCGAGAGTAAAAGTCTCTTCACGTGTGTTCGACCAATGCACGACCGCGGCGCAGCTTGCATTCGCCACCGGCTGTTGATTTTGGTCTTGTGCGATCACGAAGATGGTTTGAGAGTCGCTTGCCAATGTCACGGCTTTCCAGGCAAAGGCGCGCACCAGAAGTTTGTTTATGACCTGCGGGGAATTATCCAGCGCCTTGACCGGCGGAAGCAGCCCGAGGTCCTCGCCCAGCATATCAAAGTAAACACGACCGAGATCCGAAACCACCACCCGTTGACCTTCGGGTTTGCGCGGCTGCCACTCCAGGCGGGCATTTTCGAAATATTGCACGATCTTGTTCTCGTGATATTCAAAGGGTGAGATCGGATACCCGAAGCGCGCAACCCCGCCATATTGGTCGAAGAACTCAAGGAAGGCAAGGCAGACCGCGTACCCGGTCTCTTTGTATGTGCGGCAGGCGAAAGTGTTTGTCGCCAAATTCAACGGTCCCGCTGAAACATAAGTCAATGACCCAAGCGGCGTCACCTGCACACGTTGTCCCTCCGGCTGATCCGCGTGGAACTCAAAGCGGGCGCGCTGGAAGTATTGCACGGTCTCGCCGTCTTTGCTGGTGAATTCTTCAGTGATTGGATAGCCAAATAGGAATGTAGCGTTGGGGTCGTTGGAATAATACTTGAGAAATTCACCGCTGACGTTATGCCCGGTCTCGCTGAAGTATTTGTTCTCAGGTGTTTGCGCATGAACATTCCCCATGCTTGCGCCAAGCAGGCAAAGAATAAAAATGAATGATAAAGCGCGGGCGACCATCACTTTTTTCTTTGTCATCATAATTTTCATTATAACCAGAAATAGACCGACGCACTATAAAAAATATGCTTATGATCCCAGTAATGCCTGAATGATCTTCTCTGCCGCGTGACCATCTCCATAAGGATTAGCTGCTTTCGCCATTTGGCTGTATGCTGATTTGTCGTCAAGCAACAGATCTGCTTCCTGCACGATCGTGCGCGAGTCTGTGCCGACTAGTTTGAGAGTCCCTGCTTCTACGCCTTCCGGGCGTTCGGTGACATCACGCAGAACCAGGGTTGGGATGCCAAAGGCCGGTGCTTCTTCCTGAATGCCACCCGAATCGGTCAGGATGAGCGAGGCGTGTTTCATGAAGTGAACGAGGGGTAAATAATCGAGCGGCGGCAGCAGGGTGATGTGTTCCCTGCCGGCGAGCAGCCTGTTCACAGGTTCCTGCACATTGGGATTCAAATGCACCGGATAAACGATCTCAACATCTCCGCGTCCTGCCAGTTCCAGCAGAGCCCTGCAAATCTCTTCCATGGGCTCGCCGAAATTTTCCCGGCGATGCGCTGTGACAAGGATCAGCCTTTTGCCGGTGAGTTTTGATGAGATGAACTGAGCGACCTCGACTGGCTCTTCCTGCCTGGAGACGAATTGCAACGCGTCTATGACCGTGTTCCCTGTCACTTTGATGATCGTGTCCGCGACACCTTCACGCAGCAGGTTTTGCCTTGCCCATTCTGTTGGGGCGAAGTGCAGGTCTGCGATCACCCCGGCGACACGGCGATTGATCTCTTCGGGGAAAGGCTGCCATTTATCGTGGGTGCGCAGCCCCGCCTCGAGGTGACCGAAATGTATGCGGCGATAGTAGGACAGCAGGGATGTGATGGCGACCGTGGTCGTGTCGCCTTGAGCCAGCACCCAGTCGGGTTGGAAATCTTCGAGCACCGGATCAAGATGCGTGAAGATGGATGCGCTTAACTGCGCGAGGGATTGGTCGGCACGCATCAGATCCAGATCGTAATTGGGTTTGATGCTGAACAATCCCAGCACCTGATCGAGCATTTGCCTGTGTTGAGCGGTGACACATACCCGAGATTCCACGCCTGCGGTTTGTGCCAGCAGTTTGACAACAGGAGCCATCTTCACGGCTTCGGGGCGTGTGCCAAAAACAGAGAGGATTTTCATAGGGTCAAGCCGTGTGCTCCAACAGTGACTTGTTTATTTGCCAACGCCCAGTTTCAGCAGTTGGAAACCCGCATCATGCCATTTTTTAGAATTCCATCCATTCACTGTGTCGATGGCAATGCGGGCTTTTGTCTGCCCGGCGACCTGCGCTGGTTCAAAGTTTTTGAATTCGGTGTGGTTAACCAGCAGTAACAAAACCTCGGCATCTTGAATGGCGTCTTGCAGGCTGGGAGACATGGTAATGCCTTCTAAGTTTGCATCTGGCTTGAAGGGTTCCCAGGCTTTTACCAAAGCGCCTTCCTTTTGAAGGAGATGGACTACTTCGTTGGCGGGGCTTTCGCGCAGATCGTCCACATCGGGTTTGAAAGCGAGACCAAGCGCCGCGATCTTCCTGCCTTGTAGTGAGCCAAGCGCGCGCTTGACCATGCTTAAGACGAAGTGCGGCTGTGCGTCGTTGACCTGCCGAGAGTGATAGATCAATGGAGACAACTCTGGGGCGGCTTCCACAAAGAACCACGGGTCCACGCTGATACAGTGACCGCCCACACCTGGGCCGGGGCTGAGGATCTTTACCCGCGGATGCAGGTTGGCGATGGAGATGGCTTCCCACACGTCCACGCCAAATTTGTCGGCGAGGCGAGAGAATTCGTTGGCGATGGCAATGTTCACATCACGATAGGTGTTCTCCATCAATTTAACCATCTCTGCGGTGGTGGCGTCGGTCTGGATGATCTGTCCTTTAACGAAGGTAGCATACATGTCGCTGCCTGCCTGCGCAGATTCGGGGGTTACGCCGCCGATGACTCGCGCGTTTTCGATCAGTTCGCGCATGATCTGCCCTGGTAATACCCGTTCGGGAGAATATGCTAAATGAAAGTCGCGCCCGGCTTCCAGTCCCGAACGACCGAGAATGGGAATGAGCAGGTCCACAGTGGTGCGGGGCGGGGAAGTGGACTCGAGGACGACGAGATTCCCCTTCCGCAAAAACGGGACGATGGATTCGGCAGCGGAGACCACGGCTCGCATATCTGCCAGTTTGTAGGACATGCCGTTGTACTCGCCGTATCGGTCGTTCTGGAAGGGGGTTGGCACAGCGATAATGAAGGCATCTGCCTCTTCGGGTTTCAGAGAGGCTTTGAAGTTGCCCGATGCGATGGCGTTGGAGACGGCATCACGCAGACCCGGCTCGTGGATGTGGATCTCGCCTTTATTGAGGGTGTCAATGATGGATGGGTTCACATCCACACCGAGAACTTTGATGCCATGCGCGGCAAAGGTGGATGCTGTAGGGAGGCCGATGTAGCCGAGGCCGATGACGCAAATCTTTTGAAATTTCACAAGGACTCCAATGGGTTAAATTTAGCGCACTTATTATAAAGCCTGCTTTCCTCATTCCTTATACAACTTTTTGGCGTTGCCCGGCGTACATCAATTGAATTGAGTTCTTCTTGTTGTATAATCAATTGGAGGCACAAATGGACATTCTTCTGAACCCAAATGTTGCGTATCTGATCCTGTTAGGCGGTGTACTGCTCGGCTTGATGGCGATCGTTACGCCGGGGACGGGCTTGTTCGAGGTGGGGGCATTTTTCTGTCTTGCGCTGGCGGGTTATGCGGTTTACAACCTGTCGTTCAATTTGTGGGCGCTGGTCGTGCTGGTCTTGAGTATCCTTCCCTTCTTTTACGCAATTCAAAAACCCAAACGAGAGTTGTACCTCGGTCTTTCCATCTTTTTGCTGGTTATCGGCTCTGTGTTTCTCTTCGCAGTGGATGGCTGGAAGCCGGCGGTGAATCCGTTCGTGGCGTTTCTGAGTTCCATTTTGCTTGCCGTCTTTCTGTGGATCGTCGTTCGCAAGAGCGTGCAAGCCGCGAGTGCGCGCCCGGCGCACGATCTGAATGGTTTGGTTGGCGCGATCGGTGAGACTAGATCGCAAGTATATGAAGAGGGGAGTGTGTATGTGGCGGGAGAGATGTGGTCTGCCAAAAGCGGTCAGCCCATCCCTGCAGGCAGTTTGGTCCGAGTAATTCGTCGAGAGGGTTTTGTTCTCGTCGTTGAAAAAAGCGAAGCTTGAAAATATAAATTTCTGAAGGAGAAAAAATATGGATCCCTTTGCAGCTGGTGGCACTATTTTTTGTTTCGTCGGCGCGGTGTTGATCGTTGGTTTTATTTTCATCGCCAACGCCATCCGCATCATTCCAGAATATCAGCGTCTGGTCGTCTTCAGGCTTGGGCGTTGTGTCGGTCAAAAAGGACCTGGTATTGTGCTTCTGATCCCGGTCATTGACCGAGGCGTGAAAGTGGACTTGCGTGAGCAGGTGCGCGAAGTTCCGCATCAAACCTCGATCACGAAAGATAATGCTCCGATCTCCATCGACTTCCTGTGGTATTACAAGGTGCTGGACCCGGCTGAATCGGTTTTGCAGGTCGGTAATTTCGAATCCGCCGCGGCTGGTATCGCCGCCACCACACTCCGCGCAGTCATCGGCGGTATTCCGCTGGACGATGTGCTTTCAGAACGCGAGCACATTAACAACATGCTCCGCACCCGTTTGGATGAAGTGACCGAACGCTGGGGTGTGAAAGTGACCAATGTGGAGATCCGCGAGATCATCCCGCCGCGCGATGTGCAGGATGCAATGAATCGCCAGATGTCCGCTGAGCGTATCCGCCGCGCCGTGGTGACCGAATCCACGGGTACGCGTGAAGCCGCCGTCAATGTGGCTGAAGGTGAAAAGCAGTCCAACATTCTTCGGGCTGAAGGTCAGAAGCAGTCAGCCATTCTCGCGGCAGAAGGTGAAAAGACAGCCCAGTTATTGCGAGCCGAAGGTTTTGCCCAGGCACTTGAGCAGATCTTCAACGCCGCCAAGTCCATCGATCAAAAGACCATGACCCTGCAATATTTTGAAACACTTAAAGCCATGGGCATGAGCCCGTCCACCAAGTACATCTTCCCAATGGAGTTCACCAGCATGATGGATAACTTCCTTGGCAAGGACAAGAAGTAACCTAATCTGTAATAAAATAGGGTCTCCCAAACGGGAGACCCTATTTTATTTATGGAAATCGTAAAAGCAACCATCCTTGACCTGAACGCCCTCCGCAAACTGGAAAACGAATCATTTGCAAAAGACGCCTGGCCGTTGTTCGACCTGATCGCCGTGCTGACGTTTCCCGAAGTGGTGCGCTTGAAAGCCGTAATGGATGACCAGATGGTGGGATTTGTAGCTGGCGATCCGCGTCCGCGTGATGGCTGGGGCTGGATCGCCACCATCGCAGTGGATTCACGCTACCGGCGGCTCGGCGTAGGCCGGGCTCTCCTCCGTGCCTGCGAAGCGAGTCTTGGGGTACCCCGTTCGCGCCTGACCGTGAGACTCTCCAACCAGGGAGCGATCTCCATGTATGAGAAAGAAGGCTACCGAACCACTGACATCTGGCATAACTATTATAACGATGGAGAAGATGGCATGGTCATGGAGAAGGAACTTTGACGAACGGAAAAAGTCGTTTACAGGAATTTGAAGCCCTCAGGGCATTGTCAATCATTTTGCTGCTGGCTCTTCATAGCGATGTATTCTCGCTCGATCTCTTTGGGTTTGCGCTGGACCCGATCTCGCATTTTGTTGGCGCTTTCTTGCTGGGTTCTTTCTTCTTTTTGGCGGGATATTTTCAAGAAGTTTCAATGAGCAAGCCGACCTGGTCTGCGGTCTCTTATGTGAAATCCAAGTTCATTCGCATTTTCCCGCCTTATTGGCTGGCTCTCGCTTTATTCGTGCTGGTGATGGGCTATTCAATGAAACGCTTTGACTTGACCATCTACGCCCTGAATCTTCAGTTCATTTTTTTGCCCAATTTTGTAAAGCAGCTTCTAACCTTGTGGTATATCAGCCTGGTCACAGGTTTTTACGTATTGTTCGGACTTCTCGCATATTGGTTTAAATCTGGGCGGGCGCTGGCTGTTTGGGCGGTGATGATCTTTGGTGCGGCCTACCTGCTTAGCAATTGGACCGGTCTTCTGGATGGAAGATTTTTTGTTTATTACTTCATCTTCCTCGCCGGGATCTATTTTGCGCGCTACGAAAACCTGCGCGAGAGACTTTTTGGAATTCACATTGGGATCAAGATTCTTGCGGCTCTTTTGGGCGCGGTCGCTTTTCGCCTGGCTTTGGTGTCGGGAATTATTTTCACGTCCGCTCCCTACTTACTGGCAGTGGATCTTTTTATTTTGAGTTGGGTGCTGCTTTGGTTGAGTATTTTCCGTACTGCGGTAGGTGGGTGGGCGCTCTGGACTCCGATCTCCACCGCTTCCTTTTTTGCCTACCTGCTTCACCGCCCCATTTGGGCGATTCTTATGGTTTGGCTGGCTCCGTACATGGGACTCTCTGCGATCATGTTCCAGTTCATCCCTGGCAGTATCGCAACTTTAGTCATTTGTTATTTCATGCAAAATGGGTACGATGCGCTTTTGCGCTCCTTTCAGCGACCCCGAATGACTCCTGCTTCGACAGGGGATTGATATGGTTTTTGCTCTTTCTCAGCTTATTGCATAAGGTTTATAATCAGCCGATATGTCCGACACTCTGCCCCCGCCTGTATGGGTAAATACACAGCCATTATTACAAAAATTAGTTGAAGACCTTTCCACGCAAACCCGTGTGGCAGTGGATACAGAATCTAACAGCCTGCACGCCTTCCGCGAGCAGGTTTGCCTTATTCAGTTTTCGTCAGCCAGCACAGACTATCTGGTCGATCCGCTGGCTCTAAAAGACTTGAGTCTCCTCGCCCCTGTTTTTGCAAATCCAAAGATCGAGAAGATTTTTCACGCCGCTGAATATGATCTGATCTGCCTGCGGCGGGATTTTAGTTTCACTTTTGCGAACCTGTTCGATACGATGCAGGCTGCGCGGGTGTTGGGTTATCCTGCTGTGGGGTTGGACCGCCTGCTTGGCGATAAGTTCAAGATCCAAATGGACAAGCGTCATCAAAAAGCAGATTGGGCGGCGAGACCGCTTACCAAAGAGCAGATCCATTACGCCCGCCTGGATACTCATTATCTTTTTGACCTGCGTGATGCGCTTGAAAAAGAGTTGTTTGAAAGAGAACGCTTGCAATTTGCCAAAGAAGATTTTGTCCGCGCTTGCTTGGTGGAGGAACAAAAACACCGGGCGAATGGCGAGTCGTGGGAAAGATTTTCAAGCCGGAAAGATCTGAGCTTGCGCGAGTTGACAGTCCTTGCCGCGTTGTGTAAATGGCGTGATAAGGAAGCTGAGAAATTGAACCGTCCTCCGTACAAGGTCATCATGGATGATGTGATCGTACTGCTGGCCAAGAATCCGCCTGAACACAAGGTAGATCTCTCGGCGGCGGGCTTGAGCGAGAAGCAGATCCGATTGTGGGGCGAAGGGATCCTGGCGGCGATCCGCCGCGGGGTGGCGGCTCCGCTCGTTGAACGGAGACAGGCTGAAGTGCGGACCGATGCGTTCCTGCGTCGGGTGGAAAAACTGAAAGTATGGCGGAAGAAAGTCGGTTTGGAAATGGGCGTCGAGTCAGATGTCATCCTGCCGAAGCCTTATCTTTCAGCGATCGCTGAAAATCCTCCAAAGGATGTTGCTGAATTGGCGTTTATTATGAAAGAGACCCCATCTCGTGTGGAGAAATACGGCTCGCAGATCTTAAAGGTTATTGGAGTGAAGAATGCGAATTAATTTTCATGGCGCGGCTCATACAGTGACAGGCAGCCAACACTTGCTGGAAATTAATGGTAAGAAGCTGTTGTTGGATTGTGGTTTGTATCAGGGGAAACGCGCCGATACCTATGCGCGCAATTTGAATTTTAGTTATGACCCCCGCTCGGTGGATGCGGTCATTCTATCGCATGCGCATATTGACCATTCGGGGAATTTGCCCAACCTTGTGAAGCATGGATTTGAAGGCTCGATCTTTGCCACACGTGCCACGGCGGAGTTGGGAAGTTTGATGGTCCGTGACTCGGGGCGCATCCAAGAATCGGATGCCGAGTTCGTAAATAAAAAGCGGGCGCAGCGCGGCGAAGACCCGATCGAACCGCTGTACACTGAGCAGGACGCGGAAGAGGTTGCGGGAATGTTTAGCGGCGTGGCGTATGGTGCAGCATTCGAACCGATCCCCGGCGTGATTGCACGCTTCTTTGATGCGGGTCATATTCTTGGCTCGGCAGGTGTGTCGCTCGAGATCGAAGAAAAGGGCAGGAAGATCCGTTTTTGGTTTTCAGGAGATATCGGCAGGTATAAACTGCCTTTGCTGCGTGACCCTGTTTTGCCTGATGCCGCGGATTTTATGATCATGGAATCGACCTATGGCGATAAATCTCACAGTGATCCTGAGATCGCCTATACCGAGTTTCGCGATGTAGTGAAGCGCACGGTGGAACGTGGCGGCAAGGTAATCGTCCCTGCTTTTGCGGTTGGACGTACGCAGGAGTTGGTTTTCAACTTGAACCAGATGATGGAAGACGGAGATGTTCCGCGTGTGCCGGTGTATGTGGATAGTCCGCTGGCGGTGAATGCAACTCAGGTCTTCAAAAATCATTTGGATTGTTTTGATGAGGAGACTGCTCAGTTCGTGCGCGAGGCTCGTCACCCCGCACTTGACTTCAAGATGCTGACCTATGTGAAGACGGTTGATGAGTCGAAGGCATTGAACGAACGTACCGACCCGATGGTCATCATCTCAGCTTCAGGCATGGCGGAAACAGGACGCATTGTGCATCACATCCGCAATAATATTGAAAATCCCAAGAACACCATCTGCATTGTCTCATGGCAGGCTCCCAATACAATGGGGCGCAGGCTGGCAGACCGTGAGCCTCAGGTGAATATCTTTGGTGAAGTGTATAAGCGCAAGTGTGATGTGGCGACCATTGGCGGTCTTTCCGGTCACGCCGGGCAGGATTTGCTGGTCAAATACGCCATGGGAGTGAAGGATACGGTGAAGCAGATCTTCCTGGTTCACGGTGAAGAAAAACAAGCTACAACCTTGAAAGGCTTGTTGAACGAGCGAAATTTGAACCGCGTACATTATCCAGACCTGCATGAGAGCGTGGAGTTATAGCAAGATTTTTCGGTTATAATCTCGCCCGCTTCAGAAATATTGGGGAGGTGCCAGAGTGGTTGAATGGGACGGTCTCGAAAACCGTTGTGGGCTCCGGTCCACCGAGGGTTCGAATCCCTCCCTCTCCGCTGAAAGTCCAGCCGCTTAGGTTGGGCTTTTTGTTTCCGCTGAGCGTCCCCATTGAGGGGATGAGATTCGAATCCCTCCCTCTCCGCTGAAAGCCCAGCCGCTCAGGTTGGGCTTTTTGTTTTCCGCCGAACGCCCCCATTAAGGGGATGAGATTCGAATCCTCTCTCTCCGCTGAAAGCCCAGCCGCTCAGGTTGGGCTTTTTGTTTTCCGCCGAGTGTCCCCATTAAGGGGATGAGATTCGAATCCCTCCCTCTCCGCTGAAAGTCCAGCCGCTTAGGTTGGGCTTTTTGTTTTCCGCCGAGTGTCCCCATTAAGGGGATGAGATTCGAATCCCTCCTTTCCAATGAGCTAACTTTGTTCAGCGTGATAAAATCCACGCACTTTAAGGAGTTAGTCATGGCTGTGAAATTGATCTTGCGAGACAAGGAATATGAAGTCCGCCCGGGAATGGCCCTGGTGGATGCGTTGAAGAAAAATAATATCGTGCCTGAATCCGTCATTGCAGTGCGGGACGGTGACCTGCTTACAGATGATGAGATTCTGCATGATGGCGATGTGGTGAAGTTGGTCGCGGTCATCTCCGGGGGAGCGGGGTCGTAACCATGAGATGCAATAATTGCGAAAAAAAAGCATCCATTCACATGCGCCAGCACAAACTGGCTTTGTGCAAAGACCACTATCTGCAATGGATCCCCGAACAAACTGAACGCTTCATCAAAAAATATGGAATGTTCACGCGCGAAGAGAAGATCCTCGTGGCGGTTTCAGGTGGAAAAGACTCCCTGTCGCTGTGGGATATTCTCGTACGGCTCGGTTACCAGGCTGATGGGATTTATCTCGGTCTGGGCATTGATGGCGGCATTGATTACTCGCACGAGTCCCAGCGGCTGACAGAGAAATTCGCCAGCCAGAATAATCTAAAATTGCATGTGGTCGATATCGAAAAGGAATACGGAAATTCCATCCCCGTGCTTTCGCAGGTCAGCTATCGCGGACATGGCAAGCCGTGCTCCGTTTGCGGACTTGCCAAACGTCACGAGATGAATCGGGTCGCTCGCGATCTTGGCTATGATGTTCTCGCCACCGGGCATAATCTGGACGATGAAGCGGCTGTGTTGTTTGGCAACACCCTGTCCTGGTCAAGCGATTACCTTTTGCGTCAGGGGCCTGTCCTGCCCGGCACCGATGGATTGGCACGCAAGGTCAAGCCGTTATGTCGTTTCTACGAGCGTGAGATGACTGTCTATGCCCTCGCGCGCGGCATCGAGTACATCTACGAAGAGTGTCCCTACGCAGATGGCTCGCAATCCATTTTTTACAAAGAATCACTTAATCAATTAGAGACGGCGCGCCCCGGCGCGAAATTGATCTTCTATTTGAATTTTCTTGAAGCAAAAAAGAGCGGGAAATTATTTAAGGAACAAAACCTGGAACAGGCGCATCTGCATCCATGCACCCAGTGCGGTCAACCCACCTCCGCGCCTGGAAAGTGTTCATTTTGCAGAATGATCGAAAAATCGCAGACCCAAACGGCTGCCGAGTAATTACCTCAGCAAAGTGATGACCAGTCCGATCAAGAACAATCCTACTGCGGCATAGCCCGCGATCTGTTCCTGCGCGTAGAGCGAAAATGAACTCATGTCCATGTCGTATCCGGGTCGTGAAAGATCGTCCCGCTCGGGAATTTCTTTTTTGCCAAGCAAAGCTTCTCTGAGCTCGATCACAGTCTTGGGGCGGTCATCGGGATGTAATGACATGGCCCAAAGAATGGCTTTTTCCACACGCGGACTCAAGTTGGGATTGATCTCTCGAGGCGGTGTCAGACTTCGGGTGCTTAAGAAGCGCTTGCGCGCTTCGGCGGGCGCTTCGTTCGTTACCAGGTTGTAAAGTGTGGCTCCAAAGGAAAAAATATCCGCGCGGATATCGGTGTGTGTATCGTCGCCGCCATACTGTTCAAGCGGAGTGTACAGCGCCGTGCCTTGACCTTGAATGATGGTGATGGTCACTTCGTTGGGCGCCATGATCTTCACCAGGCCAAAATCCACCAGTTTGATCAATCCGCTCGGCGTGATCTTTAGGTTGCTAGGCTTAATGTCGCGGTGAATGATGGGTGGTTCCTGATTGTGCAGGTAGTTGAGCGCATCTGCGATCTGCACTGCCCAGCGCAGGATCTCGTTCTCGGAGATAAAGGACTTGTTGCGCCGCGCCTCCTGCATGCGCTCGCGCAGGTCCTTGCCCGGCACGTAATCCATCACCAGGTAATCGCGGGTATTGACCGAAAAGTAATCCGACACCTTGGGCAGGTTGGGGTGATCAAGACGCGCGAGAACAGAAGCCTCACGAAAGAATTGTTCGCGGGCCTGCTCAAACACCTCGGTTGGGAGAGCCTGATTGTGCTCTACTTCTTTGAGCGCGCATAATCTACCTTCCAGACGGGTATCTTCGGCAAGGTAAATGCTGCCAGTGCCGCCCTGTCCGATCTGTTCCCGGATCTTGTAGCGGTCACGCAGGATCTCCCCTTTCTTTAACGATTGGGGCAATCTTCTCCTTATTGGGTCTGTGTAAATCATATGCCTGTCTTAAGGAAGTGATATTTTCGGCGTGTATCACTCAGGATATTAAGACCATTAGAAGTACCAACGGCTATGCACAGATTTACACTTTTCTGCTATATTATAAACGTCTTTTGTACTGGAAAGCCGAATAAATATCCAGACAAATTCATTATTACCGCAAGGATCTCAGGCAGGTTTTATTTGATGCGGGTTTCTACTTAATTTATTATTCAATTTTCATTGAGGCGATTATGGATCAAGAAGAAGATTTTCCAATTCTCATTGCTCAGGATGGGCCGCTTAAGGGGCAGCGTTGGTCTTTAACTCACACCCTGATGGTGGGGCGTGACCCCACTTGTGAGATCAATGTGCAAGACAGGCAGGTATCCCGCTTTCATGCGCGTATCACTCCCACTCCCGAAGGTGTGACCATCGAGGATCTGGGCAGCAAAAATGGAACGAATCACAACGGCACGGAATTGACCGGACCGGTCATTTTGCAAGACGGCGATCTGTTGGGTATTGCGCTTGCCCAGCAATTGCTCTTCCTCACCTCTGATGCCACCATGCCTCTCGCAGAAAACGGTGTGCGGTCAGGGCGTTTGCTCATGGACCAGAAGTCACGCCGCGTGTGGGTCAACCAACAACAGGTCAACCCGCCGTTATCGGCTCAGCAATTCAAGCTGTTATGGATGTTGTACGAAAGGCAGGGACAGGTCATTAGCCGCGCCGAGTTGGTCACGGTGGTGTGGGGAGAAGAGCAAATGGCCGGGGTTTCAGATCAGGCACTAGACGCTCTGATCCGCCGCCTGCGAGACCGTCTGGCTTCGCTTGACCCAACCCACCAATACATTGATACCGTGCGCGGACATGGCGTGCGGCTGGATAACCCAACGATCGGGGAGTAAACATCATGGATGCGCAATCAGAAAAGCTTCTCGCTCAGATCATCCGCAACTCCCGCCTTGCCTCCCTTGGCACCCTGCGGGATAACGCTCCGCGGGTTTCAATGGTTGCCTACATTGCGGCCGATGACTTCTCTTTGTTCTACCTTCATATCAGCAAACTGGCACAGCACACGGTCGATATGCAAAAGGACAAACATATCGGCTTGCTGATCTCCGAGGTGGATGACGGGCGCGCCGACCCGCAGACGCTGGGACGGGTCTCCATTTATGGCACCGCAGAGATGATCGAGAACGGCGAGCCGGGTTACACTCCGCTCAAGAAAGCGTATCTCGATCGGTTTCCTGAAGCCGAGCAATTATTCAAGCTGGACGACTTTAATTTTTGGCGTATCAAGCCGAAAGGCGGAAGATTCGTCGCGGGTTTTGCCAAGGCGTTTAACATCACCGTCGAGACCCTGCAAAAAGTTTCCGAGCGATAAATTCCCAATATGTCTGACCTGAAATTACTGGCTGTCTTTGCCCATCCAGATGATGAATCAATGGGGATGGGTGGGACGTTGGCGAAGTATTCTGCCGAGGGAGTGGAGACTCACCTCATCTGCGCTTCACGCGGCGAGCGGGGCTGGTTCGGCCCCGAGGAGCAGAATCCTGGCTTGAGCATGCTCGGCCAACTCCGCGAAAAAGAGTTGACTGCAGCGGTCAATGAACTTGGAATGAGCGGGTTGTATTTTCTTGATTACATTGATGGCGATGTAGACCATGCGGATCACGCTGAAGCCATCGGACGGATCGTCACTCACATCCGCAGGATCAAGCCGCAGGTGATCGTCACCTTCCCGCCTGATGGGAATTATGGGCACCCTGATCACATCGCCATTGGGCAGTTCACTTCTGCCGCCATCGTTTGCTCCGCGGATTCAAACTATAAAGACTCTGCCAACCTCCCTTCACATCGCGTTTCAAAATTGTATTACATGGTGGATGGCGAAAGTTTCATCAACCTCGTCGCGCCTTTTGTGGGCGACATGACCTTCCCCGTGGATGACCAACTCCGTGGCGAATTTCCTTGGAAGGATTGGATGATCACCACCCGCATAGACATGGCAGAGCATTGCTCTGCCGCGTGGCGCGCCATTCGCTGTCATCAGAGTCAAATGCCCACCATTGGCGCGCTGGCTGAAATGCCCCAGGAATCCGCTGCCGCTGTGCTTGCCATGCAGGGAACTTTCTACCGCGCTTTCAGTCTGGTCAACGGGGGCAGGAAGCCAGAGACCGACCTCTTTGAAGGACTAAGATAAAAAAACGGGTTCCATTCGGAACCCGTTTTTTTATCCCATATTCTTTTTCATTACGCGCTTTAGCGCAACTTTGTAGATCTCGCTGAGTTTGCCGCTCATGGCTTGCGCCTCAGGATTGCTATCGCCCTGTGATTCGATCTGGGCGATCAACCCGCTCAAGGCTTCCACGAACTGCTGGTTGACCATCTCGTCGTTCTCGCTCAGCATCTGCTCAACGGCTTCGTTGTTCGGCGTTTGCAGAAGCTGCTCGATGAACGCGATCTCTGGCGGGGGGGCGCTGGCTTCCTGCAAGACCTGTACCATTTTTTGCAGTTTGCCCATCATGGTGTAATCGTTCTTCTCTGAAGCCTGGCGCAGTAACTGATTGACCACTTCAAAGGCATCTTGTGAAAAAGCTTCGATATTATCACGGGTGGCTTTTTCAACATCTTCCTGCTTCAGCAGGGTTTCCACAAAGTCCTGGGCTTGCTTGAAGCGTGCCTCAAGCTGTTTATCCACCTCGGCGGTAAATCCCAAAAGTTTCTCGCGGATGGATTCCAGTTTGGCTTTTTCTTCGCCCGTGGACTTTTCGATTCGGTCGCTTAAGTTTTGGAAGAAGGTGTAATCCATGCCGCCGCGTGCGAGGGAAACATAAGCGCGGATGCGGGCATCGTTCGTTGACTCGATGACAAAGTCCAGCAGTTTCTCGCGGGTCAGGGTCTGCCCGGCATCCTGCAGGATCTTTTGGGCGGTTTCCACTTCGGCGACCGATTCCTTTAACTGACGTCCGAAAGCGGTTTCATCCAAAAGCTGTTTTTGCAGATCGATCAGCGCGCGCGCAATGGGTTCCTGTCCGCTTTGCATGGCGTTCTGCGCGATGCGGCTGAACAGACTGAAGAACTGCTCATCGATATTTTTTTCGTTCTGGCGGATCATTTCCAGCCGCGCATCGGGCGAGGTCATCTGGAGCAGCTTCTCGATCAGCATCACCCGCTCCTGCTGTGCCTTGAGCATCTCGGAGGAGATGCCATCCTTGTTGAGAATGGTCTCCATCATGGATTCGTAGGTGAAGTTTGCAGTGGGCTTGAGGAGGTATCCCTTGCGTTTCTCAGGCGGAAGCCTGTCCATGACCTGCTTGATCAAGGGTCCGATCAACTTTTCCTGCTCGTTGAGGGGCAGCCCCAGTTCGGGCGGAAAATAGGTGAGGAGCAATTCCTTCTCGTTGTCGTGGTAAACAATGGGAGTGGAAAGGCGTCCGTCATACCCGCAGTGCGGACAGCGCGCATGGTTGGATTGCCCGCTCAGCAATCGCTGTTTGGAGGCGGGGTCATGGGTGACATCGAAAAGCTGTTCGACGTTGGCTGCGATCATTTGTCGGCAGCGCGGGCAAGAGATTTGAGTTTGAGGCATGTAGTAATTTCCGATTTATGATTTTAGATTTTCGATTTCACGATTTACATTTCAACACGGGTATTTCGGAGTGACTAACCAACCAATTCTTCCAGACGGTCGATGTAACTTTCCATCACGGCGAAGGTTTCTTCCACAGCTTTGGGGGTGGTCAGGTCAACGCCTGCGCCCTTGAGCACATCCAGCGGATAGACCGAAGATCCCGCTTTGAGGAAGCCAAGATAATCTTCCACTGCGTTCGGCTCGCCGCGCAGGATCCTGCCGGAAAGTGCGTGCGCGCCCGAAATGCCCGTTGCATAGGCGTACACATAATAATCCTGGAAGAGATGCCCAAAGGTGGACCAGACCATGCCCACGCGCGGACGATCCACTTTCACTTTGGGACCAAACCCCTCGGTGAAGAGATCCGCCATCAGTTCCATCATGGAATCGGAGGTGAGCGATTCGCCGCGTTCGACCCGGCGGTGAGTCTCCAACTCGAAGCGCGCCAGGGTGGGCATCTGGAAGAAGTAGCGGAAGAAGTTTCCACCGACCGCTTCCTCGATCAACGAGATCAGGAAATTCTTGTCGGTAATGGTCTTGAGCAGGTGACCACGCATCATGGCTTGGTTGAAATTCGAAGCGACCTCTGCCACGAACAGGGAGTAATCGGAGTAGGCGAGGGGTTGGTTCTTCCATGTCAGGTATGAGTGCATGGAATGTCCAAGCTCATGTGCCAGCGTGCTCATGCTTCCCACTTCATCGGTGTAACTCATCATAATGAAGGGATGGGTGCCCGGTGCGCCCCAAGAGAACGCTCCGTTCGCTTTGCCCCGATTCGGGTACACATCCACCCAGCGGTCTTTGAGGCAGCCGCGGCGAATGGTTTCGGTGTAATCCTTGCCCAGCGGCGCGAGGCTTTCGCAGATCAGATCAACTGCTCTTTCATAGGAGATCCTGGTCTTCTTTTTGGCGATCGGAGCCCACATGTCGTAGTAGTTGACGTCCTTTAACCCCAATGCCTTGCGGCGGATCTCAAAATAGCGGTGCCAGACCGGCAGATTCTTTTTGAAGGTCTCAATGAGATTATGGAAGACTGCCACGGGAATATTGAGGTCGAAGAGCGAAGCAGAGAGCGTATCTTCATGCTTGCGGACCTGGCTGTAAAAAACGTTCGCTTTGATCGAGGTGGTGAGGTTGGTGGCAAGCGTGTTCTTGAATTCAAGATGCTTGTCCATGTAGCTTTCAAAGGCAGTCTGACGCACCTTACGGTCTGGGTGTTCCATCAGCGCGGTGTGAATGTTGCCCTGGGTGACGGGAATCTTTTTGCCTTTGCTGTCTGTAGCGGGCGTGAACTTGAAATCGGCATTGACAAGCATGCTCGAGCTGTTGCCTGCGCCGTTGAGTGGGTCGCTGACCATGCCGAGGACTTCTTCCACTTCGCCTGAGCGCACGTGCGCCTGCTTTCTAAACAGGTTCTCGAGGTTGTGGGCTTGAATTGCAAGCTTGGGATTCTGTTTCATCCATTTGTCCAGCTTGGGCTTTCCGATCGAAAGCAGCTCAGGGTTGATGAAGGCGATCGTCCCTGCCACTTGTCCGTAAACGCCTTGAGCCTTGCCGTACATAGCCGCAGCAGACTGGTCTGTAGTGTCCACATTATATGAAAAGCCCGCATATATAAAGACATGCAACAGGCGTTTCGTCAGATCTTCCACCAGATTAAAGGCTTTGACCAGAGTCTCGGGGCTCTCGCCGAGCTTGCCTTCGAACTTCTTAATTTTGGGCAGGTCGGCGAGGATCTGCCCGACCGCTGCTTCCCATTCCTTCTTGGATTTGAAAACACTTTCGGCATTCCACGTGTATTTTTTGTTCACTTTATTGCGAGGGGGGATAGAAGTTGCCATGATGATTCCTTTTCTTGAGGATGGGATTATTTTACCATTCCAGTTTGAAGCATTAACGCGGGAGGGAGAAGCATATCCTCGCGCCGGTATCAGGCTTCGGATCCGCCCAGATGCGCCCGCCGTGCGCTTCAACAATAGCGCGCGCTAGGTATAGTCCAAGCCCGGCGCCTTTCGTCTGCTTGACGGCATTGGTCGAACGATAGAAGCGGTCAAAGATGTGCGGCAGGTCCTTCGATTCGATCCCCGAACCTTCATCGCTCACACAGATCACAACCTGCTCGGGGCGCACCGATCCGCTGACTTTGATCTCGCCTTTGGGTGCATATTTCAGCGCGTTGGAAACAAGGTTGGAGATCACCTGCTCGATTCGGGTTTCATCGCCGATAATGACGGGGAAATTTTCGGGGAAGTCTGTCACGAGTTGATGCTTGGGCGATTGAGACGCAAATCGCTCGGTCACTCTTAACGCCAGGTTGGGGATGGCGACATCGGCCTGATTCAAGCTCAAGCCCCCAGCCTGCAAACGCGAGGCATCTAGCAGATCGTCGATCATCTTTGAAAGACGGTCGGCTTCTTCCTCGATGACTTGCAGCGAGTCATTGATGGTGTCTTTGTCCCAGCGGGCATCATCACGCCGTAGAGTGGACGCGTAACCCTTGATCAGCGCTACAGGCGTGCGAAGTTCATGGCTGACGATGGAAATAAAGGTCGCCTTGATCTCGTCTGCGGTGCGGAAGTGGGTGATGTCGCGCACGCTTAGGATGACGTTCCTTAATTTGTTCTGTTCTGAAAGCAGCGGCGCATAAGTGATGCCAACTGGCAGCTGCGGGGGAAGCGGTCGTTCCAGATCGCCTTCCACATAAAGGGTGGCGTTCGGGGTCAGCGGCCAGCCGCTCTCCACCGACTCTTCAAGGGTTCTGCCTTGGGGTTCTTTTTTCCATCGGATGATCTCGTCGTGCATTTTCCCAACGATCTCTTCGCGAGTTTTTCCATACAATTTTTCAAAGGCGGCGTTGCATCTTTCGATGACCCGGTCGGCGCTGAGGATCAAAATTCCATCTGCAGCAGAGTCGAGCAGGGCGTCGAGTCTTTGCTTTTCGTAAGAGATCTGTCCATATAGTTGGGCATTGACCACGGCGATGGCGGCCTGGTCGGCAAAGGATTGGAGTAGCGTTCGGTCGTTGGGAGTGAAAAGGTCGGCGTAATTGCGGAAAATGAAGATAACACCGATAACCTGTCCCTTGGCGGCGAGCGGCAGCCCTGTGCCGTTCAACAAGCCCATACTGGCGGTGTAGGTCAACTCCTTTAACATGCGGTTGAGTTCACGCACATCCAGGTCGTTGACCTTCTCTTCTGCCAGCAGCGGGGTGAGGTAGCTGAGGAATGCCGGGGCGATGCCATGTGCCGCGCTCACGCGCCAGCCGTCGGGTAGTTTGAGCGCGATGATACCGGCCTGCCCTGCAAGCATTTCGATCGAGACCCGCAAAATCCGCGCGAGCAGTTTCTCAAGATCCAATTCCTGGGTGAGCAGGCGTGAGATCTCAAGCAGATAATCTCGTTGGCGGACACGGAAATCCGGCAGCATGGATGGAATAATGGACATGATTTTTATTTTATCACCGGCATTCGGCACGGGGTGTAAGAGTTGTATTAGCAGAGACGAGGCTGTATAATTTCCTGCAAGGGAGTACCTGCCATGAAACCACTAAAAGTCTTTCTTTGTCATTCGTCAGGCGATAAACCGGAAGTGAAGAAATTGTACGATGTGTTGTTGGCGCGCGGCATGGATCCGTGGCTGGATTCAGAAAAGTTACTGCCCGGTCAGGATTGGAACCTGGAGATCAATAAAGCCTTGGATGCTTCAGATGTGATCGTGCTCTGCCTTTCGCAAAAGTCTGTGGATAAGGAAGGGTACGTCCAGAGGGAGATCCGCATCGCCATTGACCGGGCGTTGGAGATGCCGGAAGGACGCATTTTCCTGATCCCTGCCCGCCTCGAAGAATGTGAACTGCCCTACAAGATCAGGACCTATCAGTGGGTGGATCTGTTCTCTGAAGAAGGCATGGTCAAGTTGATGAAGAGCCTTAACCTCCGTGCCACCCAGGTGGAGGCACAGGCGGTCGATTCGGATGGCGAGATCAAGGCTATCAAAAAACCGACAGGACAAGCTCAAGGGAATTCCATCAATATTCAGGGCAATGTGTCTGGTTCGAACATCGTGATCGGGAATAACAATAACGTCAATAATTGATTTTTTTATTCATAATTTCGAGCAAAAGAGCGGCTTCCGAAACCTTTCGGAAGCCGCTCTTTTTGTGAGTTTTGATTCCAGAATCGAATTCAGTAATACTACGGATAGTAAGAATTTAATACTTAATTTATCCTGCATTTAGTACGCGCCAATAAAGAGAAAATGGAAATTTCCGCCAAAATTTTCTTGTTATCAATGTTGCATTGTAAGATGGAATGCCGATCATCATTGACCCAGATGGTATCAGTACATTGGTCTTTTTTGCCATTTCGGTTTAATGGGATGGAGAATTTTTTTTGTATGGAGAATTCGAAATTGAACAGGATTTCATTTTTTCGGATCGGGTTTACCTTTGTTTTTTTGTTCACAATTATCTTTCACCCCCAGTCATCTACATTCGCCGCAGGGGAATTAACCCTGGAGCCTCTGACATGGAATGTGGTCGGTTTGGACAGCAATCGGGTGACAGACGGTCCCAATGAATTTCCATTTGGTGTGCGGGTTTGTAATAAAACCGGCTCGGCGATCAATAATGTTCAATTGAATTTTGTTTGGGGGACGCCAACCGACTCGTATATAAATTTAAGACCTGGCACATATGGGACGGCGGCAAATCCCCATCCCTTGGTGAACATTCCTGCGTTTCCCGCCTGCGAGGATTTTTACTTTGAAGTAGAGATCACCCGTAATTCACTGGCGTATGATCATACCCGTGAATATTACATTGAAGCAGTGACCGGAGTGGGGACATTTACTACTCCCACTCCTCGTGAGATCTATGTTGAGCATCTGGTTTCTCAAAACCGTAACGCTATTATTGGTATCGATCTGGATGGGGTTTCTGTGCCAGCCGGCGGAACGATGACGTTGGTCGTTGGAAATACTTATGACATCAGATTATATGGAAAAACTTCCACTGGTTATAACCAGCTAGAAAGTTTTATCAGCATGCCCAACACTTTATTCCGTATCAATTCTGTTCACTCTGCCTATTCCCTTACGAACCTTGCTCCGCCAAGTTCCGATCTGTTGTATGCCGATTCTTGCGGATGGGATAATGACCCAACCAGCCCTACTTATCGATCCTGTATTGTTAGTGATGGGAAAAGCGGTGGTAATGTCATTGTTGATTACAATGTGACGATCTTGAGCAGTTCTGGCGGGGCGGCAGAACCGCTCAATTCCCTGTTTTATGATTTTTCCGGAAGCAGTTACCACTACAACTCAGATTATCTGGTCTCGCAAAGATATGCGCAGGTCATTAATCCCGCAGACTATATTTCCACAACAAAATCCTTCTCTCCCGGTACCATTCCTGCTGGCGGAAGCTCCACTGTTACAGTAAAAGTGAGTAATACATCTTCAGTGCTTGTTGAGGATGTTAATTTTTCTGATGCGCTGCCAATGAATGGGGCAGGACAAATGTTGGTTGCATCACCTTTTACTTATACAACCTCTGGCTGCGGCACCGCACCGTCATTAAGCGTGATAGCGTTTGCAGACTCGACGGGTTTTTTTGTTTCAGGAGCAGCGATTGCGCCTTCCAGTTTTTGTGTGATCAATGTTGATGTGAGCGTTCCAAGCACTCCGACAACCGGAACTTATGCCAACACCATTACGGATCTAAAAATTGGCACTGCTCCAAGTCCGAATAGTAATACTGCAAGTTTAACCATAGACCCACTCTCTGGGGGGGGCGATGGAACAGGCATCTGTGGTCTCACCCTTGCATCCTGGAATTTTGGGAATCCAGCGAGTGTTCCATCTAACACTACGCCTGCGCCAACGATTAACAATGTTGACCTGGCAGAAGCTTCTGTTGGAAACTCTTTGGTAAGTAGTATTGATACCAACACAGGGAATGCAGCAAATTCTTGGGTTGGGAATACTGGTTTGAACCAGAATTCGGTTACATTTAATACATCACCTTATTTTCAATTTAAGATTGATACAAGCGGCTATTCAAATGTCCAGATCGCTCTGGACTTTGCCCGTTCATCAGATTGGAACGCCACCAATAACAGGATCGTCGGTTATTCAAGTACAACAGGTTTGAATAACTCCTGGGCTCAAATGACTGGTGCAAGTGTAGTACTGCCCGTTGGGTTTACAGCTCCGTTTCCTTCAGCGACATGGAGCCCAACCGCTACAGGGACTCCGTATACCTATTTTCGATTTTCTGGAATTCAGGCAAATAATAATAGTTCGAAGCTCTATTTGGATAATGTTGTGGTAACCGGTTGCGGAGTACCTGAGCAACCTACTTTGACCAAGTCTTTTTCTCCAAACCCGGTGGTCACGAACGGCACCAGCACTTTGACTTTCACGCTCAGCAATCCAAATACCATAAAATTAACAGGTGTGAAATTCTCTGATATCCTGCCAGATGGTTTATCCGTTGCGTCAACCCCCAATGCGACTACAACTTGTTCAAATTCCATCAATCCTCAACCAACCTGGAATCCGACTTGGCTGTCTCAAACTCTTGATTTTGGTCAGACCACCGGAGGCTCAATACCCGCAGGTATGCTCGATGCGTCGAGCGGTTTGATTATCCCCGGCGAGTGCTTCGTCAAAGTAGATGTTAAGTCTGCCACCACAGGACCTCATCAAAATATCAGTGGATTTATTTCTTCGACCGAAGGCGGCACCAATACTGGAACCGGTGGCTCTGCCAAAGATAGCCTGATTGCGGTCCTTCCGCCTACGATCGAGAAGCTTTTTTCTCCCAACCCAATTCTCTCTGGCGCTGTATCCACGCTGACGTTTACTCTGGTGAACCCCAATCCTGAAAATTCACTGCCTGCCGTGGCATTTGATGATCTGTTCCCTTCGGGCATGGTGACTGCTTCGATCCCTGGTGCTACATTTGATAGTGTTGGCTGTGGAAACACTACAACAATTAAGGCACCACATAATGCCGCGTCGGGTGTCACCGCCGGCGCAAGTTCGATCGGGTTTTCAGGGATCGTTATTCCTGCCGGAGGCACCTGTACTCTGACGGTGGATGTCACAGCCGGTTTGGAAATTAACGCAGTCTTTGATAAAAATTATTCCAATACCACCACCGCTGTTACAACGACCATTGGCGGATTGGCTTCCGGCACCGATACTGCAAGCGATATTCTTACGGTTAAACTGCCAAGCCCGGCGATCGGGTTGAGTAAGCAACTTTCAAGTTCCAATACCGGTCCCTGGGGATCTGTCTTGATGGTGGCTCCAGGACAGAATGTTTATTACAGATTTACTGTTCAAAATAATGGGGATGTTCCACTAACGAATATTCGGGTTACAGACTTGTCTAACCCGTCCTTGAATCTTGCGTCATGTACATGGCCTGTGACCCTTCCTGTTGCATCTGTTTCACATAGCGGTAGTGCGGAATGTATTATTGGTCCAGTCGCATCTGCAAATTCAATTTATACGAATAAAGCTGCCGCGTCAGGCGTATATCAGGGAGTTACCTACAATAGCTTGGGATCAAGCGCGACCTATAAGCCCTCCAGTTTGACGATCACCAAGAGTGTTTTGCCCGAGAATTTTTCTGCACAGGGCGAAACACTGATTTATTCTTATGTTGTATCTAACCTGGGTGCGGTGCCTCTTTCGTTGACGAATTTGTCTGTCTTTGATAACCGTGCAAGTGTGTTTTGTTCCACATTGGAAAATGCCGCTACCCCTGATGGTATCCTGGACGAGAATGAAAGTGTTGATTGTTCTGCATCCTATGTTGTCACAATAGGAGATGTGGCAACCGGCTCTGTCAGCAATAGTGCTTATGCGGTTTGGGATGATGGGGTGGACAGGATCACCTCGAATATCGCTCGTAAGACCGCTTATGTGACCAAGCCGGATCTGATATTAACAAAATCCAATGATCAAGGCGGATATGGGGTTCAGGATGTGCAATTTAATTGGAAATTGAAAATTCAAAATGCCGGGCCGACCGCCGCAAACTTCACCGCCGGCTCTACGATAATCAGCGATCAACTGCCGTCTACAGGAGCAGATTACGGTCTCCCAACTGTTGGATCTGTTACAAATGTAACCAATTCGAGTGCGGTTCTTTGCGCAATAGATGTTGCTAAATTGTTGACATGCACAGCCTCCGGGTTGGATGTGAGCATTGGGGGGGGGACTGGCGGATTTATCGTTTCGATACCCGTAACGCCGCGTGTGGCCGGGAGTTTTGAAAATACAGCGTTTATTGATCCAAACACTTCGGTGAACGCTCCTGCAGAGAGTAATGTCGGTAACAATTCCGATTCAGACACGTTGATTGTTACTCCACCCAACCTCTCATTGAAAAAGAACGATGGGATTGGAGTTTACACAAAAGGTGGGATCGCGACCTATACCTTGACGGTAAGTAATACCGGCTCTGCGAATACGAGCGATACAATAACCATTGTGGATGTTCTGCCCGCGGGGGTAAGTATTGCCAACCCCATTACTGAAGGTGGACCCCAAGGCGGGAATTGGGAATGCATAGTTTCCGGCAGTGTGCTGACTTGTACGAGTAATACTCCCATTGCAAAGCTGACAGGAATAAGTGAATTCAACTTTACTGTGGATGTCGCTGTCGGGGCAAGCGGAACATTGGTCAATAGGGCGCAAGTTGGCGGCGGCGGAGATCCGCGGACCAGTGTGCCGACTTCTACTTCTGCGGGGAATTGTACGGGAATGGATGCGCCAATCATTGGCTGCGCAGTGGATAGTGATCTTGACCCGGATGCATCATGGCCAAATTTGTCATTGAACAAGAGCGACGCTCAACTTTCATATACTCCGGGTGGCACATCGAATTATACATTTACAGTAAATAATTCCGGCTCAGCGGCAACGAGCGGAGAGTTGAAAGTTATTGATGTATTGCCAAGCGGGCTAAGTGTTCCGAATGGTGCGATAGTCCCTGGCGGGGCCCAGGGTGCCAGTTGGAACTGTGGGGCTGCTGGCAATGTGATTACCTGTACCAGCACTGCTGTGATTGACGCAGGTGGAGGCAGCGAATTTAGTATTGCTGTAAATGTGGCCGCAAATGCCACTTGGGTTTTGCTAAATCAAGCTCAGGTGGGCGGCGGTGGAGACCCTCTCGCAACGGAACCAACCTTAACAACCGTCTTAAGTTGCACCGGCGCTGATACTCCTTACGAAGGTTGTTCTGTAGATAGTGACTCTGGATATGTTGCACCCGCTGCCACGATCGCTGTCTCCCCAACATCAGTTCTTGAAGACGGAGCGACCAACCTGGTCTACACGGTGACCCTCGACAAAGCACCTGCGTCAGACATCACGATCAACCTGACAACGACCGGCACCGCTACGACCCTCACGGACTATACCGGAGCGGCGGCGAGCGTCACCATCCTGTCCGGTCAGACCACAGGGACGGTCACCATCAACCCAACGACCGATGCGACAGTGGAAGCAGACGAGACGGTGATCATCACGATCGACGCTGGCACAGGCTACACAGTTGGAACTCCATCGAG
>JAGNWT010000141.1 GCA_017985935.1 Anaerolineales bacterium | reverse complement strand
TTGCCGTCAGGCGAACTTGCGAATTCGATCTGTATCCATGCGCCGCTCGCATCTCTGCCGCTAAGAAAAACAACATCCTTGGGATTCAGCACCCCAAGCGAATCAAAGCTCACAGCCGGACCGTTCCGCACGTTGATTCCCTGGGTGACGAGAGCGCTCCCTGCCGACCCGCTGCCTGCTCCTGCTCCGAGGACCGGGATCTGCGCCGCGGCATCCACCTGCACGAACTCGGCGCGCACCCAGCCGTTTCCGCCCGCGTGTTCGATGCGGTACCAACTTCCGCTGGCGTCTTTGCCATTGACGAGTACCTTGGCAAAGAGTTCGATCAACCCCAAAGATACGCTCGCGGTGGAGGGTTCCGCGCGGACGTTCAGTTGGCTGGTCGTGGTCCCTTCAATGGGGATGAAGGTAGGCGTGGGATTCTCCGCAGGGGCTGCGGTAGGTTGGGATTCGATCGGCGGTTGGGTGGGTGTGGGGGGCGGGGTGAACGGCAATACAGCGGTCACAAAATCAGGTGTCGCTGTTGAATTGGCGGGGCTTGCGATGCAACCTGAGCAAATGACCGCCACGAAGATCGTGACGAAAAAATAGACGCGGTACACGCGTCTATTGTATCCAAAATCCATGATTGATGTACGCTACCTGAGAAGGGGATAAAAAAAGTACCCCCGCGCAGACTCGAACTGCGCTCTTCAGCTCCGGAGGCTGACGCTCTGTCCACTGAGCTACGGGGGCAACGGACAGATTTTACCATCAGATGAGAAAAGGCTGGTGAAACAGTCACCAGCCTTCGGTTAAGCAAGATGCGCGGATCACTTCGCGTGCGGCGAGAGCGAAGCCAGTTCGGCTCGCAGTTTTTCAACTACCGCCGTGTTTCCGCTTTCATCGCCGTGTTTTGCAAGCTGTTCTTTTTTATGAGCCAGTTCGCCGCATGCCTGATAAAAACGGGCGGTTGCTCTTCCGCTGAAGCCCGCTATGGTGAGGGTCCACGGGGAGAGCGCTTTTTGATATTGCGCCGCGGTGATCACGCCGGAAGAAACTTCGGCGTATAGCTGCCTGCGTACGATCGATCTTTCATGTCCGATCAGCCAGAAGATGAAGCCGAGCATCATCGTCCAGCCGACCCAATCGATGAAGGTGCCGATGGCGAGTCCGCCAAAGCCGCCGATCAACCCGCCAAAGGTGTTGTGGAATCCGTGAGTGGTGACTGCCACCCCAAAGCCGATCAACGGCGCTGCGAGCTTGATCAGGATATTCCGGTTCATGCGCGCCACAGCGAAGCCAATGCCCGTGAATGCGGTGAAGAAGGCGTGCATCCAACCGACAAGCACCACCCGGATAAAAGCCAGCGCAAACAGCCCGCTCCAGCCGGCTTCAAGATAGCCGTTGCGATAAATGTATAGCGTGTTTTCGGTGGCGGCGAATCCGAGACCGACGATGCCGCCGTAGATGATTCCGTCCAGCACCGAGTCGAACTCTTTGCGGAACAGGAAGAAGACGATCAAAACCGCGAAGCCTTTGAGGAACTCTTCCACGATCGGCGCGACAATGGAGGTGGTGCCGACTTCCGCGGCGCCTTCGGAGCCGGTGAAGATGTAAATGCCAACACCGAATGCGGTGTTAAGAATGAAGGCTCCGCCGGCGGCGATCGCCATGCCCCAAAAAAAAGCCGCGCCGAGCAGAGCTTTGGGCTCTTTCTCGTAACGGTCCAGCCAGTACACGATTGCCGCGAACACGAACATGGGGAAGAAGCCAAAGAACAACGAAACAATGAAGGCCATGGGTCTCTCCTGTTTTTATTTTTTTCACACCCTGAAATCTATGTCCAAGCGCTGTTGCTGCGCCCGGAGACTATCCCTGAAAGATCAAGCTGGTTCTTTCCACCTTGGCGTACTCCGGCTCAATGCCCAGCACGGTCAGCACTTCTTCGGGGCGTCCGGTCGCGCCTTCGCGCGCGGCGAGTTTCATTTGCAGCCAGATCTTGCCATTAGATTCATTGACCACGCTCAGCATTTCGACAAGCGGACGCAGGTCGTAGAATTTCCCGCGCCGCTCACGGGGAAGCGATTCGGACTTCATCAACTCCTCGACCTTGCGGGTCAATTCCCCGCCGTCAATGGGTTCAGTTAAATGAACATCGTACGCCGCTGAGACTACCTGGGTTTGCAGGGCGGGTGCGCGTTCATCCACCACTTCCACGTGCGTCACGCGGATGTCGGCTGGCAGGTTGTCCTTCAATCGGGATGCGATCTCTTCGACAGGAATGTCCTCATTGAAGCGCACATCCAGCACTTCGGCGAGGGATGAAAATCCGAGCGGAAGTGCCGAGGCGAGGCTGATCTTGGGCTGAGGGTGAAATCCCTGCGAGTAGGTGATGGGCAGGGATGCGCGGCGCATGGCCCGCTCCCAGAGTCTGTGCAGGTCGAGATGACCCGTGTATCGCAATGCCCCTTGTTTGGTGAATGTGATTCGTGCGCGCATGATTATTTTGATTCCGATGCTATGGTCTGCAGCCAGTGCTGAATTTGCGAACTGGCGCGGCGGTAGGTTTTGTAGGTATGTTCCGCAATGCGGAAGTACAGGTCGTTATCGAGGCATTGCTCGTGGGTGATTCTTTCCAGCGTCCAGAGGATGTTGGCGTACGCCGCCAATTCCTGCTCGATGATATCGTCCACGCCAATATTCTTGTATTTGTGCATCACCAGCTGGTCGATCTTTTCCTTCTCGATCAGCGGAGATTCGTAATCCGGGTAGCCGTATTCTCTTTGAAAGTTATACAGCGCGGACTGTGACGTGCTTGTCCAGTACGCCTCGCCATGCAGGATCTCATTCAAGCGGTCTGCGATGAATTGCTCGCGGGTAAGCACGTCTGCCAGAATATCCTTGATCGAAAGCCCGCCCGCAACGCCTTTCATTGTCATCTGGCGTTTGTGCCCGACCTGATTCAAAAGGATCTCGAACTTGTCACGTTCGTGCTGCAAGCGGGGAATGAATGTGATCTTGTTCATGGTCGGTCTTAATCGCCCGCCACTGGTGATTGGTCGCTGAGAACGGTCAATTGGGTCGCCTTGACCGGGCTTTTCACATCCGGGCACTTCCAGCCTTCGCCGGGGTTCTCGCGGCGCAAGTTGGCAAAGGTCGGCAGGATGCCGCAGGCATAGCAATTGAGTCGGCAGTCCACGCGGATCTGTCCTTCAAGCGACTGACGGAAATCTTGAAAGAGGAAATTCTTGCGCACGGCGGCCGTGATGTGCTCCCAGGGGAAGACCTCGTCTGTGCGGCGCTGACGGTGAGTGTAAAAAGCGGGGTCGAGTCCGTGCTCTTCGAAAGCAGGCAGCCAGGCTTCCTGTTTCTTGGCTTCGTCCCAGGCGTCGAACTTCGCGCCGTTCTTCCACGCCGTGTAGATCACTTCAGACATGCGGCGGTCGCCGCGCGAAAGCCAGGCTTCAAGCAGCGAGTCTTCGGGTTTGGTCCAGCTCAACTTGATACTCTTGTCCTTCAAAAGTTGACGCTTCAACAGAGCCTGCTTTTCAAGGATATTCTCTCTTGTGTCGCACGCCACCCATTGGAAGGGAGTCTGCGGTTTCGGCACAAATGTGCTTACGCCGGCGTGTAATTTAATTCTCCAGCCGGCGACCTTGCGTCCTTCATCGAGCACGCGGCGGCACAAGTCCACAATGGCTTGTACATCTTCGAGTGTTTCGCTCGGGTGCCCGATCATGAAATACAGTTTGATCGACGTCCAGCCGCGGCTGTAGATCTCGCGCGTGGTGGCGATGATGTCATCATCTGGAATGAACTTGTTGATGATGCGGCGCATCCGTTCGCTGGCGGCTTCGGGCGCGAGGGTGAATCCGGCTGAGCGGTGCTGTTTCAACTTGTCCATCAAGTCCACTGAAACCGATTCAATTCTCAGCGAAGGCAGGTTGACCGAAAGTTTACGTCCCTCGAAGCGTTTGCTGATGGCATCCACCAGCTCGCTGATGTAGGTGTAATCAGAGGAGGAAAGCGACATCAACGCCAGTTCTTCGAA
>JAGNWT010000084.1 GCA_017985935.1 Anaerolineales bacterium | reverse complement strand
GTCAGCCTGCTGGAAAGCCTCGAAGGCGTTCTGATAATCATTGATCTTGCGATAGGCGTTGCCAAGGCGGTTCCAGCAGATAGCCTTGTCTTTGGCCTCGGTCAGCAACTCAATGCTCTTGATGTAGAGGGGAATGGCATCCTCCACTTTGCCTTGCGAGACCAGGGTCAATGCCAGGTTGCCAACGGGCCAACCCGCCTCAGGGTCGATCGTGACCGACCGTCCGTAGGACGCAACCGCTTCATCGTATGCGCCCGCTTTGAATTGTGCATCACCGAGCCCGGCCCAGTTCTGCGCGTTTTCGGGGTCGATCTCCGTCGCGTGTTTGTAGGCTTCCACCGCTTCTTGATTCCTGTCTTCCCGTTCAAAGATATTTCCAAGACGGATCCAGGGGTTGATAAAACGGTTGTTAAACTCTACATTCTTCTTCTGATAATTCAACACTGCGTCGAAAATGTTGCCCAAGTCTTTCCAAAATTCGAGATCAGACATTTTTACCTCCGTGTAATATGGGTGATTGTTTATTGAGTGTAGCAATTGCTCAACAGGCTGAAGCGTGTGCGTGTCAGCAAACTAACTTTTTCCTTGGAAAGGATGACAGCGGTCTGGTGCGCTCTGCGGGCGCTGGTCTGGTCGTTCAGTTTGCGATAGACCGTGCCAAGCCGATCCCAGGTAATGGCTTTATCTTTATCATCGGGCATGAGTCCGATGCTCTTCAAATAGACCGGTACGGCTTCCTTGTACCTGCCCTGAAAAGCAAGGGCCATGGCGAGGTTGCTGTGCGCCCAACCGGAGGTGGGGTCCAGGTTGACCGCCTTGAAGTACGCATTCACAGCTTCCTGATACGATGCGGACTTGAAGAAGAGGTTTCCCAGTTCTGTCCAAACCTTTGCATTCTTTGAATTCGGTTCGGTGCGGGCGAGCTCAAGGCTGGCGCAGCGACCTGCGTTCTGCGGGTCGATCTCGTCTGCGGTTTGATACGCCAGACGGGCCTCTTCGTATTCGTTCAAGTGGCGGTGAATGTTTCCAAGGCTGTTCCATGCCGCAGCTTTTTCCTGCGGTGTTTCGAGCAGGCTGGTGCTTCTCTCATAAAGGAGCAGGGCTTCGGCGTATTTGCCCATCGTGAGATAGGTAAAGGCCAGGTTTCCATATGCCCAACCAAAGGAACGATCCAGCTCTATGGCCTTGTTATACGCGGCGATCGCATGGTCGAAATCCTTGTTCTGGAAGTGGATATTCCCCTTCTCGTTCCAGACATTAGGGTCGCGGCTTTCAACGATCTTTTCCGCGTTCTCGAAAGGATCCTTCAACAGGGATGCTTCTGAGAATTTCGCGGGAGACGCGGGGGAAGCGAACATGTTTTGATTCATAGGCTGGTCCTCCTCATTGGATTTTGGCTCTGATGATTCATCCTTCCAGAACATGGTGTCTGTGATGGATTCATTGGATGGGTTTGATTCGGGTGCGAGCACCCAGGCGGGCGCACCTTTCCAAGCCGGGGCTGGGTCTGCATCCGGCTGCTGCGCGGGAGTCGGAGTCTCTTCGGGTTGTTGCACAGGAACCTGCGCGGGCTGGGATTCTGTCTGCATGGGCGCGGCAGGCTGAACTGAGTCTGATACGCTTTCCACGGCGGGGGTGGAGAGTCCCTTCAGGCGGTCAATGGTCTGGTAGGCGCGCATCGCGTTCTCGTAATCATTGATGGAACGATAGATGTTCGCCAGGCGGTCCCAGGCTTCGATCCGCTCGCTATCCTGTGTGAAGACCTGTAAACTTTTGCGGCAGGCTTCAATGGCTTGCGAGTACTTGCCCTGCTGCGAGTAAGCGAGCGCCAGGTTGTTGAGCGCTGGCCCAAAGGATGGGTCGATCTCGATGGCCTTGAGGAAAGCGGCGGCGGCTTCACCGTGAGAATTGATCTTGAGCAGAGACAGCCCAAGCTCGTTCCAAAGTTGCTGGTTCTTCGGGCTGACAGCCAGCGCGCGTTGATAGGTCTTGACGGCGTCGCGGGTGCGTCCCTGTCGGCGATAGATATCTGCAAGGGACAGCCAGGATGCGACGTTGTTCTTGTTCAGCTCGATGGCTTTTTGATAAGCCGTGATCGCTTGCGGGTCGCGCCCGGCGGCGACGTAGGATTCACCAAGTCCCGACCAGGGTTGCGCGAGCAGCGGAGCGCATTCAATGGCTTTGCGATAGGCGGTGATGGAGTCTTCAATGTAGCCAATGCGGTAGTACACGCTGCCGAGTCCGCTCCAGGCGACCGGGTCATTGGGGGTGTGCTTGAGGGTCTTTTGAAAGGCGAGCATGGCTTCGTCGTTGCGGCCGATCTTGAGACACAGGTTGCCCAGGTTGTTCCAGACCGAGATCTGTTCGGGAGCGGCTTCTATAGCCCGCTTGTAGGCTTCGATCGCTTCGTCGTTCTTGTTCTGAGCGAACTTGACAAGGGCGAGCGCGTTGAAACATTCGGCTTCGAACCAGTTATCTTCCAAATGGATCGCAGCTTTCAAAGCGTCTTGCAAGAACTCCTCTGCGGTCTCATGGTTGTTCTTGCGCCAGTTGAGAATGCCCAGCGTGAGCAAAAGCTTTGCGCGTTTGATGGTGGTCTCGGCCTTCGGGCTGAGCTCGGTCAGCATGGATTCCTGCAGGCTGAGCTCTTCCTCCGCCTCTTCGGTCTCGGGGTGTTCAGCGGCTTCCATCCAAGCTGATTCAACAGCGTCTTGAAGGGCGTTTTCGGCGCGGGGGTTATCGGGAAATTCCACGATGTGCCGGGTGAACTCCCACAGGTCGTGAGCGTTGCGCACAAGGTCAGTAAGGACCGATTGGTTGACCCAGATGATCGCGCGTACCTTTTTGCGAATAAAGATGTCTTTGTGATTTCCGATCATGGCGAGGGTCTTCCGTTGTTCCGGTCCGCAGCCATGAATAAAGTAGATCTGTTGCTCGGGATCTTGCAGTTTTCGAAGCAGGGGGATGAACCCGTCCATTTCGTCATTCAGTTGAATGCGCGTGATCTTTTGTCCGCGTTCAATGAGCGAGTTCCTCAAGGCTGTTTCAGCATCTGCGCGCGTATATTCCGAGTTGGTGACAACCATGAACACGGAAGAACGATCCCATTTGATGGCAAGCTCAAGTTCGCTTAACACGATCTCGAGGCGTTCACCGAACAGGTCAGCATGTGATTGCTGAACAGGGGCTTGAGAGGTCATAGCATCTTCCTCAATGCGGGGTGAATGTCGCACCAGTTTTCCTGGTCGCGATATTCCAAAATGGCTAGCAATTGCAGGAGGGGCATCATCCGCTCGTTGTATTCGAGCTTCTTGGTCTCATTCACTTTTTTTAGGAGCTTTACATCTTCCCGGTCGAGAATGCGCCGATACTCATTGCGGATCTCGGCGGCGGACCATTCCACATCCTCCATCTCGATCTGGGCAGATTTTCGCCGGCGGGCCCGCCCGATGGCAGTTCGCATGATGCGCGCCAGTTCCCGGAAGACTCCGCCGCTGGTGGCGATGGCCATTTCAAGCGCGGCAGGCTGGATCAAGTCACGATTGATGCGCACGTTGATGAAGCGCTCCAGGGTCAGGTAGCCTTCATGCATGTGCTTGTCATCGGTCGCTGTGTGCAGGTTGATGTTCGGCAGGAAGAGAGCCTGATCGCGAATGGAATCAAATTCCTTGCTGTAAAAGAGCGCGCTTGAGACGGTGTAAACGATGGCGCAATTGGGCTGGATCATGATCTCGCGGCGGTCATGGAAAATGGCGCGCGCGCGTTCGAGATCGGGCTTGTCCATATCGTCGATCAAGATCAAGGGCATGCGGCGTTCCTGGGTATAGATCGCAGAGGCAATATGATTAATGAGCGCGATCAACCCGGTGATATCCGTCTCCACCACCTGCCGTAATTCCACGCGTGTGGCGGGTTCAAGTTTCATCTTCAAACCGGCGCTGGCGAAGAAGGCATCGATCGATGCGCCAAGTTCGGTGCTGGAGATCCGTCCATCCAAAATGGTGGAGGTGTGCTTTTCAACTTTTCCCTTCCAGCGCTCGAGCTCACGCATCAACTGCTCGGAGAGTTCTCCGCCGCGTTTGCGGTATTCCCGATACAAGCGGCTGCCAATGGCAAGGAGCACATCGCGAAAGTCGAGGTCAATAATGTCGGTCTCATCGCGGATGCTGAAGTTGATTGTCCAATACTTCCTCTGGATCTCGGGGTGGCTCATAAGCCTTTGCAGCTCGGTGGATTTTCCGCAACCACGATGACCCGAGAAGAAGAACTTGGGCGGGCGATAGAATGGCGCGAGCAATGCATCGACCAGTTCGTTGATGGGATTCCCCGGGCGGTCAATATAAAAGGGATTGGGTTTCCCATTCTCGCCGGGTCTGAGGGGCAGGTCGAGCTCAAAGTTGAGCCAGGCTCTGTCGAAGTCATTTGCCTTTTGATATTCAAAACCAGTCATGAGTCCTCTGTTCTTCATTACAACGATTGTATGATTTGACTCTGTAAATCGTTAGCCAGAAATCTTGTCTTTACGCTGCCCGTTGTATGAACAACGGTGTGGTCATTCCTGACCATGCGCAGGTGATGCAAGTGCCTGCAAAAATCTCAACCGGCAGCCACTGCCAATCCTTCGCGCAGGGCATACAATGCAGCCTGTGTTCGATTGGCAAGGTGCAGCTTGGTCAGAATGCTGCTGACATATTTGGCTATGGTGCGTTCATGAACGACCATGGCCTGGGCGATCTCCTGGTTGCTTAATCCACGGGCGATCAACTTCAGGGTCTCAAGCTCGCGCTGGGTCAAATGCTCGCCAGCCAGGGCGTTCCCTTCCGTGGGGCGCTCAAATTCGTGGATCATCTTGACCGCCATCGACGGGTTGAGCGAAGCCTGTCCCTTGGCAACTTCGCGGATGGCCTGCATCAACTGGGCGCGGGGTGTATCCTTCAACAGGTATCCAAGAGCGCCGGTGCGAATTGCCTGATACACCTGGCTGCTTTCTGCAAAACTGGAAAGGACGAGAATGCGGCTCTTGGGTGAAACTTCGCGCAGTTTAGGAATGGTTGTCAGGCCGTCTTGAAGAGGCATGACGATATCCAACAGGACCACATCGGGTTTGGTCTTGCGGGCCATTTCCACGGCCTGGATTCCATTTTCTGCCTCACCGATAATTTCAATATCGGGCTGGACGGACAGGATGGCAACCATCCCTTCACGGACAAGATGCTGATCATCAACAACGAGAGTGCGGATTTTTTTCATGGCGACCTTTGGTTTATGAAGTTGTGATGTTGAATGCAGAGAAGCGCTCAGTGTTCGCCTTCGCATTTTGGATTTCAAGTTCCTGCTGCTGCCACTGGCTGGGAGACCATACTTCCACATATTCTCCCTGCCCCACCACGACCACACTATCTTCGAGGTTCGCGTACCCCATCAAATGGGGCGGCAGTGAAATGGAGTCTGTATCCTGCGTTACTTCCACGTAGCTTGCCGTGCTGCAGAAGGTCCGTGAGAGCAATCGGACCAGAGGATCTGCAAGGTTCAGGGCGCTGATGCAGGTGTAGATCTCCTGAAATTTATTCGGCGTCAGGATCATGATGTTCTGATCGAAGCCTTGTGTAAGGTACGCCCCTTCCGAGATCAATGTGCGCCAGCCGGCGGGAAGAGGTAACTTGTTCGAGTTCTTCAACTGGGTTGTGTGATGTCCGAGGAACAAGGTTATGTCTCCTAAAAAGTGTTGAGGGTCCAGGGAATGTATGCTCGTGATTATAGGTACAAGGGATTTTTTACGAAATGAATAAAAATGGTGGCACGCATGGCGTCGCCTGCGTATTATTTATGAACACAGTATGGGCACAAATGACCATACCATTTAGGGCACACGAGAACACTTAAAAACAAAAAAGGCAGCCACCAATGGTGACTGCCTTTTTTGTTTTGGGGATCTTACTTTTTAGGTTTTTTCGTTGTTTCACTTTTTTCGTTCTTCGACTCTGCCAGACCTTCACGGATCGCATATAACGCGGCCTGCGTACGGTTGGCGAGATGAAGTTTCTCGAGAACGCTGCTCACATACTTGGCCACCGTGCGCGGATGCACAACCATCGTCTCTGCGATCTCCTGATTGCTCAAACCGCGCGCGATCAACTTCAAGGTTTCCATCTCACGTGTGGTCAGCGGTTCGGCGGTGTACATCAACTCGGCCGGGTGTTCGATCTCATGGATCACCTTCATCGCAATGCTCGGCTGAATGGAAGCCTGCCCCAAGGCCACATCGCGGATGGCCTGCAGCAACTGGTCTCTGCGGGTGTCTTTCAGCAAAAAGCCCAAAGCTCCCGCCTTGATGGATTGATACACAACGCCGCTTTCCGCAAAGCTGGTCAACACAAGAATGCGTGAAGTGGGCGAGACTTCCTTTAGGTGCGGAATAGCCTCCAGCCCGGTCATCTTTGGCATGTGGATATCGAGCAGAATCACATCAGGCTTGCTCTGCTTTGCCACCTGCACCGCCTCCTCCCCATCTCCTGCTTCGCCCACGACCTTCATATCGGGCTGAAGAGACAGGATCGTGACAACACCGTCACGCACCACACTCTCATCGTCTGCCACAAGGACTCGAATCATTTTCATTTTCAACTCTTTCTGGCGACAGTCACCATGATCTTGGTCCCTGCACCAACCTTTGAAGTGATCTTGAATTTACCGTTCGCCTGTTCGGCGCGCTCACGCATATTCCGCAAACCCAAGCCGGAATTATCGATCTTTTTCATGCTGAAGCCCTGACCATCGTCCGTGATCTCCAACAGCACATTCTGCCGATTTTTTTTCAAATTCAACGTGACGTTCTTTGCATGCGCGTGCCGCAGAATATTATTCAGCGCCTCCTGCGCAATGTAATACAAAGCGATCTCATGTTCCTTATCGAGCTGGATATTATCATCAGAGATCAATCTGGCCTTGATATCAGCGCGTCCTTCCACCGCCGCAAGACGGTGTTGCAATGAAGAGACCAAGCCTTCCTCCAGATCCATCGGCTGCATCTGATACAGGAACAACCTCATCTCCTTCACCGCCTGACGGGCATTCTCTCCAATGCGGGTTAGCACGCCCAGCGGTTCGATGGTCGCGCCCGCTTCGATGCCAGCCTGAGCCGCTTCGGTCAATGCCACCAGGCCATATAATTTTTGACTGACCGAATCATGCAGGTCACGCAGCAGCCGCTGGCGTTCGCTCAACGCAATGGACAACTGCCGGCGGCGATCGCTATCGATCAGAATCGCGATCTGGTTGGCGATCGTAGTCAGGCGAATGATCTCATCCTGCGTGTACGGACCTTCCTCATTGCGTCCCAGGCACATACAGCCAAGGATGGTGTTTTCATGCTGGGTGTAGATCGAGAGCGGGATCAAGGCTACATAATTGAACCCGATCTCCTTTGGCTTGAATGGGATCTCTTTCGGACGGCTCTTCTCATCGAGAATAAGCGGTCGGCTCTCTTCATTGCTTTGCAGCCATTGATGAATATTGGCAGCAATGTACTTGCTGCCAACCATCTTTGTATATTCAGCAGGGAACCCAAACTGCGACTGCATGGAAAGTTTTTGCAGGCTGCTTTCCTTTTCTTCGGTCATCAAAAAGACCGCCACCGCCTGGCTGTGAAAGGAATAAATGATCTGAAAACTCGACTCAAGGAGGAAGTCTTCCATCTTCATTGAGCGGTTGGCCAAGCTGGAAATGGCCGTGAGCAGCCCAAGCAATTCATCGCGGGCGCGCATGCGGGCATCCTCTGCCAGTTTTCGCTCGGTGATGTCACGCCAAACCACAAGATGCCCAAACTGGGTGTCATCCTGGTTAAACAGTTGAGAAATACGCACGTTCAGGTAGCGCCAGTTATTCTGGTCTTTATCCTTCCGCTTGATCTCCATTTCCTTCGCGCCAGCCGAAGATTGAAGTATCTCGTGCCAGTTGCCGAGGATCTGGTCCACGGGCAGACCGTAGGTTTCATCGCGCGACTTGTTGATCATATCCTCTGCCGCAGAGTTCAAGTCGATGATCTTTTCCTGATTATCGATCACCATCCAGCCATCATCCATGCTCTCCACAACTGCGTTACGTGTGATCGGCTTCTTCTCCACAATGCGGCTGCTGAAAGTGCCATAAATGAATCCCGCAAGCGCCAGGGAGTACGAGAAGATGGCAATATATAAGGCTCGATCTCCCAGGTTGCGAACTGTGAGGAGCAAAATGTTCGCGATCATCGGAATCGCAGACCCAAAGAAGATCACTCCGGCCCGCATAAAATGCGAACGCGGCTTGTTTAGGAAAGTATCCATGAACAGGAAGAGACTGGCCGCAAGCACATGCGAAACATAGATCAGGTTCACCTGCTCCCAGATCCTGAACTGCTGATCGAACAAGATCCTGTTGATCGGTTCGGCCCAGTAGAACAACTGGGTCAGGACGGGCTCGATCGCAAAGAATGAAACAACTGTTGGGTTGATCCACCTTGCACGATTTGTGTAAACAAAGGCAAAAAACAATTGACCGTATGCAGCCAGGGTCAGGCAAAGGTAATTAATGCTTTTCAGGAACTTCAAGGGGAAGAACGCCGGGGCAAAAGTGTACAGCAGCGAAGCAATGCTCCAGATCATGATGGTCACAGCCAGCATGTTAATGCTCCCCGCACCGGGAGTTTTTCCTCTTAGCAATAGCGCCGTTCCCAGCGCTGCGGCGATCACCGCCAATAACAAAATATCAAGTATCGGCATCATATTACTCAATTAACTCAAAATCCTGCGGGCTTAGTAACGCACACAGGTTTGGATCAAGAGTCAATTGTCGAAGAGTGATCCGCTGTTCCTGGATCGCCCTTTGAAGTTGACTCACAGCCTCATCCGCTTTTTTCTTGAGGATGAGGTGACACGCCTGTTGAATAAGGGAAACGGCTGCGGGACCTTTTTCAATGGAAGAAAGCACCGCGGAGCTTTCTTCGGGCTGGCTGTTCCCGTTTAGACAGATCGCCAGCGCATAAAGCGAATTGGTCTCGTAAGGATCCAGTTCATACGCCTTGCGCACGGACTCTACAGCGTCTGTCATCTTCCTTGTATACATATATATATAACCCATTACAAGCCAAAGTGCGTGATTGTTTGGCTGACTTTTAATGGCGCGTTTACATAATTGAATAGCGTCGCTGTTCCTGCCTATTCCATGCAAGCCAAGGGACGCATTGATCACCAGCCTGGGGTCATCTGGCAAAAGGTCGGCCGCCCGCAAGAACAGGTCATGAGCCTCTTTGAATCTTTCCCCTTCATACAATATCACCGCCTGAACAGACCACATCCATGCTTGATATTCAGGGAACGGGTGGATCTGCAAAAGGGTCTCCATAGACTGAATCCGTGTAGAAAATGCCTGCTGGTCATTCAACAGCCAATCACGATGAAGGATCCGCAAAAGAACATCCAAACGGATCGCGAGCGAATCGGATTCATCTGGAAGTTGAGAAAACAAACCCTCATCCTGCGCCCGTTCCTTTTCCAGCGTTCGGTGATCGGTGTGTGGAATTTTTTCATTCCATAAAAATGCACCCGCGGGAATCACTTGTTTTCTGCTTCCCCGCCCTGAGTCGAATTCGACCACTCGATGACGGAAAGCCCAAAAGTCAGGAGCATGCCGCGGAAGTTCAGCCAGCTCAACTCCATTCAACCAGAAAACGATCCGCACCCGGCTTTCCACCAATAATTCGCGATTGTTATTCAATGCCTGGAAAACCTGCCCAGACGAAAGACTGTTTGCGTTCCCAAGCCCGGTCACAAAAAATATCGTGTCCTTTATGTCATCGCGCCCGCAAATCTGGCGGATCACATCCGGGGTCTCCGCGCTGACATTTGTGTAGATTATTTTCTGTTGGTATCTGGAAATTATCTTTTCAAATGCACCTTGCGTCTCCGCTTCCCGCTGTTTGGAGAAATGAACCGCGATCAGAATACTTGCCCGATCCCACTTTAATGCAAGATCGATCTCGCCTGCGAGGATTTCCAACCCGGTGTCGAAGGCTTTGCTATGTTGCTGGCTGGCGGCGCGTTCTTTCTTTGGTTGAGTGTTCATTCGGTTATTCGGTCAATGCCAAAAAGTACACCGCTTTCAATGGCAGCAGGCGGCGCACATCTTCATCCAATTGATCGTAATATGTTTCCCATAACTTAAAGAATGCCGCGGCATCAAGGGCGGTCAGTTTTTGGAAGTTGCCCAGTTCCTGTCCCGCTTCGTTGGTAAACCCGGCAACCGACAGGATCATGCCGTAATCATTCGGGTTGAGCATGGAAACGAAACTCTTGACACCTTCCAGTGTGATCGCCTGCCCTTTATGCTTGATCTGCACAAGAATGCGCGGTCCCTTCACCCCGAGCGGGTCAGTGTATGCGACGAGATCGATTCTCCCCCGCTGCTTTTCCTGGGGAGCCATCCACGCAGGGTGATAATCCATGGCGCGCAGTAATCCTGCCAGCATCGAGAGCATCTCGTGCGAACTCAAGCGGTGTAAATATTTTTTGATCTGCGCCCAGGAAATCTCCTGCGCGGCTTCGAGGGTCATTACGTTCTCAGGTATGGCACTTCTGCGCTGATCGTATAAACGCAACGCCTCTTTGTAAAACTCACGGGCGTTGGTAAATTGCGAGCCGGCATCATACCCCTCACGGGTGATACGCCACAGTCCCTGCTCGTCCTTGGTCAGCCAGCCTGCCTGCGCAAGGGGAATCACCGCAATGCGTACGATCTTCTCATAACGGGGTGACGCGCTGTTGGGAGCGAGGCTTTTTTCCTCTTCGGTCAATTTCGCTATTCGGGGAATCTGAGCGAGCACATCCTGTGCTTTCAGACCGGCAGGGTGATTCCACAAGATCTCGAATACGCTTCTCGATAATTCACCAGCTCTTTCAATGGTTATATTCGGCATGACGAGATTCCCTGTGAAATGAATGATGCTTGAAATGTGTCCATCTAGCCTGAAAGTCCCTGCTGACGGCGCACGAGGTTAATGTAGTGTTCGATCATCGCTTGAGGGTGCGGACGGGTACCCAAAACAACCAGATATCCCGGCGCCCAAAAGTCAACCTCCGAACCGCCATCACCAAGCTCGGGGAAATTGGAAATCACCAGTTCAGAAGTCTTGCTGCGGATCTCCTTCATGAACTGTCCGATCTGAATTGAAGAGGCCACCCGCAGTCCCCATTGGAAGTAACCAAACTTTATGGTCAAAAAATCGACCTGCCAGTTCCATGTCTCACAAATTTCGTCCAACCACCTGCGGAGCGAGTCTGCCAGCTCACCATCCAATTGCTGAGAAGGAGAGCGCGGAATTAAAAGACATGTGTAACTAATGTCATATGTCTCCGGGGTGAGCGGCTCAAGAGATAGCTTATGCAACTCGTAAATACCCCCTAGCAAAAAAAGTCTTTCTCTTTTCGAGAAGACTGGATAAAAAAGGTGTGTCTGGTTGGGTCAGTGCAGTGATCATTGATAACTGTTTGCTCGCTAGTGCCACCAAGGGATAAAAGCACACACATCTCTATAAAAACTCAATGCGACATTATACCTAATTTTCTCTGAAACATCTCCCATGGCAGGAAGAGCCCGACGGAGGGGTCAAAATGCCCCAAAATGGGATCCGTTGCAAGCGGCAATGATTAACATGAAACGGCAACGGCACAAAATTAAAAAAGGAATATGATGCGCATACGTTTGAACCTCAACCAAGGAAATATCCTATGAGCAAAAAAGTTGTATTCAACGGCATCGAGATATTAACCGAAGAAAGTGACGCTTCGGCCCATGACCTTTTGGGGTTCATCGAATCCGTCATCGATAAATTGGAAACCAATCTGGACGATCAGGATGAGAACTTCCACTTATCGGTTAACATGGATTTTCATCCTAAAAAGCCCTTAAAACACACATTTTCGGTCACCAACCTTTTTAGCAAAAAGACCAGGCAAAAAGTGGTGAGTGTTTTGAAAAGCACCGCCAAAACCGACAATATGGGAATTCTTGGTTCAGTCCATATTGATTTTCAGGTGGAAGACAAGTAAAGCCTTTTTGGGTCGAAACATAAATTCGCAAACGCCTTGTGTGTGACCACACAAGGCGTTTTTAGTTTTAAGCAGGTACGTCTTCCGCAGAAGACATGTCTCACACTTAGTTCCCCTGCTGTCGGCGTATCAACTTAATGTAGTGTTCGATCAGGGCCTGTGGGTGTGGACGAGTTCCTAAAACGACCAAATAGCCGGGAGCCCAAAAATCTGTCGTGGTCCCATCACGCAGATCTGAGAAGTGATCCAACACCAGCTCGGAGGTCCGGGTCCGGATCTCTTTCATGAATTGCCCGATCTGAATGGGCGAGGAAAAGCGCAATCCCCATTGAAAGTAACCTTCTCTTACGGTCTGGAACTCGATCTGCCAATGCTTGGATTCGCAGATGCTGACAAGCCAGTTTTGTAGAGAACTTGACAGTTCATTATTCAAATCCTGTAACGGAGAGCGGGGGATCAACAAGCAGGTATAGCTAACACTGAAAGCCTCAGCAGAGGTCGGCTCATTGACAATATCAAATGAAATCACAATTCCCTCCAATCAACGAAAAACATCCTTCCACTGATAAAAGGGTGTATGCCAGAGTATTGAGTCTGGCTACTCGGTTGGGGGTGACTTCTTTGCTTTTCATTTAAGTACTATAGGGTATTGAAATACCCAAGACCTTGAATGTGATTGTATGCCTAATTCCCCAATACACAAGTATCCAATTGGATTTCTTCAACAGCCAGATGGCTATAGCCATCTGGCTGCTTTATTCTTCTATCAATCCAAGACGCAGCGCCGCCGCTGTTGCCTCAGTGCGGCTTTTTACCTTTAGTTTTGAAAATATGTTACTCACATATTGCTTGACCGTCGATAGCTGAATTTTCATCTTAAGGGCGATCTGCTTGTTCGTTAAACCTTGAGCCAAGAGGTGCAAAACATTTTTCTCGCGTTCGCTCAATTCAGGGTAGGCTGGTGTAACCGGGACTGAATCGCCAACGAGGCGCATGATCGCATCTGAAGCTTTTTTATCCAGGATCACCCGTCCCTTGTGAGTCTGACGAATGGCATCAGCCAGGTCTTTGACACTGACATCCTTATAAAGAAATCCACGCGCGCCGGCGCTCAGAGACTCCTTGATCAACTTTTCATCGCCAAATGACGTGAGCGCAATAAAGACCGAATCCGAATGATTCTTTCGAATGCGGCGGATGATCTCAATTCCAGACATATCTGGAAGCATCATATCCACAAGAGTCACATCCGGTTTTTCGCTTTCAAAGAGCTTGACGGCAGTCGCAGCATTTGGGGCCTCCCCCACCAGCTGCATATCTTTGAATCCGGAGACCAACAAAGCCAACCCCTTGCGAACCATCAAGTGATCGTCCACAATCAACACCTTGATCCGTTTTCCCTTCAAACGAACCTCCCGCTTTTTATTTTTTATATTACTTCAGCCCAATTAACAAGTTCAGAAAATTTACTGCAAAGAATTTGCCAATCAGCCCATAATGGGTAAATCCACTATATAGCAATATAAGGATGGATGCAAGTGGGAAATTAGGTGAGCCTATTCACTTGATAAAGTTTCCAACAGTATAGACATTTCCCGCAATGGGGGGAGTGCTCTTCATATGAATGACATACCCCTTGGAAAAAGAACGCTGCGCCGCCGCTTCGATCTCTTTCTCGGTTGAGAAATGTTCATCACGGATATTATGCCCAAGCAGGCTGAACATGAACACCATGAATGGTTTTTCCACTGGGGTGCCATATACCATCTGCCCGCCCGGTTTCAACACACGGTTCACTTCCACGAAAGCCTGTGCCAGTTCAAGGGGCTTCAAGTGCTCCAAAATGCTGACCAGCAAAACCGTGTCAAAGTAATTATCTGCATAGGGCATTTTCAAAACATCCCCCTTTTCAAGGAACAGAGGAATGTTCATAGGCTCAAAAACTGACTTTACCGCGTGAATATCAGCAGTGAGATCAAGACCGTGGATCTCCTTGTACATGTCATGAAGGTTGGGAAATGCCAGCCCGGTTCCAAAACCAACTTCTAGTACACGCTCCCCGCCAGTGCATTCATCCAAAGCCAACTCCACCCTCCGGCGATACATGCGCCCAAAGACAGGCCAATAGTAATATTTGATCGGGTCATATTGATTGACCCCTTTATATTGAGATGCGGGCAAGAGCTTTAGTTTTGTTGGCATTAACTTTCCTGATCGAAAAAATTTGAAGGATACTCAAAAGCCCCACGATTTTACCTGAATATTTTTATATCGTTCAGGCATGAAACGGGTATACTCGAAAAATCATGACCTCTTTGGAAAAACAAAATTGGGATGTGATCATCACCGGCGGCGGACCAGCAGGTTTCTTCGCAGGGATTCGATGCGCCGAAATGGACCCATCGCTGCGAGTGCTCATCCTTGAGAAATCGAGTCAGACCCTTGGCAAGGTGCTCATCTCTGGCGGGGGACGATGCAATGTAACCCACGCCTGCTTTGACCCTGCACAACTCATCACCTACTATCCACGCGGCGGGACAGAATTGCGCGGCGCATTCACCCGCTTTCAACCTGCAGACACGGTCAAATGGTTCGAGGATCGCGGCGTGAAATTGAAAACCGAATCTGACGGGCGCATGTTCCCCGTTACAGATTCCTCCGAGAGCATCGCAAACTGTCTGCGCGAAGCGGCGAAGAATGCCGGGGTGAAGGTTCAGCTTGGGGCGAGTCTGCTGACGGTGAAAAAAAGCCCATTGGGAGGATTCAAGCTCGAGGTCAGGCATGATGCGCAGGTTCTTCATCTCCAAACAAAAAAATTATTACTCGCCACTGGCAGCGACCCCAAAACGCGCGAGGTCGTGCAGGCACTGGGTCATTCCATCGTGAATGCCGTGCCTTCGCTATTCACCTTCAATGTGAAAGATAAACGTATTGATGGTCTGGCTGGGGTGTCGGTGGAAAACGTGACTCTCAAAATGGATTCGCTCACCCAGCGCGGACCGATGCTCATCACCCATTGGGGATTGAGCGGGCCTGCCGTGCTGAAACTCTCTGCCTGGGGAGCGCGGATTCTCTTTGAGAAAAAATATCG
>JAGNWT010000140.1 GCA_017985935.1 Anaerolineales bacterium | reverse complement strand
AACTATGGTATATACAGCATCGTGCTGTATATACCCCCAATACGGTGTTTTATACAGCATAATGCTGTATAATCCCTTTAATATTTAACCTCTCAGCATTATACAACCCTCCATATTACGGGGCAAGCATGGACAAAACACCCAAGATCAACCCACCTTCGCAGGGCGCATCGTCCCCAAAAGGGAAAAAGCTTCTTGATTTATTGCGCGACCAGATCCGCATCAAGCAATACTCCCCGCGCACCGAAAAAACCTACGTTCACTGGGTTCGTGAATACATTCTCTTTCACAACAAACGCCACCCGCGCGAAATGGGCATCCCTGAGATCAACCAATTCATCACCCATCTCGTCATCGAACGTAAAGCCTCCGCCTCCACCCAAAATCAAGCGGTCAGCGCCATCCTCTTCCTCTATCGCTACATCCTCAACATCCAACTGCAAGGTGAAATTCTCGATTTCATCCGCCCCAAAAAAGGCAAGCGCGTTCCCACCGTCCTCTCCAAGCAGGAAGCCAAAGCCGTCATCGCCCAAATGACCGGACCATACAAACTCATGGTGCAGATCATGTATGGCGGCGGACTGCGGCTCATGGAATGCCTGCGGCTGCGCGTCAAAGATATAGACTTTGAGAATCACAGCATCATCGTCTACGACGGCAAAGGCGGTGATGACCGCATCACCATGCTCCCCGAAAGTATTATCAAACCGCTAAAAGAACAAATTCAATACGTCAACGCCCTGCACAAGAAAGACCTAAACGACGGCCATGGAGCCGTATCCATGCCTTTCGCGCTCGACAAAAAATTCCCAACCGCCAACAAAGAACTCATCTGGCAATTTCTTTTCCCAGCCTCAACCACTTTCACCGACCCGGAAACAGGCAAAACCTCCCGCCACCACATCCACGAAACCGCCCTTCAACGAAGCATTCGCGAAGCTGCGAGCGCCATCAAACTGCAAAAACGCGTCACTCCTCACACCTTCCGACACTCCTTCGCTACCCATCTTCTTCAGGCTGGATACGACATAAGGACCGTACAAGAACTGCTCGGACACAAAGATGTCAAAACGACCATGATCTACACCCACGTTCTGCAGCGCGGCGGATTGGCAGTGCAATCTCCCCTCGACCGTTAGCTTAACCCTGCTTCCACCCCGCGAATACCGCAAAGCGGAAGTGTTGAAAGAAGAGCCCCGCCCTCTGAAAGCCGCACTCCCTCAACCATGAGATCTGATCGGTCAGAGTCGCGCACCTGTCGAAGGTCATGCGCTCTTTCGCCGCCCGGATCTCATCCTCGTCACTGCCCAAAGCCCTCGCCCCCTTCAAATGCATCTCCTCAAAAAACTGCTCCTGCTCCACATCCACCCCTAGAACCTGCTCGGCATTAATGAACACTCCGCCCGTGTCCAAAGAATCATAGATCCGGCGGTATAGATCGCGCTTCGCTTGATCGTCCAAATGATGGATCGCCAGTGAAGAGATCACCGCCTGGAATTTTACCTGCGGCAAAGGCTCGGTCATTTGTTGGATGTAGATCTTCGGCTCGTAACGCGCCAATCTTTGCTGCGCCTTGGCAAGCATCTCGCCCGACTCATCCAGCAGATGTAAACCCGCCGACCCAACCTTCTCCATTACGAATTCGCTCAACAGCCCCGTCCCCGCGCCCAGGTCCAGAATGGCAGGCGAAGCGACATGGATCGAACGCGCAGCGAGCTCGGCGGCGGTGGAATAGAACAGGTCATAGCAGGGGATCAACCTGCGGCGTGAAAGGTCAAATTCTGAAGCGTTCCATATTTTGCTCATCCCGCGATTCTAACTTAAAACGAACAGGCGGTTCGCCAACGCGAGCCGCCTGCCTTGTGAACATTCAACTGTTACTGGTTTGCCTTATCCACCTCTGCCTGTAATGCAGGCTTGATCACTTCAAAATCAAGACCCTTCTCCGTGCAGAAATCCTTCACCTTCGTCAGCGGATTGGGCATGGGTGCGCCCATCACTTGCTCAATGACTTCCTGACTCACACCCCAGCTCAACACCTCCTGGAAAGTGGTCTTGCCCTTCACCAGCTTCTCAGCGGATGCATCGATCGGGGCGGCGCTTTGGGTGGCTGCTGCTTCGGGCGCCGGCTCTGCCGATGGGGCAGGGGCAGCTTCCGCTGAGTCAGACCCGGCGGCGGGGTTCGGCACAATGTGCGCTTCAAGATAGGTCAATTGCTCGGGCGTGAGATTCCTCTCCTTGAGCAGCGCCGCCGCGCTTTCCGGCAGATACATATCGGTGCTCAGGTCAAACGGCAGACCGTTGTAAAAAGCCACAAAGAGTCGGATTGATGCCGTGCCCACTTCAAACTCGCTGCCCGCGTAGATCTCTTCCAGGCTCTTGACCGGGATCAAAGCGGGGTCATTGCTCTGCACGTTGAAGGCTTGCGCCAGAACTGCCGAGGGAATGCCGAACGCTTTTTCGACATCGCCGAACAGGTACGAGCCTCTGATATCTGCCGGGTTGCTTGTGCCGGCAAATTCGCCTTCGGTGTAAGTGGCGGGCATTTTGCTGCTCATGGTTTGCCACGAGCCCATGGCGGTGGTGAGCGCGATGCCTCCGAACAAAATGATCAAGATGATCGCGGCGAGCGGTTTGGATGTCAGGTTCATTTCACACCTCCGGCGTTGAACACTACGGTCTTGGCAACCGGGCAAATGGCTTCAGATGTGCATTCAAGGCAAGAGATGCACTGGTGATCGCGGACGGTCTTCACCGCGTCAACGGGGATGTTCATCGGGCACATGATCGAGCACGCGCCGTCTGCTTTGCAGGTCGATTCCACGCGGCGGATCTGGAACACGCGGAAGAGATTGGTAATGCCCAGCACCGCTCCGTACGGACAGGCGTATTTGCACCACGGGCGTTCCACGAAAAAAGAGAGCAGCAGCGTGAGCCCAAGGATGCCGAGCGCGGTGAGCGAAACTTCGGTGGACCAGAAATTGAAGAGTGCGAAGTAGGGATCGTATTCGGCGAACATCAGGGTGCCGCTGGTGGCGGTCACATAGATCACCCACGCCAGCACAAGGTAACGCAGGTAGCGCATGGCGTTATCCAGTTTGACCGGCACAAAGTGATTGAAATTGCGTTTGAAGAAATATCTGCCAAGTTTGGCGACCCATTCCTGCACAGTGCCGAGCGGGCAGACCCATCCGCAAAAGACCGGTCCAAAAAGAAAAGCCAGCACAAAACCGATGATCATCAAAATAAAAGCCGACTCGTGGATCTTCTGCACGAAGGTCCCGACCGTGGCGTATTGGTAGATCGTTACCACGCCGCCGAAGGGGCAGAGCGCGTGCAGCGAAGCGGAAGAGAGCAAGGGGATGCCCGCTCCGCTTTCCACCAGGGTATGGTTGATCGAGATCAGTGCCACAAGTAAAAAGAAGAACCATTGCACAACTCGGCGGATCCAGATACTGCGTGGACGAAAAAGGCGTTTTCCAAAGATTTTCATGACATTCTCCTTGTGAATTATTATGAGCAGAGTGTAAATAAAAAGTGTTTTTACTTCGCAAAGAGAATATGAAGATTTGGTAAAGATGTGGCGTGTCGGCGGCAATAAAAAAGACCCGCCAACTCAGGCGGGCCTTTTGATCATTCTTGTTCAACGAAACTTTACAGGTAGTATGTCATCCGCTGCAAATGGGTGGATGGGTCAATATATTGCACTTTGACATTGGACGGCACGTTCAGGCTGATGGGCGCGTAATTGAGGATCGCTTTCACCCCGGCCTGCACCAGCTTGTCGGCAACGCCCTGAGCGGCGGTAGCCGGTACGGTGAGCATGGCGATCTTGATGCCCGCGCTCTTCAATCGTTCCACCATTTTGTCGGTGTCTTCCACGGTGAATTGCGAGATCTTCTTGCCGACCTTTTCCTTATCGTTGTCGAAGATCATTACAATGCGGAAGCCGCGATTGGCGAAGCCCTGATAGTGGACGAGCGCGTGTCCCATATCGCCCGCGCCGACCACGGCAACATCCCAGATGCGATCCACTTTGAGGATCTCGCGCAGTTTATCCAACAGGTACGAGATCGAGTAGCCCGTGC
>JAGNWT010000139.1 GCA_017985935.1 Anaerolineales bacterium | reverse complement strand
ACAAGCTCACGCGCAGCAAGCGCAAAACGATCGCCCTGATCATCGAACGCGACGGCACACTCACCGTCCGCGCTCCGATGCGCGCGCCCAATGACTTGATCCAAAAATTCATTCAGGAAAAAGCAGATTGGATCACACGCACCCGTGAAAAGCTCAAGGAATTTGCTCCGCGTGAACCTAGAAAGTTCACCGATGGTGAATCATTTCTTTTCCTCGGTTCATCTTTTGACCTGAAACTGGTTAAGCCTCAACGACCTTCCCTGCAATTCGAGCATGGCTTCACTCTCAGCCAGACCATGCAGGCAAATGCTGAAAGGTTGTTCACTCGCTGGTACAAAGAACAGGCTCAGGCGGTCATGACCGAACGCGTCCAGCATTACTCCGCCCTGCATGGATTCTCGCCCGGGCAGGTGAAGATCACATCCGCAAGAACGCGCTGGGGGTCTTGCAGTTCCAACGGCACACTAAACTTCACCTGGAGACTGGTAATGGCTCCGCTGGAAGTGATCGATTATGTGGTGCTCCACGAACTGGCGCACCTGCGGGTAAAGAACCATTCAAAGAAATTCTGGAGTGTGGTCGCAGCCATTTGCCCGCAATACAAGTCTCACAGAAAATGGCTGCGTGAGAACGGCGAAAGCCTAACCCTGTAAAAAAAGGAGGCGCACAATTTTATTGTGCGCCTCCTTTGCAAAGATCACAGCCAGCCTAGAACCAATCTCGCTTGTAAAAAATGAACGTCGCCACCGCTGTCAACGCAAGCGATATGCCGATAACGGTAAGGAACGCCAGGGGATGTCCCTCCCCCGGCAGGGCAACATTCATCCCATAAAATGCAGCCACAATGGCGGGCATGTTGAGAATGATCGTCAGGGCAGCCAGCGCCTTCATTACGCCGTTCAGATTATTGGAAATGATCGAAGCGAAGGCATCCATCATGCCCGAAAGGATCTCGGTGGCGATGCTGGTCATTTGAATGGCTTGCTGATTCTCGGTCAGCACATCTTCTAGCAGGTCCTGGTCTTCTTCGTAATAATTGAACAATTGCGTCTTCTGCACGCGCTCCATCATCACCTCATTAGAGCGCAAAGCAGTGGCGAAATAGGTCAGGCTCTTTTGGTATTTAAGCAGTTCCAGCACTTCACGGTTGCGGGTGGACTTTTGCAACTGGTCTTCCACCGCCTCGGTGGCGCGGTTGATCTCGCGCAGCAGGTTCAAATAACGTGCCGAGGTTTCAAGGAAGATATACAAAGCGAGGCGGTAGCGTTTGCCCGTCTTCATCAGGCGATACTTCCCATTCACAAGCACCCTGAAGATATCGCTGTCGTAACGGCAAACCGTGATGATCTTATTCCCCAGGATCATGATGCCGAGCGGGACCGTGTTGTACGGAACATCGCTGTCACCTTGATAAATAGGAATCCGAAGCAGGATGAAGGTGTAATCTTCATCCCTTTCCATGCGTGCCATTTCATCCTGGTCAAGTGAATAGTTGATATAGTCCATGTCCATCCCCCAGTTGATCAACTTTTCGGTCTCATCGGGTGTAGGGTCCACAACATTGACCCATGCGCCGTTTGCGATCGTTTCGATTTTTTCGAGCCCCTGCTCAGTGGTTTTGTAAATGCTCAGCATGGCTGCCTCCTTGCGTGAATTGACATCACGCAGAGGCACAGCATGCACCTACGTGATGATGGTACTTGAATTAAACGCGTCCTGTCCGCCTATACTGGGCGGGTTATTATCTGAAGAACTAAGGTCACTCTCGTCTGATGTGTACATCTTTTCCTTGCCTTTTCGGCTTGGCTATTTTACGCCTGTTATCTAAATCAGACAACCATCCCACCATAATGATTCCCTTGCGGGATGAACGATCCGGTCACTCCCCGCCGCGACCTGCTTCAACATCCCAGACACCATCTTCCGAAATCAGATGCGCCCCAAATATGCCAGCGCCTGAAATAGAACGGCCACATTCAGCGCATGCATGATTCTGCCCTGCTTTACCATTTCCACCAGTTCATCCAACTGCACAAGCACGACTTCGATCTCTTCCGATTCATCCAAATTCTGCTCACCCACCCACTCCACATCAGTGGCAAGATAGCAATACAAGGTATTTTGCTGGATCGCCGGGTTCGGATAGAACTTGCCCACCTCGATGACCCGCTCAGCCTTGTACCCCGTCTCTTCCAATAATTCGCGCTTCGCTCCTTCCAGCGGATTTTCACCATCGTCCACCACGCCGCCGGGTAATTCCAATGAAAGCTCCTGCACGCCATGACGATACTGCTTGACCAAAACCACTTCGTTATTTTTGGTCAATGCCAACACATTCGCCCAATCGCGAAATTCAAAGACAAATGGCTCAAATGTCTTTCCGTTGGCAAGCTCCACGGTATCCGCTCGAAAGTGCGGATGAACGTAGCGAGAACTTAAAATTTTCCAAGGGGTGAGTGTCATGGATCAGGCTTCCTCGTTCTCTCTCGCCACGCGATTGATCTCATCCAAACTTGCGCCTTTGGCCTTTTCAAGTCGTTCAAAGCGTTTGCTGAATTGACTCATCGCATAATTGATAAAGTCTTCTTCTTTCAAGCCGAATGGTACAACTTCATAGCGTGCAAAAGCATCACCGATCACGCCGATAGCAGAGGGCAGCAGCATGTTCATTTGCATTTGCAGGTTATCCCATTCATTGGGATGCTCCGCCATCAACCGAGAAAGCAGATATACACCGTAGGCAATGTGACGCGACTCATCTTGCTTGAGCAATGAAATCCCTTTGCGCAAGCCGGGGCAAAGGTTGTTACGCTCGAGCATGGTGAAGAAGGCTTGATAACCCGTCTCTGCCAACACGCCTTCAACGATCATGTTATAGGTAACCGATGCCCGTATCTGGCTGGCAGGTGACGGGTCAGAGCGGAGCGCGTTCAACGCGTCTGGCAGAGATTCATAAAAAAGTTGACGATAGTTATCGCCGTGATAACGACTTAAGTCCACGCCTGCCTCAGCAACTTCATCCATAAAGCGGCGGAAGAAATCAGTGTGTTTGGCTTCCTCGAATAGAAATGTGGTGAGATACATTTCCTCTTCGAGGCGCCCTTCCTGTGCAATAGCTTGGATCAGCGGAAGCAGATCAAGCGTCACAGCCTCCTCACCCGCCACAAACATGGACAGGAGCAACAAACACAGGTCCTTCTCTTCATCAGTAAAGCCAGCCCAATCCTGTTTATCTTTAGTGAGATCAATGTCTGAGGGATTCCAAATGCCGAGCTTCTTGGCTTTTTCATACAAGCGCATTGGCGGCAGTTCGCGATTCAATCCGCGAGTGGTCGTGGCAAAAGCAGTGTGAGACATGGATTCTCCTTGAATTCGATCGTAGGGTCACCCCTACATTATAATTTGCCCATGCCTATTACCACCGACTCCGTCCGCACGTATTACGATGAAAACACCAACCTCTTTTTGAAATTTAGCGGCACGCTTCGCGAAAAGCCACAGAACATCCACCGCTCGTTGTGGATGCAGGATACCAAGTCGCTTGAAGACGCGCTCAATACCTCCAACGCGCTTATCAAAGCGGAGATCGAATCTGTCGCTCAAACAAACGCCCGCATTGCCGATCTCGGCTGCGGCGTGGGTGCGAGTCTGTTCTACATTTATCCGCGTTTACAACAGCCTGCCCCCGCCCTCGGATTAACTCTCAGCCCCGTGCAGGCACGGCTGGCGCAAGAATCTGCAAATCAACTTGGCTTACAAGAGCACATCCGCTTCGCCGAAGGGGATTTCACTTCCGTGCCCCTGCCCGGCGAGTCACTTGATGCGGTCTATTCCGTTGAAGCGGTCTGTCATGCCGTAGACCCTGAAAAATATTTCAAAGAAGCCGGGCGTCTGCTGCGCAAGGGCGGCAAACTTATCCTAGTGGATGATTACAAATCTCCGCATTCATTCAATTCAAGCGAACAAAAATGGTTCGATGCCTACATCGATGGTTGGTATGTCCCCGGTGTGCGTACTGTCGAGCAAACGATGGCGTTCGCCAACAAGTACGGACTTCAACTTAAAAAGAACGACGAGCTCACATCCTATCTTCGTTTGCGCAACCTGCCCGATTTTCT
>JAGNWT010000083.1 GCA_017985935.1 Anaerolineales bacterium | reverse complement strand
CTTCTCATCTCATCCTTCGTTCTCGCCATATCCTTCTGCGCCCCGCCTGGGGTCGTCGCCGCTGAGACTCTTCGCCGCGGTTCAGCCCGTGGATTTTTCTCCGCGCTTTACGTTCAATTCGGGTCACTGGTTGGCGATACCACCTGGGCGATCATTGCCCTGACCGGGTTGGCTTTTTTGATCCAGAACACTGTTGCCAGAACGATCCTTAGTTTGATCGGCATTTTCCTCATGTTGAAACTTGCCTGGGATGCGCTCAAGGATGCCCGTCAAGGCAAGGGATTGGATGTGTCTGCATCAAGCTCAAGTCGCGGTGACTTTGCCAGCGGCGCATTCCTTTCCCTGGGCAACCCCATGAATATCGTATTTTGGACCGGGTTGGGCACGACCGTTTTCGCATCCATTGCCGGCGGACCGGAACCGATCCATTTCGTGGTTTTCTTTGCCGGCTTTTTATCCGGTGCAATTGTCTGGTGTTTCGTCATGGCGGGGCTGGTCGCCTGGGGACGTCAATGGATGACCGGCTCTTTCTTCCGCTTTTTGAATGCGGCCTGCGGATTGATCTTGTTCTACTTTGCCTTCCAGCTCGGAATGCAGACCGTTCAAAGTTTTATCTGACCCCGCTTTGCTGGAAGGTTTGACCCTTCTTCAGCGCCATGAAGTAAAATCATTGGAACTTCATAATTAGTTGAACTCCATGGCAACCCCATTTCCCATCTCACCTGACGAAACCAATCCGCGTTTTCTGGAGGCTCTGGCAAGCCTGAACCAGATCAGTACGGCCATTAACCAGATCGGTTCCAGCGAAGATCAATCTTCCAGCTTGCAATTGATCGTGGAAAGCGCGATCCGAGTCGCTCCGGGGTTTTCTGCTTCCATTTATATCTACAACCCGGTCACAGATTCGCTTGATGCCAATTCGCGGGTGGTGGCATACACCGATGAGTACAAATCTATTCGAGATATTCCCCCGACTGACGACATCCCCCGCGCGAACGGATTTGGGATGCGGTCCATCCGCCGCAAACGCCGCACTGTCTCCTACGAAGAAGAGGATTTGCAGATCCATCCTTATCAAGTGGAACTGGGCGTACGAGTTGTTGCAGCATTCCCATTGATCGTTTCCGAGGAAGTGCTTGGGGTCTTGTACATTTACTTATACGAACGCAGAAAGCTCTCCCAGTTCGAAGAGTTAATGCTTCATAACTTCGTCAATCAGGCGGCAATGGCGATCTATCATGCCCGGCATGTGGCAGGCATAAAGCGCGACCTTGAGCAAAAAGAGAACGAGCTAAACCGTTTGCGCCGCGCAGGGATGCTTATCTCTTCACGCCAACGCCTCGAAGAAACCCTCGAATCCATTCTTGAACTTGCCCTCGAATTGACCAATGCCCAATATGGCATTTTCCGCCTGTTGGATAAAAGCAATGAATACCTGGTGACTCGCGCGGTCAGTTCTTTGCACCTGGAACGTCCGCTCGTGGAAAAACTGCCGGTGCATGGAAAAAGTGTAATGGCTCATGTTGCGCGCAACCGTCAGCCGCTGCTCATTCGAGACCTGCGCGAAAAACAATGGGCTGAGATCTACTATCCGCTTGATTCCAAACTGGAAATGCGGTCTGAGTTGTGCGTGCCGCTCATCAACGCCAGCGGACGACTGGAAGGCGTGCTCAATCTTGAAAGTCCCCGGGTCAACGGCTTTTCTGAAGACGACAATCACATGCTGCAGTCACTGGCAACCTACGCGGTGACCGCCATTCAGGAAGTGCGCCTGCTCGACGCCTTGCAGGAAGCGGCGCAATTGCTCATTTCACAGCCGAGCCACAAGGTATTAAACATGCTGTGCGAAATGGCCAATGATTTGCTCAATACACCCTCCAGCGCCATTTGGCTGGTCAACGGTCTGGGCGGAATGGAACTGACTGCCTCCAATGGACAGGGCGTCCCGCCGCAGAGTCCGCAGGAAATAAATCAGCCCAATGCGCTGATCATGCCGCTTTTGAGCGGCGAAAAAACGGCAGCGATGGGAATGTTCGGGGCGTTTCACGCAGTGACCGGCGGAGTCCGAGGCGATAGATCCGAGTGGGATAAAAAAGTGCTGGCCTGTCTTGCCAATTACGCGGTGCTCGCAGTCCAAAACGAATCAAGACAGCAGGCGTTGCGCTCATCACAGGAGCAGCATCTCATCGCCGAGACTTTTGCCGCGGTGGGAGATATCTCTGCGAACCTGCTGCATAATATGAATAACAAAGTGGGGACGATCCCTGTGCGTGTGCAGGCGATCCAGGATAAATACAATGCGCTTCTCGAAAGCGATTCCTATCTCAACAAAAGTTTGATTGAGATCGAGCGCAGCGCGATGGCGGCAATGCAGATCGTACGTGACAATCTTTCGCACTTGCGCCCCATCCGCATTGAACAGATTCGGGTTGCCCCGCGTGTGCAGGATGCGGTCAGTTCCATTCAAGTCCCGCAGGAGATCCAGATCAACCTCAACGGACTCGACAGCCTGCCCGCGGTCAATGCCAATGGGCAGAGCCTGACATTCGTTTTCAGAAATTTGATCGAAAACGCCATTGATGCCATGAAAGGCAAAGGGATGGTAACCATCAACGGTGCAGTGAATGAAAAATCGGTCGAAGTGCGGATTGCAGATACGGGTCCCGGCATTCGGTCTGAGCTGCACGACCAGATCTTTGAACTTGAATATTCAAGCCGCGCGCATCCCGGCAAATTGGGGTTTGGCTTATGGTGGGTGCGGACGTTGATGACTCGGCTGGGCGGCAACGTGCATGTGGAAAGTGACGGTCAGCATGGCACAACATTTGTTTTGAGACTGCCGATCACGGAGCTGCCCGCATGACAACCCCGCCCCTTCCGCGAGCCATAGTAGTGGAGGATGATCACGCCTGGCAGCAGATCATGGGCGAGATACTCGCCGACTGCGGTCTTGAAGTGGATGTGGCGGGCAGTCTCAACGAAGCCATTCCGCTGCTCAAAGCAAAGACTCACCGCCTTGCTGTGGCTGACCTTTCCCTATCTGATTACGACCACAACAACACAGACGGTCTTCAGGTGCTTGAAAACATCAAGAACATAGACCCCGATTGCAAGTCCATTCTGCTTACGGGTTTCGCCACCGTGGAAGTGGCTGTCGCGGCGCTGACCCGGCATAACGCATTTACTTTTTTGCAAAAGGAAAGTTTCAATCGCGCGCAGTTCAAAGAGATCGTCCACGGCATCCTCGCCAGCGCGCCCAAAGAGGTGGAGAAGTTCACGGCAGAAATTTCGCAGACTTCACCTATCCCTGCCAGCAAACCCAAAGCCCTCATTGTCGATGATGACGCCGGCTGGCGCAGTATCTTGGAAGACCTATTAAGTGACCTCGGGTTTCAGCTCGCCCTTTGCGCCAGTTTTGGCGAGGCACTTGGAGCCATGCGTAAAGGCGTTTACTCGCTCGCCATCATTGACTTGTCACTTAACGAAACGATCTCTCGTACCAACGACCGGGACCCAAATGGCTATCAGTTATTGGCGCTTGCCCGCGAAAAAAATATTCCCGCGGTGGTCATCAGCGGGCTTTCCGAGCCGGATGAGATCCAGCGAATTTACTCCAAATACTCCATCACAGCCTTCATTGAAAAGCAGGCTTTCGACCGCGCCACTTTCAAACGCATCATCGAAGACACCAGAAATTCCCCTGTCGCAGACGATAAACTAAACACGCTCACTGAACGCGAGCGTGAAGTGCTCGACCTCCTTGCTCAGGGACTGACCAACAAGGAGATTGCGGACAAGCTCGTCATCACCACGAACACCGTCAAGCGGCACCTGAAAGCAATCTTTGAGAAGTTGGAAGTCCACACCCGCTCCGCCGCGACCGCCAAGGTCACACGCGGCGGGCAGTAAAATCACCCTCGAAACTTTAACGACTGAGGAAAATCCATGTTGCTTTTAACCCGCAAAGAAGTCGAAGACCTGCTGGATCCAAACGAATTACTCTCCGTTTTGGAGGAGGGTTTTAAAGCGCTTAGCTCGGGGCAGCTTAACGCACCACCTCGCAACCAGGCGGTCGCAGATAAGGGCTTGCTGGTGGGCATGCCTGCCTATTTGCCGGGGCACGCCATGTCTGTCAAACTCGTCACCATCTTCCACGAGAATCGAAAATACAACGTCCCCGATCATCAAGCCACCATCACCCTCTTCGATTCCGAGACCGGATCGCCCATCGCCTTCATGGATGGAGAACACATCACTGCCATGCGCACTGCGGCAGGCGCGGTACTGTCCATCAAACATCTTGCCCGAAAAAACAGCAACACCCTCGCGATCATTGGCGCAGGGGTGTTGGGTCATGCACATTTACAGATGATCGGGACTCTGGTCGGCATCGATAAAATATTCATCGCATCAAAGGGTTTTTCCAAAGCGCAAGCATTAGCCTCCCGCGATCCACGAGCGCTGGCAGTGGATTCCGTCCGAGAGGCAGTTTCTCAAGCAGACGTGGTTTGTCTCTGCACATCATCGCTCGAGCCCGTCATCCACGCGGATTGGGTCAAAGAGGGATCGCATATCACATCCGTTGGGTATCGCCCGCCTGGCGGAGAACTGCCGCGCGATCTTGTCGAAGCAAGCCGGGTCTTCGTTGAATCCAGGGTTGCGTATCAAACACCTCCCGTTGGAAGCGCGGAACTGCAAGGGCTTAACCCGGAGACCGGCACAGAACTGGGCGAACTGCTATTGAAGCAGCGCCCCGGTCGTGTGTCGGACCATGAGACGACCATATATAAATCCATGGGACACGCCATGGAAGACCTGGTCACCGCCAATCTTGTACTTCAAAAAGCCCGGTCGAAATCTGTGGGAAGAAATTTCGAGCTATAGCCCCTACGACAAAGAGATGACCCGATTCCGCCCGGCATCTTTGGCGACATACATCGCCTTATCAGCCAGCCTTACCAGCTCATCGAGTGTTTCCATGCCTGGGTCGCATTCAGCCACGCCCATGCTCACGGTCACACCCACTTTATCCTGATTAAAATCCATCAAATAGGAAGCGATATTCTCCCGAATACGTTCCGCCACCACAACAGCGCTTCTGGCATTGTTGCCCGGCAGCAAAATGACGAACTCCTCGCCTCCATAACGCGCGAGAATATCCGTATCTCGAAGCTGCATTTGTGTGATCCGCACAACATGCTTCAATATCTCATCGCCAGCCAGATGTCCGTAGATATCGTTGAACTTCTTAAAATGATCGATGTCGAACAAGATCATGGATAAAATCTTTCCAAACCGATTGGCGGCTATGAATTCATGGTCGGCGATCTCAAAAAAGTGCCGCCTGTTATGAACATCGGTCAGGCTGTCGGTGCGGGAGGTATGCTGCTCGCGGATCAACGCCTGCTCCAAGCCAAGGTTCACCAACCGCAGCGAAGCCCGTGCTTCCGCCAATTTCTGTTCTGCACTCTTCCGTTCGATCGCCACCGCGATCTGGGCGCTGATGAAACTCAGGAATTCCTTATCACGCTCTGAGTATCGGAATTGATCGTTATAGTCCTGAACGGCGATCACCCCGATCGTTCCTGTCGGAGTCTTCAACGGCGCGCCCAGCCAACAGGCGGTTCTCGTCCCAACCAGCTCGATCTCACCCAGCTCGATCAGTTCGTCAAACTTCGCCGGACTCAACAAAAGCGGCTCGCCGGTTCGAAAAACATAAGCTGTGATGCTCTTCTCCAATTTGGAAGGCGACATTGGAGGATCGAATTTATCCACCGAATACAACTCCTCAAACAGGTGGGTTTCCTTGTTATAAAGAATGATGAAAAAGTTTTCGGCAAAGATCACCTTGGAAAGATTAAAGTGGATCAACTCAAAGTAATCCCGCAGTTCATTCGTCAAGGTCAACCCCTGCATGATTCCCAGTAGAACTTCGCGCTCGGTCTCTGCCCGCTTGCGTTCAGTGATGTCTTGAAAGAAGCCAAAGACCCTAGTCGAGTGACGCTCCGCCTCGCAAACCAGGTGGATCCATTTATACCCGCCGGAACGCGGAAACAACTCCAACTCCGCGTCGAACCGTCCGCCATAGATAATGGCTGACTGCACAGTATCATTGATCAGCATGCGGTATTTTGGTTTATACAATGTCAGCACCGAGTTTAGCTTGGGCGTGAACTTTGACTTATCCAACTCGTGGATGCGGTACACCTGATCGGTCCAATGGAACTCACTTTCTTCGATATTTAATTCCCACCCGCCAACATTGCCCATTCGTTCGGTCTCGGCTAACAGGTGAAGATTCTTTTCGAGGGTGAGCTCGATCCGCTTTCGGCGGGAGATATCTTGGATCGCGCCGACAATGACATCCACCACCCCATTCTCGTTGATCTTTGGCTGGACGAATATCTTCACCCAGCGTTCGGCGCCGCCCTTTTGATAGGTTCGGCACTCGCACTCATTTGATCTGGCTGTGGCAAGGGTGTCTTTGACAAACCGTAAATATGCTGCCTTATCTTCAGGGTGGATAATGTCAGTCCAGAGATCGGATGTGAGCATCTCATCAACCGTACGCCCGGTGAGCCGCTGCATATTCTCTGATGCCCAACGCATTTTCATGGAATGGTCCGGAAGCACATCAACCACAAAAATGTAATCGGTGATCATATCCGTGACCGTCCGTGTTCGGTCCTCGCTCTCCTTGAGCGCGTCTTCCGCTGCTTTTCTTTCGGTCACATCCTCGAATGTGCCATCGTAATACAGGATGTTTCCATCATCATCTTTGACAGCAGTTGCGCTCTCCCGGACGTGGATGACTGAACCGTCTTTTTTAATCCAGGTGCTTTCCAAGCCAACAACAAATCCATCTCGAGCCATTTTTTCGAGAAAAACGTTCCGCTCATTGACTTTGAAAAAGCCCTCGGACGCAAGGTTTCGGCGCTGCATCTCTTCGCTTGAATCGTATCCCAACAAACGGACCCCCGCCTGATTTGCCAGCAAAATACGCCCATCTGGCGTGGTTCGATACATGCCGATCGTGGTGTTGTCGAACAGACTGTGAAAATGTCTCACACTTTCGACCAGTGCCAACTCAGTCCTTTTTTGTTCGGTAATGTCATGCGTGGAACCGATCAGGCTCAAGGGATCTCCGTGTTCATCTCGATGTACTTTGATGTATGTCCGCGCATCGATAACGCCGTCATGCGGAAGCATGATCCGGTGCTCAACAACCGGGTGCGGAATTTCATTCGATTGCAGAAACTCCGTTAATACTCGATCCGCCTCATCGGGATGGAGTATTTTTTTGAAAGCATCTCGGTCGATATTCATTGTCCCCGGGTTCATCCCGGTCAGCATGAACATGCCTTCTGAAAAAGTGATTTCGCCCGTGGCAAGATTCCACGCCCAGCTTCCAGATCTTGAAATGCGTTGAGCCTCAGAAAGAGTCGCCAACAAATGCTGCCAGGAGCCCAGTGCTGTTTCAGGCTGGGCATCTTGCGGTTGAACTTTGATATCTCTCGGTTCAAAATTGTTGTCGTCTTTTTTCATTTGGTTTGGCATGAGATCCCCCACTCTCCATATTGGGTATACGCCTGAACATCCACTAAGTTTAGTATATTATCTCAAAGAATCGTCCGCTGGAACTAACAATTTTGGCAGTTGGGTATCCGCTCAAAGGTCCAGGTCTGCGGTGGGTAAAAACTTAGGAGGTTTGCGGACTCCTGCCGCCTGCTCAAAAGCGTACGCAAGTTTGATCAAAGTCGGCTCCTGCCACGCTGTCGAGAAAAACGAAATACCAACCGGCAACCCAAATATATAACCGGCTGGCACAGTAATATGCGGGTATCCCGCCACTGCTGCGGGCGAAGTGCTTTCCATATCCCAGTTGGTCGCATCTCCGTTGGCAAGGTCTATCATCCAGGATGGTCCGCCTGAAGGAACGATGATCGCGTCGAGCTTGTATTTCTTCAGCACGGCGTCGATTCCGTTCTTTCGAGTAAGCTGCAAATTCTTCGCTAGCGCCTCTCGATATTTCTTCTCGCGCAGACTGCCCTTCTCCTGAGCGATGACCATGTGCTCCTGACCAAAATACTTGAGGACTGTCGATCTGTTCTCCTCATTAAACTTGATCACATCCGCCATGCTTTTTACCCGTGCATTCGCCGAAGCCAGATACTTGTTCAAATCTGCCTTGAACTCGTAATGCAGCACTTCCACCTCGGTCTTGCCAAATTTGTTGAAATTCGGCACGTCGGCCGGGTCAATAATGACCGCGCCCATTTGTTTCATGACCTCGATACAAGATTCAAAGATCGAAATGATGCGCTTATCTGTGCCGCACATATTTCTCGCGACTCCGATCCGCGCGCCTTTGAGTCCTTTCGGGTCAAGGAATTTTTCGTAGGATGAAAACCTGCGCTTCGCACTTAATCGGGTAGCAGGGTCTCTTTCATCGACTCCCGTCATGACCCCAAGCAGGATCGCGGCGTCCGCAACACTCCGCGCCATGGGACCGGCAGTATCCTGGCTGTGCGCGATGGGAATGATCCCGCTGCGGCTCAGCAAACCCAACGTGGGTTTGATACCAACGATGCCATTCGTTTGCGCGGGGCAGATGACCGAACCATCTGTCTCTGTGCCCACCGCCGCAGCGGAAAGATTCGCCGCCACCGCCGCGCCCGAACCGGAGGACGATCCGCAGGCTGAACGATCCAGAGCGTACGGGTTGCGGGTCAGCCCGCCGCGAGAAGACCACCCGCTGACGGAGTTCCTGCCGCGGAAATTTGCCCACTCGCTCAAATTAGTCTTACCTAAAATAACGGCGCCCGCCTTGCGAAGACGCTTTACGATGAAAGCATCACGCGATGCGACATTGCCCAGCATGGCAAGAGAACCCGCTGTGGTTTGCATGGAATCATTCGTATCGATGTTGTCTTTAAGTAGGATGGGAATGCCGTGCAGGGGTCCACGCAACTTGCCGGCCGCCCGCTCAAGGTCGAGGGAAGATGCGATGCTCATGGCGTCGGGATTCGTTTCGATCACAGAGTTCAATCGCGGACCATTCCTGTCAATCGATTCGATCCTCTCCAAATACATTTCGGTCAACCGCTGCGAGGTCAGCTCGCCAGACGCCATTTTAGACTGCAACTCAGAAATGCTAAATTCCTGCATATCGGCTCCTTTTTTCAAAGTATAGGCTTGATTGTTTCTACTGACAAGAACAAATCCTCATTGTGAAATAATTCCTGAAGCCAAAAATCAAATATGATATGATTTCCTGATCGTTTAATCGAATGGAGGATGGGCTTGGACGGTTTGCGTAGAAAATTCTTTTTTGCGGTTGTGTGCTTGACCTTGGCACTTCTCATTCCTGCGAACATAGCAGCGACGGCGCAGGCGCAATCGACGATCACGGTCACCGCGCAAGCCGGGCTGGGTGGTTTCTGCAAAACCGGAAACTGGCTGCCTGTCCGTGTCACGGTGAACAACACAGGGGCAGATGTCAACGCGCGTGTGCAAAGTTCCTTTAAGAACAGCGGCGGCGGAACGACTACTGAAGGTATGGACGTTTCCCTGCCATCCACCTCCCGCAAGGAATTTTTTCTTTATATCAGACCAGAATCTTTCATGCGGACTTTCAGCGTAAGCGTGACCGAGGGGAACAAGGTCCTTGCGACAACAAATCTCAACATCAACTGCCTGAGCGATCCCACTACTTTGTTCGGCGTCATTACCGATTCGCCGTCCACTTTCTCCGTGCTGAACAGCATCCGCCCGTTGACCGGAGCCGCGAAGACTGCGCAGCTAAAGATCGATGACCTGCCCGATCACGCCTCTGGCTGGGGAATGCTGGATGCGCTCATCATTTCCAATGCAGATAGCGGCACGCTCACCGTCCGCCAGAAACAAGCCCTGGAGCTCTGGATAGCCAACGGAGGCAAGCTTTTTGTCACCGGCGGTCTGGAATGGCAAACCACCACAGCCGGAATTAGCGATCTACTTCCGCTTCAAATAAACGGCACAAAGAACATAACCAGTCTTTCGGCTCTTTCCGATTACACCATCGGCTCGACCGCTTTGGAAGCCGGCACCCTCCTCGCCAGCGGAAAAGTTTTGGCGGGCAGTAATGTTCTCGTACAACAAAACGGAACTCCCCTGCTGGTGGAAAAGCCGGTCGGCTTCGGAAAAGTGTATTTCTTCGCTGCCGACCCGAGCCTGAAACCGTTGAGCGATTGGGATGGCTTCGAGAATTTTTACCTGCACCTGATCGGGTTCAAGTCTCCCAAACCTTTGTGGGCATCCGGGCGCTGGGACGCGTATTATGCAGACACTGCCTTATCCACCCTGCCCGAGTTGAGCCTGCCTTCATTCATCTATGTTTGCTGCTGGCTCGGACTTTACATCGCGGTCATTGGACCGTTGAATTATTTCATCCTGCGCCGCATCAAGCGCCCCGAACTGGCTTGGGTCACCATCCCGGTTTTAGTCATTGTATTCACCAGCCTTGCTTATTTTTCAGGCTACCTCTATCGAGGCACCCGCCCGATCCTGAACCGCATCATGCTGGCGCAGACCTGGGAAGGCGTGGAGCAGTCCCAGGTTACAGGCATGGTAGGGCTGTACTCACCGACCCGCACAACCTACGATCTGAAGAGCGGGGACGATTTTCTTTTGATGCCGTATCTGGGCACCTCACCCAGCCTGCAAGGCGGAAACGATTGGCTTGCGGTCAAGAACGATGCGGGGTACACGGTCCCGGATGTGCGGGTGGAGATCGGTGGAATGCAATCCATCAGCGCCGAAGGTTCACTACCCACGCTTCAGACACTGACCGTTCAACATGACCTTGTTGTCAATCTCTCTAACCGGCTGCCAAAACTGAGCGGCAAGATCACGAATACCAGTTCGTACACCTTGCGTGACGCAACACTCGTCACCCCAAGCGGGTGGACGTTGATCGGCGATATCGCACCCAACGAAACCCGGAAGGTATCCTCCACGCTCGCCAATAGTTCGAACACCTCGCTTACAAATCAATACACGATCCTAAATTCCTTTGGCTGGGACCCCTACGCAGAAAACAATATTCCAGAACAGCGGCGCTACGCGTTCCTGCAAGCGGTGACCACATCCACCTATGGCTATGTCAATGTCAACACCGGCGTGTATCTCATGGGCTGGGTGGACAATGAAATCTCCGTACCCGTGGACTTGCAGGGACAAGAATCCAATTCGACCGATACGCTGCTCTTCTTTCAGAAGCTAAACCCCGGGCTGCAGGTTGAGCCGGGCAACCTGATGCTTTCCTCGAGCATTTATTCATGGGAGTCCACTCTGGGCGACAGCATTACAAGCAGCTACTACAACCTGTCTGCCGAAGGGTACACCATTCGCTTCCAGCCGAGTCTGCCCGTCCACTTCAGCAAAGTGGATTCGCTGCAACTCAACATCGGCACCAACACCACCCCCGACAAGATCATCCTCAAATTGTGGGACCATGAAACCGGTGCGTGGATACAAGTGGATCTGCAATCCTTCAACACAAAGGTCCCAAATGCCGCGCGCTTTGTCGGCATGGACGGTGAGATCCGCATGAACATCACGGGCAATCAAAACGATTATTTCGAGATCACAGCGGTCGATTTCACTTTGATGGTGCAGCCATGAGCCCGATCATTGAGATCAAACAACTGACCAAGCGATTCAAAAAGCGCATCGCCGTCAACAACATTAACTTCAACATTGAGAACGGAGAGATCTTCGGGCTGGTCGGTCCCAACGGCGCAGGCAAAACCACCACCATGCGCATGCTTGTCACCCTGCTTAAACCAGACCAGGGCGAGATCTTTGTCGGCGGATATTCGATCCTCAAGCAAGCCAACGACGTGCGTCGTCAGATCGGTTTCATGCCCGATTCCTTCGGCGTGTACGGCGACATGACCGTGAATGAATATCTCGATTTTTTCGGCGCCTGCTACAAGATCCATCCGCACCGGCGCGCGCAATTAATTTCGGACCTGCTCGACCTGGTAGATCTGGGACATCGGCGGGACGATATGGTCGATACACTTTCCACGGGACTCAAGCAGCGGCTCGGACTCGCCCGAGTCTTGATCCACGACCCGGGCATTCTCGTGCTGGACGAACCCGCCTCAGGGCTCGACCCGCGCGCGCGAGTTGAGATCCGCGAACTGTTGCTGGAAGTGGCGCGCCTCGGCAAGACCATTCTCTTTTCCAGCCACATCCTCGCAGACGTGGGCGAACTGTGCTCGCGTGTGGGCATCATCGAAGACGGCAAGATGGCTGCGCTTGGCACTCTTCAACAGCTAAGCCAGCACGTTATGCCTCATCGACAGATCCATATTGAACTGCTGTCTCGCAGCGAAGACGCGCAAGCCGCCCTCAGGTCAATGCCCGGGGTGGCGGAAGTCCGCGTAGTGGAAAACTCCAACCGCGCCTCGCTAGATGTGGATTTTATCGGAGACGACGAATCCATCCACCAACTGCTTGCAAAACTTCTGGCAGAAGGATTCCCCGTGGTGCATTTCAGCGAGGATTCAAAGAACCTGGAAGAAGTGTTCATGCGCACAACCAAAGGGATCGTGTCGTAAATCATGGACTCACCCCAGACGCCCCAGCAGCAACCCGCGCGGATGAATTTTCTTAACCGCATCACAGACCACCCTGTCATCACCAAGGAATTAAAGGGCAGGATGCGCGGCAAACAGGGATTCATCATCCTTGGCGCGTATCTATCGTTCATCAGTTTTTTTATCAGCCTCATTTATATTCTGATCGTATCTGAGTCCTCCACAACGATCGGTGACCCGAGCTTCCTGCAAACGGTCGGCAAGGTGATCTTCAGCACAGTGGTGCTGCTTGAACTGCTCATGCTCGCCTTTATCGGTCCCGCACTGACCGCCGGCGCGATCTCCTCGGAGCGTGAACACCGAACCTTGGACCTGCTCAAAACCTCGCTCCTTTCACCCCGCTCATTGGTATTTGGAAAACTCAGTTCTGCTGTTGCCTTTCTATTTTTGCTGATCTTCACCGGATTGCCCGTGGAAAGCCTCGCCTTTTTCCTTGGCGGCGTAGGCGCAGAAGAGATGATCGTCTCGACCCTGATGCTGGTGGTTACCGCCGTATTCTTTTGCACCCTGGGGCTTTTCTTCTCCAGCATTTCACAACGCACCCTGCTCTCGACCGTTTTCTCCTACGCCACGATCCTGCTTTCATTTATCCTGTTCATATTCCTTCTCTTTATTATCGGCACATTGGGCACGATCAACGCCAGAAACATTGTCACAGAAAACATTCTCACGACCGCCACCTGGTTCCTGCTCTCACTCAACCCGTTCTTTGCGGCGGTCGTCAGCGAGGTTATCCTGATCGACGAGCAAAGTCTGTGGCTGACATCGAGCAACCTGTTCGGGACGACCACCTTTCCTCTGCCATCACCGTGGATCATCTACGTGACATTCAACCTCCTGCTGAGCACGATCTTGATCGCCTTGAGCATTAATTTCGTCAAACGGACCGACCGCTAAGGAACTATCGTGGACACACCAGCGTCTTCCATTCATGAACAACCCGCCCGATGGACCTTTGCCCAAAAATTGATGGGTAACCCGATCCTCGCAAAAGAACTCAAAGGCAGGATGCGAGGCAGGCAAGGCTTCATCATCCTTGCCGCGTACCTTTCGTTGATCAGTCTCGTCATTGCCGGTTTGTACTTTTACTCAACGGATGGCGTCAACATGGCGAGCGCAAATCCCGACTCGTTGCAGGAAATGGGCAAGCTGATCTTCTCGATGGTGGTGATGTTCGAATTCCTGATGATCGGGTTGATCGGTCCGGCTTTAACCTCGGGCGCGATCTCCTCCGAAAGAGAGCGTCAAACCTTCGACCTTCTTCGAACCTCCCTGCTTTCTTCGCGCGATCTGGTCTTTGGGAAACTTCTTACCACGGTGATCTACCTGATGCTTTTGGTGCTCGCCGCCCTGCCTTTACAAAGCCTGGTATTTTTTCTGGGGGGCGTGGGGATGGGCGAGATGATCATTTCATTCGTCATGCTGACCGCGACCGCTTTCCTTTTTTGCACGCTCGGCTTGTATTTCTCAACCATCGCCAGGCGAACGATCATTGCAACAGTTCTTTCCTATACCAGTATCTTCCTTCCCAATATTGTTCTTGTTTTTGTTTTCGCGGTCTTTATAAATAACATCATCGACACGAACACAGTCACAGACGAAATCATAGTTTTGGCATTGAATAGTGTCTGGGTTTTGTTATCCACCAATCCCATATCGGCTGGCTTGGTCACTCAATTTATGCTGGTCGAGGAGCAAAGTTTGTTCCTTATTTACCCGCCGGATTTTTCTCTCGTACTGTTTTCGCCGTGGATCGTGTACGTGGTCTACTCATTTTTGATGACCGCTGCCATGCTGAAATTGATCGTGTTCTATTTGGATCGCTACGAACGCTGAATCCCATGAATGATATAAACTCCCTTTCACACACCCTTCATCAATGGATCCGCTGGATGCGTCTGCAGCGCGCTCTGGTCTGGTTCGTGCGCGGACTCGCCATTGGGTTGGGTCTGTCTCTGCTGGCGGGCGGATTTGGTTTGATGCAGGCAAAACTACTGAAGCGGGAATTTCTCGCGCTGGTTCTCCTCCTCACCCTGACCGTGCCGCTCGTGGCCGGTATCATCGCGTATCTTTGGAAGATCGAGAAAATCAAAGCCGCGCGTTACTTTGACCGCAAACTTCATCTTGGCGAAAGAGTCAGTACGGCTTTGGAATTACAGACCGAGAACCATTCGATCGAGATCATCCAGAAACAACTTGATGATGCTGTCACCGTTTCGCGCGGAGTCAAACCCAACCGAGACCTGCCTCTGCGATTCAAAAGGCTGGATGCATACCTCGCGCTTTTTTTCGCGGTCTTGATCAGCTTGCTTTGGATTCGCGGCGAAACCTTTTTCGCTGCGGCGACCCGTCAACGGGCGGTGGAGCAAGCCATTACCGAACAGCAGGCGCAGATCGAAGAGATCATCAAAGAGATCGAAGCGAACAAAGAACTGACCAATGAACAAAAGCAGGCGCTGACCGAACCGCTTCAACAAGCCTTGAGCGACTTGAAAGAAAACCCAACCATGGAAGGTGCTGTCTCGACTCTCGTTAATACGGGAGAAAAGCTGCAAGCCTTGAGCGGAGAACAAGCGCAGCAATCCCTGCAAACTTTGAAAGAGACAGGAAGTTCGCTCGCGGCTCAGGAGGGAAGTCCGCTGGAATCGGTGGGCAAGGAAATGGCAAATGGCAATCTCGCCAATGCCGCATCTGAGCTTGCCAACATGGACTTGAGCCAGATGAATTCAGAAGAGTTACAGCAAACTGCTGAACAATTACAGGCAATGGCAAATGCAGTCGCCTCCACCAATCCGCAGTTGGCGCAAGAGTT
>JAGNWT010000082.1 GCA_017985935.1 Anaerolineales bacterium | reverse complement strand
GACCTGCCGCACGACATCGAAGAAAAAACAGATGCGGTCGTTCTCAAGGAAGTTAAAGGCGCGCTGGAATTCCAGAACATCGACTTCAAATATTCCATCAACGAGAACATCATGCTCAGCGAGGTTAAACGCTACGGGAACATGGCGAACGTGGGAGCGGTGCTGTCTGGCGGGAAGAAAAATTCGTCAGATGAAAAAAGCAAGACCGGGGACGGTCAGACCGCGCCCGAACCTGCGGCAACATCCCAGGCACGTGATGTCGCCCTGGAGGGAATCTCCTTCGCCGCCGCGCCCGGGCAGTTGATCGCCCTGGTGGGTCCTTCAGGAGCCGGTAAGACCACGCTGACCTATCTCATCCCGCGGCTGTACGACCCAACGAATGGAGTGATCCGCATTGACGGGCATGACCTGCGAGATGTAACACTCGACTCACTTGCCAATGCCATCGGCATGGTAACGCAGGAAACACACCTCTTCCACGACACCATCCGCACCAACATGACCTACGCCAAAATGGACGCGACCCAGGCAGAGATCGAAACCGCCGCGCGCGCAGCGAACATTCACAACTTTGTCATGGGGCTGCCGGAAGGGTACGACACCATCGTTGGCGAACGCGGCTATCGTCTGAGCGGCGGAGAGAAGCAACGCATTGCGCTGGCGAGGGTCATCTTGAAGAATCCGCGTATTCTGGTTTTGGATGAAGCCACCAGCTCACTCGACAGCGAGTCTGAGGCGTTGATCCAGGATGCGTTGAAGCGGGTGATGGCTGGGCGCACATCGATCGTCATCGCGCACCGCTTGAGCACGATCCTCGCTGCGGATCTGATTCTGGTAATGGATAGGGGAAGGATCGTTGAGCAGGGAACTCACGAACAATTGGTTGCAACCGGTGGACTGTACAGCCAGTTGTATGAAACCCAGTTCAGGGGCGAGCGGGCGTAACGCGATCCTCCGACCAATCCTTTTTCAACAGGCCGTAAAGATACTCGTCCTTGAAAACGCCATCCTTGTACACGTACTCGCGCCGCACTCCCTCGCGGCGAAAGCCAAGCCGCTCGAACAAACGGATCGACCGGGCATTGAACTCATAGATCTCCGCTTCGATGCGGTTCATCTTTAATTCATTGAAGCAGTATCCAATGACGGCTTGCAGGGTCTCGCGCCCATAGCCTTTTCCCCAATTGGATTTATCGCATCCCATGCTGATGCCCAGGTTGCAGCGGCGGTTATAACGGTTGATCAACGCGATCATGCCGCAGCCGATCAGCGCGCCGTCATCCCTGCGATGCACGGCGTAATCAATGATGTCGGCATCCGCCGGGCGGTTGAGAATGCGGTACAAGATCCTGTCGGTCTCTTCGAGGGTTTGCGGACTATCCATCGGCGGCTCATCTCCGTCGAAATAGTTTTCGTCTGCATCATTGAAGAGCGTGTTGAGCCATTCAAGATTGGCGTGTGTGTGCGGTCTTAAGATGAGCCTTGGGGTGGCAATATTCAAAAGCATGCTCGGGTCTCCGGTCTTGGTTCCGCTTATCGAAATCCGTAAGGCAGTTGTTCAAGGAATTTTTCAATGTCGCGCGGAACAATGAACAGCATCTCGATCCGCCTCGTCAATCCTTTTGGATTTTTGGGAAGCAGCAACAGCCCATCCTGCAGATCGGGGAAACGGGCAAAGCAATCCCAGCCCCGGTCTTTTTGGAATCCGCACCTTTCGATCCGCGCGATCTCTGAGAATTTCAGGAACAGGCGGTAATCCAGGTGACCCGGCGCGAAGTGAATGCCGATCCCTTCTGCAGTGATGACGTACGTGGTCGGCGACCCGAAGAATTTGTAATCACGATAGGTCAGCGAGAAACCCACAATGATCAGAAACACCTGCCAGGGCGCGAGCCTGATCTGGCTATTAACAAAATAACTCGCGACCCCGGCGACAAGGATCAGCACCGCCAGATTTTTCACATCAACACGGATCGGCGGCCGGTCCATGAAAAACTTACCGCCATTGGGCGCGTACGCGGTGCGCATGAATGAGATCCATGCGTAATGCCGCCACTGCAGCATGGACATTCCCACGATCATGACCAGCAGAAAGATGGATGAAAGATTCGGGGGCCAGGTCCATAAAGCAATGTAGGCGATCCACGCATACGGGAATTGCTTGAGATACAAACGGGGAATGCCGAGAATAAATCGATCAAGAAAAGATCTCATAGCCTGATTATACAAGCAGAACGAAAGCAACTCTCATCCTTGCTGCAGTCTTGCAAAGGTATAATGCGCTCATGGATTCCTTGCAGGTCAAGAAGAAACGCCCCACCCTCAGCGTTCGAAACCGGATCTGGGTCATGTTTGTGCTGGTATTCCTCCCTGCGAATTCAATCGCGTATTACCTGTATTACCGATACACGGTTCAAAATGAACTGAAACTTCTAACCACCGACCTTTCCAATCACGTAGCGGGCATCGCCGCCACGATCGATATCGAAACTTTCAAGGCGCTATACCAAGAGGAAGCTGCTTCAAATCTAAATTGCCCGCCAAAACCCGGCACATCCTTTTCCGATGAATCCAACGGGTACTTTCCCACAGATAATCTGCTGTTTCATAAACACATGGGCTGGCTCAAGACCATTTCCCAATTTGATCTAAGCAGAAGTATTTACACCTACATTCCCGGTCCCGAGCCGGGCTATGTGATCATGATCAGTTCTTCGTGGTATTACACCAATCCTGAAGAAAGTTTTAAGTTCTGTCAGCTCTATGAAGCACCGACCTTGTACAAAAGCCTCTTTGGGCGCATTGACGTCTGGGAGCCCTATCACGACGAATACGGCGATTGGATCTCCACATACGCTCCATTGTTCGATGCCGATGGTGTCGTCGTTGGCGGCGTGGGGGTGGATGTTCCCGCATCCCTGATCGTGAACATCGAAAGAGGGCTGCAAGTCCGATCCATCATCGTACTATTCGCCACCGTCTTGTTCTCATTTTTCATCGCCTACGCACTTTCCGAGGCGATTTCCAAGCGGTTGGTGCAATTGACCCGCCTGACCAGCAACGTGCAAGACAGCGCCTCGGTCGTTGATTTTTCAGACTATGGCATCAAAAGAGGCTGGTGGCATGATGAGATCGAGACCCTCTTTGATTCTGTGCGGTCGATGATGCTGCGCCTTAAGAAGCAAGCCGACGATCTGGAAAAAAGCCGGTCCGAAATGCAGGAACTGGCGCGGGGCGTGATCCGCGCCCAGGAAAATGAACGAAAATACATTTCCCGCGAATTGCACAGCGAGGCGGGGCAGCTGCTCACGATGATGAAATCCACGCTCGCAGACATTCTGGATGAATTCCCATCCGATGAGAAGCCTCTGTCCAAGACCTTCGATCATGGTCCGTTCCGTGATCGTATGGAACACGCTTCGCAGCAGATCGAAGAGACTCTGGGTGTGGTCCGCGCGCTCTCACACCAAATGCGCCCTTCCCTGTTGGACGTTGGAGATGTGAACATTGCACTGAGCGGGTATTGCAGCGAATTTGCCCAGCAGCAAAAGATCGAAGTCACCTATGAGGGGAATCTGATCCCAAATATGACCGAGGAACTGGCGGTAAGTTTTTACCGCTTCTTACAGGAAGCGTTGACCAATACCTCAAAGCACGCTTCTGCGACCCACGTCTGGGTGCGCGCTCACATGGACGGGGATTGGGCGCAGCTTTCAGTGGAGGACAATGGGCGCGGGGATCAATCTGCAAACTCCGCAAGGGGAATTGGGGTTGCAGGACTGAAGGAAAGATTTTTCTTATTAGGTGGAAAGGTCGAAGCCCGTTCGATCGCCGGGGGATATTTAATCCATGCGCGCGCGCCACTTAAACGCGAATAGGCAAATGTACTGTCAGTATGTATTGACCATACAACCCCTCTATAATGCTCAGTGAGGTTTTCCAATGTCTCACTCCATAAAAATTGCGATCATTGAAGATCATCAAGGCATTATTGACGGATACAAGTTCCGCCTGCAAAAAGCCGAAGACATTGAGATCATCGATGTTGCAATGAATGGTGAAGAATTGAACGCCTTGCTTGCAACGCATTTGGAGATCGATATTTTGATCATGGATATCAACGTGCCGGTATCCACCCAGAACAAAAATTTCTTTCCCATCCTGCAGCTCGTTCCGAAGATCATTGAAGAGCATCCAAATACCCGGGTCCTGATCATCTCCATGTTAAGCGAGTTGAATCTCATCAAGGAATTGGTGGATGCCGGCATCAGCGGATACGTGGTGAAAGACGATGTTGAATCGATCCGCGCGCTATCCTCGATACTCCGCAAGATCAACCGCGGCGAGCTGTATTTCAGCGAAAGCATCAAAGGCAAACTGCAGGATTTTGTAAACCAGTTCGGACTCACCAACCGCCAATTGGAGATCCTCTCGGTCTGTGCGGCCTACCCCGACCTGACCTCCGAACAAGTGGCAGAGATGATCGACATCGCGTCCTCTTCCCTGCGCACCACACTTTCAGCCATCTATTCCCGCCTGAACGTCCGCAGCAAAGCTGCCGCGATCTTCAAGGCAAAAGATCTTGGGTTAATACCTTAATATTTCCCACCGAGTCGTGGCGGGGCCTTTTCCTTAGGGGAGAACGCTCGGGAAACAAGGGGCAGTGCTTTTGCACTGCCCCATGGGGACAAAATGAAACCGCGCCTTTCGGCGCGGTTTTTCTTTTTTCAAATTACTTCAAACTTCCAGTTACCATTGCCAGCTTCAACTCGCCGATGGTCTGCGTGATCTTGATCTCACGCGGGCAGGCCTCTGTGCAGTTATAGGCCGTATGGCAGCGGACCGTGCCATCTGTTTCGCTCAAGACATGCAAACGCTCGCTGGCGCCTTCATCGCGGCTATCGTAAATAAAACGATGCGCGGTGACAAATGCCGCAGGTCCCATGTATTGATCGCCAGCCCAGAAAGACGGGCAGGATGTGGTGCAGGCGGCGCATAGAATGCACTTGGTCGATTCGTCGAAGCGGGCGCGCTCTTCGGGGCTTTGCAATCGCTCGCGTCCGTCAGCAGGGAGCGGACTGTTATTGATGAAGTACGGCAGAACCTTCTTGTAATTATCGAAGAAGGGCTCCATATCCACGATCAAGTCCTTTTTGACCTTCAACCCAAGCAGGGGCTCCACGGTAATGTTGGGTCCCACATCGCGCACCAGCACTTTGCAGGCCAGCATGTTGCGTCCGTTGATGCGCATGGCATCCGATCCGCATACACCATGCGCGCACGAGCGGCGGAAGGAGAGCGCGCCATCCGTTTTGCCTTTGATGTACTCAAGCACATCAAGCACGCGGTCTTTCGGGTCGGCTTCCACTTTGTACGTCACATAATTTCCGCGCGTATCTTTTTCGGGGTTGTATCTAAAGATTTTTACTGTAAGTTCCATGTTGACCTCTAATACACTCTCGCCTTGGGCTGATGTTTGGTGATGACCACAGACTTGTAGCTGATCTCTGTCTTGCCGTTCTTCTTTGTCACCAGCGTGTGCTTCAACCATTTTGAATCGTCGCGGTCGGGGAAGTCTTCACGCGAATGTCCGCCGCGGGATTCCTTGCGGTTCAACGCGCTCACCGCAACCACTTCCGCCACTTCGAGCATGTTGCCAAGTTCCCAGGCGTTAAGCAATTCAGTGTTGAAGATCTTGCCGGCATCGCTCACGCGCACTTCCTTGTAGCGCTTCTGCAGTTCGCGGACCTTATCCAACGCCGACTGCATATCCTTTTCGTTGCGATAGATGCCCACATCGCGGAACATGGTGCTCTTCATTTCATTGGACAGGTCGAAGGCGTTCTCCTTGCCCGATCCATTGCGAAGCGCATCGAACTCGGCTCTCGCGCCTGCATCTGCGTTCTCGGGCAGTTTCGTCCACTCTGCAGATTTGGCATACTCTGCCGCTTTGAGTCCGGCGTGCTTGCCGAAGACCACAAGATCAAGCAGGGAGTTCGTCCCCAGGCGGTTCGCGCCGTGAACAGACACACAGGCGCATTCGCCCGCCGCAAACAGACCGGGAAGTGCCGTGCCTTTATCGTCCACGATCACCTCGCCGAACTTGTTGGTGGGGATGCCGCCCATGGTGTAATGCGCCGTCGGTTGAATGGGCATCATCTGGGTGACCGGATCAACGCCAAGGTACACGCGGCAGAAATCTATAATGTCAGGGATCTTCTTTAAGACTGATTCAGCCGTCAGATTGTAGGGTGAACCGTCCGGGTTGGTGCGTCCGTCCATCGCAGCGAATCGATTCACGCTCTCAGGACGAATATCCAAATAGACAAAGTTCTGTCCATCCACGCCGCGGCCTTCCTTGATCTCGGTCAGGATCGCGCGCGAGACCACATCGCGTGAAGCGAGGTCCTTGACGGTGGGCGCGTATTTGGGCATGAAGCGTTCGCCCTTGCCGTTGATCAGCACGCCGCCTTCACCACGCACGCCTTCGGTGATGAGAATGCCGAGTTTGTAAATGCCGGTGGGATGGAATTGAAAGAATTCCATGTCTTCAAGCGGAATGCCGCGGCGATAAAGAATGGCCGCGCCATCGCCGGTGTAGGCATACGCGTTGGAGGTAACTTCAAAGATGCGTCCATGACCGCCCGTGGCAAAGACAATGGATTTGGCATGGAATGTGTGCATTTCACCTGTTGCAAGTTCGATCGCAACGATGCCCGAGGCTTTGCCATCCACCATGATGAAATCAATGACCTGATATTCATCAAAGAAGGTGACGCTGTTCTTGATGCACTGCTGATACAGCGTCTGCAGGATCATATGACCGGTGCGGTCGGCAGCGTGCGCTGCGCGGCGGACAGGCTTGCCGGTTTCATTATTCGTATGCCCGCCGAACGGACGCTGAGAAATGCGTCCTTCAGGAGTGCGGTCAAAGGGCAGCCCCATGTGCTCAAGCTCGAGCACCGCATCGATGGCTTCGTTGCACATGAACTCGATCGCGTCCTGATCGCCGAGGTAATCGGAACCTTTGACCGTGTCATACATGTGCCATTCGGGCTTGTCTTCTTCGTAGTTTCCGAGCGCCGCAGAGATACCGCCCTGCGCCGCGCCGGTGTGTGAACGTGTCGGATATAACTTGCTGATGACGGCGGTCTTTGCACTGCGCGATGCATACAAGCCCGCCATGAGTCCCGCGCCGCCCGCGCCCACCACGATCACTTCAAATTGATGAACTTTTGCCATGAATAATGCTCCTATTATTAAACACCAATGACATAAAGTGAGATCAACTTTTATCAGACCCGCTTTATGCGTTGTGCTTAAACCGTTTTACGCTGTCCAGATGAGATATAACCCCGCGCCCATGACCACAAAAAAGAGAGCCATGTTGAGGTAGCGGTTCCAATTGCGACCCGAAACCGAAGGGACATAATCATCAAAAATGACGATCACGCCGTGGATGCCGTGAGCCAGCGCAGTGAGGAACATGCCGCTCGCAACGGTACGCCAGAAGGCGCTTGCCCACGGAGCGATATCCGGCACATTGGTATATTCCACATGACCGGGGTTACTGACCAATGCCCAGCGGACCACTTCCACGAAGGTCATGTCGTTCAGCGCGCCCATCACGATCGCGCCGACCACACCGACAAAAATGAAGAAGTACATGCCGAGCGCGGTCAGGCGGGTAAATGCCCACATGAAAGTTTCAAAACTCATGCCGCGTTTGGAAAGCGGAAGGATTCTTGTCTGATTCATTACAGCCTCCCGATCGCAGTGGTGACCACACTGATCGCCGCGAATCCAAAGATGACGATAAACACCACCCACTCGATCATGATCGCCTGACGATGATAGGGAATCAACTTCTGCGGGAACAGGTCCAGAATGGAAATGCGCAGCCCATTGATGACATGAAAGAGCACACAGAACAAAATAAAGATCTGGAAGGGAGGACTCATGTAAATATCATTAATGAAATCCCCGATCGCCCACCCTTGTTTTTCCACGAACGTAGCCAGGACATGTATGGTGACAAAGATCGCCATCCCCGCGCCGCCGATGCGATGAAGTATAAAGGTCAGGAATGGTCCCTGTCCCTTATACCCAAGAGCTGTGGAAAGAGGAACGTTTCTCTTCAAGCCCATTGAAACCTCCGAATGAATATGTTGGGATAAAACACAGCCGCTATTTTACCCCGTAATATAGCGGCACGCATCCTTTACAGGCGCGGTTTGATATACTTGCCAAAATTTTTATGGACCTCTCTCAAACCATTCACCTGCTTGGCGACCTGCTCGGACAGGTCATCTCACAACTGGAATCCTCAGCCACGTTCGAAGTGGAGGAGCGCATCCGCGCGCTGGCCAAGGCCCGGCGCGGCGGTCACCCTGAAGCAGCGAAAAAACTGCAGGAGGAATCATCCTCGCTCAGCACTGAAGAATCTCGGGTGATCGCAGCCGCCTTCGCAACCTACTTTGACCTTGTCAATCTCGCGGAAGAAAATCACCGCGCCCGGGTGCTTCGTCAGCTTGAAAAGGAAATGTACCCGGCGCCGATCAAAGAGTCGATCGGCGAAGCGATCGCCGTCCTCAAACAGCAGGGAGTGACCTCGGAACAAATGTTTGACCTGCTTGAGAGTCTCTCCATTGAATTGGTGATGACCGCCCACCCCACCGAAGCCCGCCGCCGCACGGTCTTTTCCAAGATCGAGCGCATTTCGAAATTCCTCAAACGGGTCGAGGATGAGTCGCTCTCTGTGCGCGAACGCAACTCGGCCATGCAGTCTCTGCGCAGCGAGATCTCAGCCCTGTGGCTGACCGACCGTGTGCGCGCATCGAAACTCACGGTCACTGATGAGGTCCGCACCGGGCTGTACTTTGCCGACTCATTTTTTTGGAACACCATCCCCGCCATTTACGATGAACTTGAAGACGCGCTCGGGCAGCATTACCCGTCACTCACACCGCCCGAAGGCTGGCTCAAGCTGGCATCGTGGATCGGCGGCGACCGTGACGGAAACCCCTACGTCACCGCAGAGGTGACCGCGGAAACCCTGCGTCTGCACCGTGGACTGGCGGTTGAAAATCATCGCCGCAGTTTCCAGGATCTCGCGCGTCAGTTAAGCATCAGTGTGAATCGGATCGCTCCGCCCCGCGCCCTGCAGCAATGGCTGGAAACTCGCAAACCATTTCCGCCGCACATTGCATACATCGAACAGCGTTACGCCAGCGAACCCTATCGGCTCGCATTATCTTTGCTGGCCGCAGACATGGCAGAAGCCTCGCGTGACGACATGAAGACCCACCTGCTCCAAACCTATCCTCACCGCGCAAAATTATTTTCAAGCGACATCTCCGAGGTGTTGGACATCATCGCCTCATCCCTGCCGCCCACGCTCGCCCGGGATGAGATCAAGCGCGTCCGCCGCAAAGTGGATGTCTTTGGGCTGCACATTGCGCGCCTTGACTTGCGCGAAGATTCGAGCCGCTTGAACTCCGCCTTAAGCGAGATCTTGCGCGCCCTCAACATTGAATCTGATTTTGAGAATCTTTCTGCATCCGGGCGGACGCGTCTTCTTTCGCGTTTGCTGGGCGAACCGTCGCCGGAATTTTCTCAACACCCGGGCGTGACTCTCGCCACCGCTGAAACATGGTCGCTGTTCCAATTGATCGGGCGCACCTGTGAGCTTTACGGTCCCGACCTGCTCGGTCCATTCATCATCTCCATGACCCACGATTCTGCCAATCTGCTTACCGTCCTTCTGCTGGCCAAGTGGGCGGGGTGCAAGGTTATTCCGCAGATCACACCACTCTTTGAAAATATTCAAGACCTGAAAGATGCGCCGCGCACTTTGGAATTTCTTTTTACATCCGAAGCATACCGTGAACACCTGCGTCACCATAACAACGAACAGATCGTGATGATCGGTTATTCCGACAGCAATAAAGACGGCGGTTACCTCATGGCGAACTGGTCTTTGTATCAGGCGCAGGAAGAGATCACGCGGGTCGCGAAGAAACACAAAATCAAGCTGACCATTTTTCACGGCCGCGGCGGGACGATCGCTCGCGGCGGCGGGCCGGCCAACAGCGCCATCCGAGCCCAGCCTGCCGGCAGCATCAATGGCAGATTTCGGCTCACCGAACAGGGTGAGACCATCGCATTCCGCTATGCCCACCCGGACCTTGCACATCGTCACCTCGGTCAGATCGCAAGTGCGGTCATCCTGGCCTCCAGCCCGCTGCATGATGAGACCATCCCGCATGCGTGGCGCGAGGTGATGGAAAAAATGTCACACACGGCCCAAAGCGCCTACCGAAAACTTGTGTATGAAACCCCGGGGTTCATTGAGTTCTGGGAAAACGCCACCCCGCTCGATGAGATCAAACGCCTGCAGATCGGGTCACGCCCGGCAGCGCGCGCGAAAGCCGGGGCCGTGAATCAGATCCGCGCCATTCCGTGGGTATTCTCGTGGATGCAAAGCCGGTTCAATCTGCCCGGCTGGTACAGCCTTGGCAGCGGGCTCGCCTCCATTTCAGACATGGCGGTCTTAAGAGATATGTATTCGAATTGGCCTTTCTTCAAGACCATGCTCAATAACACAGAGATGTCGCTGCTCAAAGCAGACATGGACATCTCCGCCCTCTACGTTGATCTCGTCCCAAACAAAAAATTGGCCGTTGAGACCTTCGCGTCCATCCGCGCGGAATATGAACTCACACGCGAATCCATTCTCGCCATCAGCGGTCATCATTCCCTGCTGGAGTTGGAACCAGTCACCCAACAGGCGATCCAGGTCCGCAACCCCTATGTGGATCCGCTCAATTACCTGCAAGTAGAAACGCTTCGCCGCCTGCGGTCTCTGCAAGACCCAAACAGCGCAGAAGCAGCATCCTTGCGGGAGGTGATGGCGCTGACCATCAATGGCATTGCTTCGGGGTTGAGGAACACTGGTTAACAAAAAACCGCATCCAAATGGATGCGGTTTTATTTCCATGGGAAATGATCACTTGGTAACGGTGCGCGGCGGCGGAGCGAACTCTTCCAACTGCTTGACCACATCAGCCAACGGCATGACCTTCGATACCTGAGAGGCTTTCTTGCCAAAACCAATGCTGTCCAACACCAGCGTGCGCTTCAATAACTGAATACCGAAGGCTGGGTCAACACCCTTGGGACAAGCCTGTGAACACGCGCCAGCCATGTGACATTGATACGGTCCGTGGAAGGCATCAAGTGCTTCAAGGCGGTCCTTCAATCCGCAGTCACGACTGTCGATGGTGTAGCGATAGGCTTGCGCCAGTGCCTGAGGTCCAAGGAAGAGCGGATCGGTCGCAACGGTCGGGCAAGCCGCGAGGCACAATCCGCATTTGATGCAGAAAGTGAACTGGCTGTATTCGTCGCGCTGCTCAACAGATTGAATGAACTCGCCTGTCGGCTCTTCGATCTCTTTTGAATTGGTGTGGATGATAAAGGGCTTGATGGCCGCGTGCTTTTGAATGAGCGGTTCCAGATTCGGCACAAGGTCTTTGACGTTGTCATAGTTCGGCAGCGGAGCGACCGTAACCACATCGGTTTCCAGATGCAGCACCTGGGTCTGGCAGGCGAGCATGGGCAGGTCGTTAATGAACATACCGCACGATCCACACACACCCATGCGGCAGGATGAACGCCACGCCAGGGTGGGCGCCTGCTCGGCTTTGATCTCATGCAGGGCTTCCAGCACGGTCATGCCATCAGGCACATTGAGTTTGTGTTCCTCCCAATGGGGCGCAGAATCAGTATCGGGGTCGTAACGACGAACGCGGAAAGTGATCAATTTATTTTCTGCCATGCTAACCTCCGAATTTGAAGCTGAACGTCCACCAGGTGACGTACGCGCCGAGCGCCATGATAAAGAGACCGAAGACCAGAATCCCCACATCAACGGTCTTCGCCATCGCGGGTGAGAGGGGCAGTTCGCGGATGATGCCGCGCAGCCCGTACAAGCCGTGATATAAACCGGCGATCAAGAGCAGGATGTACAACACAAATTGAGTGATGCTTTTTCCGCGCTCGATCATGGCTTCAAATGAGCGCGCCTCTTCAACGCTCACTCCAAAAAAGACAGGCGCATAATGCTGAACCGCAAAGTGCATGCCAAGCAGGACGATGATGACAGGAATCGCCAGAAGGTGTAAAGACCAGAAACGTGTTTCGCGCATAGGGTTATCTCCTAGTCGTCATTTACTCAAAGAACAAACTCGAACCGCCAAGGACAATGATCAACCCGGCCAGCAGCATGATGATGTAGGTCAAGGGGCGGTGCTTCATCACAGAAGATTTGTACGGGAACACAGGTTCTTCCGGTTTGCCAAGGAAGAAACCAAGCTCCACCATCAACAGGCGCACACCATTCATGGCGTGGAAGACGGCCGCGGCGAACAGCAAATATTCGATCACCTTGAATACAGGTGAAGCGAACAAACCCATCAATGCCGCCCAGGCTTCCTCGCCGCGCATGCGGTTGGCAGTTTCGATAATATGCAAGACCATGTAAGCGATCAGCCCCATCCCTGAAAGGCGGTGACCAATATAAAGGTAGCGTTCAAATGAATATTTGCCCGCATACACCCAGCCTTTGAGTCCGAGTCTGTTGTTGTAAACAGCAGGTTTGTTTGCCATGATTAGTACTTCCTTTCCACAGGCTTCCACATCGAAATATCCACTTTGCTGTAACTCAACTTCGGTCCAGCCTCTGTGTAATCTGCCATCGTGTGCTTCAACCAATTATCGTCATCGCGCACTTTGAAATCACGCCGCGCATGACCGCCGCGTGATTCCGTGCGGGTCAATGCGCCGAGTGTTGCCACTTCTGCCACATCGATCATGAAGCCGGTTTCAATGGCACGTTCCAGATCGGTGTTGTAACGCAGGCTTTTATCTTTGAGAGAAATTTTCTTATAACGTTCCTTCAACTCGCGGATCTTCTTCAAGCCGGCTTCCATCTGCTCACCAGTGCGGAAGACACCCATCGTGGCATCGAGATTCTTGCGCAGTTCCTTGCGGATCGCGTAATGGTCTTCGGTTCCCTTGGATTGGATCAACGCTTCGATCTTCGCCCATTCCTGGTCGGCGGTCTTTGGCATTTCCGGCATCGACGCAGTCTCGCAATACCGGGCTGCTTCGCCGCCGGTCACCCGTCCCCACACCAGACATTCCGCGGTGGAGTTCGAGCCAAGACGGTTGGCGCCATGCAAAGAAACGCACGATACTTCACCCGCCGCCCAAATATTCTCAATGGGAGTGTGTCCCTTGATGTCGGTATGCACGCCGCCCATGGTGTAATGCGCCACCGGGCGGATCGGGATCGGCTTCTCGATCGGGTCCAGCCCAATGTGCTTGATGGTCACTTCGCGGATGAGCGGGAGGCGTTCGAGAATCTGTTTGCGGCCAAGGTGACGAAGATCCAAATGGATATAGTCCAGCCCTTCCGGTCCGGGGAAGCCGCGCCCGGCTTCGATCTCGGTCATCTCTGAACGGGAGACCATGTCACGCGGAGCGAGTTCCATCTTCGATGGGGCATACGCACCCATGAAGCGTTCATCTTTATTATTGAGAAGGGTACCGCCTTCACCACGGCAGGCTTCGGTCATGAGAATGCCGCTGGGGATGAGTCCGGTCGGGTGGAACTGGATGAACTCCATATCCTTGAGAGTCATTCCAGCGCGATACGCCATTGCCAGACCATCGCCGGTCACTGTTTCAGAGTAGGTGGTGAACCCGAAAATCTGACCCGCCCCACCCGTCGCCAGAATGAGCGCCTTGCCGCGGATGAGCACAAAACGACCGTTGATCATGTCGATCATGGTCAGCCCTGCAAAGCGATTGTTCTCGATCAAAATGGAAGTGACGAAGCCTTCGTCATAACGATTGATCTTTTTCGTGTGCTTCATCAAGGTGTCGTACAGGGTCTGCATTTCAAGGTGACCGGTCTTATCCGCAGCAAAGACCGCGCGCGGATAGGTGTGCCCGCCGAACGGACGCTGCGCGATATGCCCGTCTTCGGTGCGCGACCACGGGATGCCCCAATGGTCGAGGTGCAGAATTTCCTTGGGCATTTCATGCACAAAAAAATCCACGACGTCCTGGTCAGCCAAAAAGTCGGAGCCTTTGACCGTATCCCACGCGTGGAGTTCGTAGCTGTCGCCCTTGTCCTGCCGCATCACGGCGGCTGTCCCGCCTTCAGCCGCGACCGAGTGCGCGCGCATCAATTGCAATTTTGATACAAGTGCGATATCCAGATTGCCTTTGCTTACCTGTGCGGCTTCGAGCGCTGCCCGCAAACCTGCAAGCCCTGTCCCCAATATGATCAGATCGTGATTGTATACTTCCATGAGACTGCATTCTCCTCGTAAAAAGATGAAGAAACGCCAAATTAGGCGTTATTGTAGGATTTTTATCTTTTTTAGGTTAGTGATGATTGTCACCGAATGAACGGAAGGATAGCCCAAGGATTTATTTCCGATTAAAACAAAAAGTTGGGATTGCGTGTCCCAACTTTTGAAGATCGATATTTTTTTCCTGCTTAGAAAACCATGATCAATATCAAACCGATCAAAGCCGGCAATGCCTGAATATAAAAGATGCGCCTGCTGACCGTGAACGCGCCAAAGACTCCTGCGACGACGACACAACCAAGGAAGAATATTTTCACAGAGTCTCCGGCGAAGAGTCCCCAGATCAAGCCGGCAGAAAGAAAGCCATTGTATAGTCCCTGATTGGCCGCCAGCGATTTGGATTGCGCCGCGAACTCTGCCGTGGTGCGGAAGGATTTTCTACCCGCGGGCTTCTCCCACAGGAACATTTCTAGCACGAGGAAGTATCCATGCAAAAGCGCCACAACACCGGTAATTACATTCACAATAATGTTCATCTTTCTCTCCTGTAAAATTATTTTCTTCGTATGATACCCCACAAAAAATAAAAGTCGGAACCGATCTGGTTCCGACTTTTTGTTCAAACTATTTGACGGGAGCGGAGGTTTAGTGGTCCATCCAGTTAATGACCGCGTCACCAAACTCGGAGCACTTGATCTCCTTGGCATCAGTCATCAGGCGGGCGAAGTCATAGGTGACGGTCTTGGCGTTGATCGCGCCTTCCATGCCCTTGACGATCAGGTCAGCAGCTTCGCCCCAACCCATGTAGCGCAGCATCATCTCGCCAGAGAGGATGACCGAGCCGGGGTTGACCTTGTCCAGGTCGGCGTACTTGGGAGCGGTTCCGTGCGTCGCTTCAAAGATGGCGTGACCGGTTTCGTAGTTGATGTTCGCTCCCGGAGCGATACCAATACCGCCCACCTGCGCGGCGAGCGCATCCGAAAGATAATCGCCGTTCAGGTTCAGGGTGGCGATCACATCGTAATCGCGCGGGCGGATGATGGTGAACTGCAGGGAGACATCGGCGATGGAGTCTTTGATGAGCAGCATCTTCTTCCACTTGCCGCCGCCATGGGTATCCCACAGCTTGAGCGCTTCTTCCACTTCCTGCTTGATATCGTTCTGCTGGGCGGGGGACATCATGTCAAAGCCGGGGTCGATCTGCTTGGCATTTTCTTCCACGGTCAAATTGGGGTTGGCTTCCTTGTTACCGAGGATCCAGGTCTCGCGTTC
>JAGNWT010000015.1 GCA_017985935.1 Anaerolineales bacterium | reverse complement strand
GGCGCCCAATTGGGATTGGTCACACGCCGCGCCAAGGTCAGGCGGGATGCGGAATCTCTTGGTATCCCGGTTTTCAAATCGACCACTGCCGCTCAACGCGACCTGTGGCCTGATGTGCCTCCGAAGAGCATGCGCATCCCGAAACCTCCTCGCCGTGACTTGCGAAAACTCCGCGATGAAGTGTATCCCAAGGAATCTGCCTGGCGCACATCCCTGCTGGGGCGGGTGCTGACTTTTACAGCGGGGGTCATGGCCGTTCTGGCAATGGCGGGAATCTTTGTTCCGCGCGCCTCGCTGACCTTGTATCCCGAAGCGCGAACTCAAAGCATCATCATCCCGGTTGCGGCTAGCGCATCCAACGATCAGGTCTCTTTCACGGGGGCGGTCCCTGCCAAAACCATATCCGTGACCGTGAGCTCGGAGCAGTCGCTTGCAATCGCCGGTGAGATCACTGTGCCAAAATCGAAAGCCAAGGGAGTTGCACGCTTCACCAATTTGGGGCGGGACGAGATCAACATCCCTGCTGGCACGGTGGTATACACTGAATCTGCGGTGCGCTTTGCGACCCTCAAAGATACACGCCTGCCCGCCGGCGTGGACGAGTTCGTGGAGGCGCAGATCGAAGCCGTGGAAATGGGCGCGGAGGGCAATGTGCAATCCGGGAAGATCGTCATTGTAGAAGGTCCGCTTGCGCTGTCCATCTCGGTCACAAACCCAGACCCGCTCAAGGGCGGGGCGAACGCGCAAGTCATCGGCGCAACCGACGAAGACCGAGCGCGCCTGCGCGAATCAGTGATGAGCAACCTGCTGCGTGATGCCGAGTCCAAATTGCGCGCGCAGATCGCGCAGCCTGACCTCTTGCTGGCAGATACGCTTGAAGCGGTAAAAATTTCTGACGAAATCTTTACCCCGCCCGCCGGGGAGCCGGGTGTGACATTGACCTTGAAACTGGAAGCTGAGTTTTCCGCACGCTATGTGGCAGATGAAGACCTGCGTCAACTTTCCCTCTCTACTTTAAGCGCCGCAGCGGAAAATGGTTTTGAAGCGCTGAACGAACCGGGCTACAAGGTCATCACCGACCCCTCCACAGATAACTCTGGCGTCAGCCATTTTGAGTTGGAAGTGACCCGCACCCTGCTGCGTCAGGTGGATGCGATGCAGGTCTTTTCCGTCGTGCGCGGACAAAAACCCGAATCGATTCAAACTGAATTGTCCACCCAATGGTCTTTGCGCCAGCAGCCCGAAGTGACCCTCGTGCCGGAGTGGTGGCCGTGGATGCCGTTGATCCCCTTTAATATTTCGGTGGAGACAAAGTGAGAGTCCTTGCTGTTGACCACGGTGAAAAGCGCATCGGTCTTGCCATCAGTGACGAGACCGCCACCATTGCGAATCCGCTCAAAGTGGTGGAGCATGTTTCGCGGGTCATTGATGCCGCGCAGGTGGCTGACCTCGCCGCCCAGAATAATGTCTCTTTGATCGTCATCGGTCAATCCTTCGACGATGACGGCAACCCCAACCCGGCGGGGCGCCGCGCGGGGCGCTTCGCAGATGAACTAAAAAATCAAACCAGCATCCCCATTGAACTTTGGGATGAGTCGTTCAGCACGCAAGATGCCCGCGCCGCCCGCATTCAACTTGGCGTTTCAAGAAAAAAAAGAGCAGGCCATCAGGACGTTTTTGCCGCTGTTGTCATCCTGCAATCCTATCTTGAAGCGCATCGAGCTTAATCGCTTCTTCACCCTTCACCCTTTTCCCTCCATGCGTCGTTATCACATCCTTCTCTTTTTTTTCATCATCGGAATTTTTGCCTGCCTTGTCCTGTTTATCGGCTACATCCCTGCCCGGGCGTCCACGCTATTTGGCCCGCCCGCCCGCGCCCTATCCATTTCAGACCGCATTGAATATTCCACCCGCCTGCTCGCGCACGGCAACCTGCTCAAGTCTCCGCTGGACCCCAACGGCACGGAGCGGTCCTTCCGCATTGATCAGGGCGAATCGATTTCTTCTGTTGCCCGGCGGCTGCAAGAATCTTTCATCATTGCTGACTCACAAGCCTTCTATGATTACGTGGTTTACACGGGACTCGACCTCACCATTCAAGCGGGAGATTACACCCTCAGCCCTGCGCTATCCGTCATCGACATCACCCGCGAACTGCAGGATTCAACTCCCGCCGAGATCACCTTTGTGATTCTCGCAGGCTGGCGGATGGAAGAGATCGCCGCTTCGCTCCCAACCTCAGGGCTGGATATTTCTCCCGAGGCATTTCTCGCCGCCGCGCAGAATCCGCCTCAGGTCCTCGGGCTGACATCCCCCGCCACGATGGAAGGATTCTTCTACCCGGACTCTTACATCCTGCCGCGCACCGTCACCGTGGACCAGTTCCTTGAGATCATTGCCCGTAACTTTGCCCAGCATATCACCAGCGAGTTAAGCTCCGGTTTTGCCGCACAGGGTTTGGACGTTTATCAAGCCGTTACGCTCGCATCCATTTTGGAGCGCGAGTCCGTCCACCACGAAGAGATGCCGCTGATGGCATCCGTTTTTCTTAACCGTTTGAGCATTGGCATGACCCTCGGCAGTGACCCCACGGTGCAATACGCCCTGGGCTACGACCCTCTCGCCCAAACCTGGTGGACGAATCCGCTCAGCCTCGACGACTTGAAGATCGACTCTCCATACAACACCTATGTCTATTCGGGTTTGCCGCCCGCGCCGATCGCGAGCCCAAGCCTCGATGCGCTGACCGCGGTGGCTTTCCCCGAAGCCTCGGGCTATTATTACTTTCAAGCAAAATGTGACGGCTCGGGTTATCACACCTTTGTCGTCACATTTGAAGAGCATCTTGCGAATGGATGTCCTTAAGGATATTTAAATTTCAGCAGTATTACCTCGACAAATAAACCCATGACAAAAAAATCCACAGGCGATTTCAGCCTGTGGATTTTTTTAGTTTTCAGGAGGTCAGGATCTCTATGTAATCCTGAGTTACCACTTCTGCGCTGCCCACCCCAAAGAGATTAAGCAGCTCATTTACCAACTCTGCCTTGTTATCCGCATCTTTGCGGCTCCAGGTGCGGCTCTTGATCTCAAGGAAACTTCCCATGTCAGGTTCCTTCATGCGGTCGAGGTTGATGAAGAACTCGGTTTCCTTGTACTTGATGTGCCAGCGTGAACGGTCTTTTTCGATCGTGATCACCTTTGCCGGTTTGAAGTATTCGCGATAGAAGCGCGAGGTGTGGATGGCCGGTGCAAGGAAGCGGCTGCGAGAGAGCAGCACATCATGCCCGATCTCGCCTTCCCGTTTTTGGCCGAGCAGGGTCAGGCGTGAGCGGACGCTTTCCACATCGCCTTTCGCGTTGATCAAATTATCTTCACGGAAGCGCAGCCGTCCCTGCGCAGGATCGCTGAACAGGTAGTACTCGTCGTATTGCAGGTAGTGCTTGTAGGCATTGACCTTGATCTCGTCGCGCTGCATGTTCTCAACGAGTTGATCGGGGTCTGTCAATTTGACCTTGACCTGCACTTCAAAAGATTCCTGCTCCATCGAGCCGCCGAGCGCGATCAGTTTTGAAAGAACAGACTGCTCGCGCAGGCTGAGGAAGGCATCGATTTTTTGCGCGAGATCACGAGCCTGATCGAGCAGGTCAGCTTCGTTGAGGGTCAGCAATTCATGGGCGCGCATCAGCCATTTGCCGTTGACCATCACATCGGTCACATCGGTGGATTTGGAAGCGAAGACCAATTGGGCGTAGGCATTGTTCGGGTTGCGGCGGAAGCGCGGCGAGTTGTGAACAGGGGAGGTATCCACCAGGATCAGGTCGGCACGTTTGCCTGCTTCGAGCGACCCGGTCAAATGCCCGATGTGGAGCGCCTGCGCACCCATGCGGGTCGCCATCAACAGGGCGGTCGCCGCAGGGACAACGGTCGGGTCGTTGCTGGAGGCTTTTGCCACGAAGGAAGCGAGGCGCACTTCCTCGAACATGTCGAGGTCGTTGTTCGATGCCGGTCCATCTGTGCCGATACCCACGTTGAGACCTGTCTCGAGCATCTTGTGGACGGGCGCAAAACCTGAAGCAAGTTTCAGGTTGGACGAAGGGTTGTGAGCGATGCCGGCGTTGACATGCTGCAAGGTCTTCATCTCGCCGATGTCAATGTGGACACAGTGCGCGGCGATGACCTTGGCTTCGAGCAGTCCCTGCTTTTTGACATACGGCACAACGGGCATTCCCTGCTCGTTGCGCATGTTCTCGACCTCGAACGCGGTCTCAGAGATGTGAATGTGCAGGGGCACATCGAACTCTTTGGCAAGCTCGGCGCAGGTGCGCAGGATCTCGGGCGTGGTGGAGTAGGGGGCGTGCGGCGCGACCGCCGGGACGATCAGCGGATGGTCCTTCCACTTTTTGATGAACTCACGCGCGTACGAAAGCGAGACTTCAAAAGAAGCCGCATCGGGCGCGGGATATTTCATCACGCTCTGCCCGCAGACCGCGCGCATGCCTGCGTCTGCGGTGGCTTGGGCGATGTCATCTTCGAAGAAGTACATGTCGTTGAAAGTGGTCACGCCGCTGCGGATCTGTTCGGCGCAGGCAAGCAGCGTTCCCAGCCGCACAAATTCAGGGGTGACGAATTCCCGTTCCACGGGGAGCATGTAGCCCATCAGCCACACATCGAGGCGCAGGTCGTCTTCGAGTCCGCGCAGCAGGGTCATGGGGACATGCGTGTGGGCATTGACCAGACCCGGCATGAGCACTTTGCCGCCACAGTCGATGGTCTCGTCTGCGGAATATTGTTTTAGGATCTCGGCTTCGGGACCCGCCGCAACGATCACATCACCGTTGACCGCGACCGCGCCTGGATCGTATTGATTCATTTTTTCGTCCATCGTGAGCACGATGGCATTGGTGAGAAGCGTGTTTACTTTTTGTGTCATTCAATCTCCTTTGTATGGATGACAGGGTTGAGCCCCTGTCTGAATTTTATTTTTCCCAGTTTAACAGAATTTCCAGCGCGCCCAAATTCCTTTTAAAGTCCGTCGATTTATGGGTGGACAATTCCATATCCACTGCCACGGCGCCCAACTCGACCGCGTAGTCTGCGAGGGTGCCGGTAAAGACGCAGCCGGTGTCGAGCGGAGGAAATGGATACCTGGTGGCTTTCGCAAGTTCCCTTGCAAATTCGGTCGAACGGGCTTCCCAGGGCTCGCCGCCGGGGAATACTCCCAGCGCCGCGCTGTGATAACTGATCAATGCCTCCACTTTATGGGTCTTGAGAAAAGCCATCAGCGTTTTCGTCTCTGGTTCGGAGCCGGGACCCGTTCCACCCGTGGTGGGACCGTAGTTCCAGCATCCGTCACGATCCCAGCTTGCAGACCAGTTGGTCGGGAAGTTGCGGTTCAGATCCACGCCGTGATCGTTGACCCGCCCATCGATGCCGTGATCGCGGGCGTCGCCGTCTGGATTCAAATTTCGTAAAATGTACAAGGTCACATCACTTGGGATGACCTCGGGATTTTCATAAACATGGGTGATCAATTCATCAGCCAGCGCAATGGTATTCCACTCGTAGCCGCCGTGGATTCCCGCCACGATCATGCGCTGCTTTTCACCGTTGCCAAAAGTATAAACTTCAATGGGGCGACCCGAGACCGAGTACCCGATCACCGTTGCGCGGACGTTGGAGTTCCCGCCTGCGAGCACGAACGGCGTTGGGGTCTGCACCACGATCATGGTCGAGAGCGGGTTGGGGGTGACGGTGGGCAGGAACAGCGCGTTCGGGTCTGGTGTGTAGGTTGCCGGCAATAAAATGGGCAGGATGGGCTGCGTTTTTTGCGGAGCGGCGAATACCGGCTGCAACGCCCAATAGGCGATCAAGACCAGCGCAATGCCTCCCAGCCCGATGATGTTTAATATCCACGCAAGTGTGACCCAACGGGAGTCATTGCGGCGGCGCGGCGCGGGCATCAGTTCATTTCCTCCAGCGTGGTGCGCAGCCAGTTCAAGGCGAGGTTCATCGCCCAGCGCGGAAGACTGCGTGGAGGTCCGCCGTAGGTGATGCGGTGAGTCTTCTCTCCACTCGGGGTGATCATTGCCATTTCAGCGGCGCGCTCATCGGCATAGACCGATACCCCCAAGGCAATGTCTGTTTTTGATTGTACGCGGGCGGCGCGCAATGCTTCCATGAGTTGGGCAGGATCCAGATCTGGAATGGATGTGGTGTGTGGAACTTTACGCGCCAGCAGTCCGTCGAGTCCGCTTTCGATGGCGGTCAACGACAAGCCGCGGCGGGCGACCATATCCAGCACTACTTCTTCCAGTTTGTCTTCATCTGAGCCAAAGACGACAAAGCCGAGTCTTTCGCGGACCTGCGACTCGATCTCGGCGATCATGGCGTTCGCTTCGCTTTCGCTTTTTGCCTTGGCTGCGATGCGCACGTCCACCACGCCGGTGTGGGCTGCAAGCCCCACTGTGGGGTTGCTGAGCAGTTCAAGGTCTGCGATCTTTTCATCGATCATGCCTTCGCCAAGCCCCGCGCAGTGCAGCACACGGACCTTGATGACTTCATCGAGTTTGAATCTTTGCTGCAGATACGGGATGATGGACTCGTGCAGGACGTGTTCCATTTCATTCGGCACGCCCGGCAGAGAGATGACCGCGTTGCGCGGCGTTTCCACGATAAAGCACGGCGCGGTGCCGACGGGGTTTTTGATCCCGATCGCACCCTTCGGGACATACGCCTGCCGCTTTTGATTCTCCGATGGTTTGCGTCCGTAACGGGCTATGGTTTCAACGACCTGTTCCCAAAGGTCTTCACGGAATTCTGTTTCAACCCCGGCAGCTTTTGCCACGGCTTCGCGGGTGGGGTCGTCAATGGTCGGTCCCAGCCCGCCGGTGGTAATGACGATGTCGGCGCGTTCCATCGAGTTGCGGATCGCGCCTGCGATGCGCTCTTCATTGTCGCCGATGGTGATGGTGCGGTACAAGTCCACGCCGAGCGAGCGCAGGGTGCGCGCGATGTAGCGAGTGTTGGTATCCACGATCTCGCCTAGTAAAATTTCAGTGCCAATGGTGATGATCTCTGCTGATGTCATAAATTCTCGTCATTACTTTCTATTTTAAACACAAAGGACACGAAGGAAAACCTTGAGGACAACTTCCTTTTCCCTTTGTGTGCGTTGTGTCCTTCGTGTTTAACTAGACCACATTGTACTCTTGAATTAATCTTCCTTCTTCAAAGCGCTTCAGGTCGAGCATCGAAACGTCCACGCTTGTAAATTTTCCATCCAAAATTTTTTCTGCCATCAACTTGCCCGAGATCGGTCCATGCATGAAGCCATGCCCTGAAAATCCCGCGCAGACATAAAAGCCGCCCAGATTTGTCTCACCATAGATCGGGTGCGCATCGGGCGTCACTTCGTACAGCCCGGCCCAGTGCGAGGCGCGGCTCGCCTTCTCCACCAGCGGCATGCGCTCGATGGCGGCTTCAAAGTTTGTGATCTCAAAGTCCTCATCCACATTCTGGTCGAAGCCAGGCTTTTCGTTTTGGTTGCTCATGCCGATCAGTAATCCCTCGCCTTCGCGATGGAAATACAACGAGCGTGCAAAATCAATGACGAAGGGAAAATCTGCGGGGACTTCCTTGAGCGGGCTGGTGGTGAACATCTGCCTGCGCAGGGGGATGATGGGGAGGTGGACTCCGGCCATCTGTCCGATCTGACCGGCCCACGGTCCCGCCGCGTTCAAGACCATGCAGGTCTGAATCGTGCCGAGGTTTGTTTGCACCTCTTCAATATTCCCGCCCTTCGATCGGATGCCCGTCACCTCCACGCCGGAGAATATCTGCGCGCCGAGTTTGTGCGCCGCATTGATGTATCCCATCACCACGCTGTTGGGGTCTACTGTGCCGTCTTTCTGGTTGAAGGTGCCCGCCAGCGCGTCGTGGAATTTCATCAGCGGCAGGCGCGCGCGGACTTCATCTCCGCTCAGGAATTGGGTCGGCACACCAAGCTGGTTTTGCATGTCAACATTGTGCCTGAAGGCCTTTGTTTCTTTTTCATTCGTGGCTATCAACAGGTAGCCGCACTGTTTGTAGCTCACATCCTGGCCGAGTTCTTCTTTAAATCTTTCGATCATGGGCAGGCTTTCGAGGGAGAGTTTGACGTTGATCTCGGTCGAGAATTGATAGCGCACCCCGCCTGCGCACCTGCCTGTGGCTCCCTGCCCGAAGAAGCTGTCTTTCTCGAGCAGGATGATATCTTTCATGCCGCGCTGGGCAAGATGGTAAGCCGCACTGGCTCCCATCACGCCGCCCCCGATGATGACAATGTTTGCTGTTTTTGGTAGGTTCATGATATTTGCAAGAAACCCGTTTCCCGCGCCATGGCGGAAAACGGGTTTCGATTAGTTTGTGAAGGAATTTGGTTTATTCCACGCCGAGGTAGGTCTTCTGAACCATCGGGTCTTTGAGAAGTTTTGAGGCTTCGTCTGCAAGAACGATCTCACCGGTCTGGAGCACATATCCACGGTTGGCGATGGAGAGCGCCATCGAGGCGTTCTGTTCCACCAACAGAATGGTCTTGCCTTCTTCATGCAGTTTCTTGATGATGTCGAAGATCAATTCCACGAGCAGCGGAGCGAGACCCATCGAGGGTTCATCCAACAGCAGGATCTTGGGTTTTGCCATGAGCGCGCGACCCATCGCGAGCATCTGCTGTTCACCGCCCGAGAGCGTGCCGCCCTTTTGCCCGACGCGTTCTTTCAAGCGCGGGAAAAGCGAGAAGACATGGTCGAGGTCTTCCTTGTAGGTGGTGAGGTCCTTGCGGGCGTACGCGCCCATCTCGAGGTTTTCGAGCACGGTCATACGCGGGAAGATCATGCGTCCCTCGGGGCTTTGCGCCACGCCGAGGGTTGCGATCTCGTGCGCGGGAAGCTTGTGCAGTTCCACGCCGTCAAAGACCACAGAGCCGGTGCGGGGCTTGTTCAAACCCTGAATGGTGCGCAGGGTGGTGCTTTTTCCTGCGCCGTTCGAACCGATGAGCGTGACGATTTCGCCGTCATTCACGGTGATGGAGATACCCTTCAAGGCGTGGATGTTGCCATAGTAAGTGTGGACATCTTTTAATTCAAGCATGTTCGTGTTCCTCGCCTTTACTTGGTGACAGTGCCCTTGCCGAGGTAGGCTTCGATCACGCGCGGGTTCTTCTGCACTTCGGCAGGAGAGCCTTCCGAGATCTTTTCGCCATAGTCCAGCACGGTCACACGGTCTGAAATTGCCATCACCACGCGCATGTGATGTTCGATCAACAGGACGGTCAAGCCAAGTTCTTTGCGCAGGCGCTGAATGAAATTGGTCAGGTCTTGCGTTTCATTCGGATTCATACCCGCAGTGGGTTCATCCAGAAGAAGCAGCTTGGGGTTGGATGCCAGCGCGCGGGCGATCTCGAGGCGGCGCTGCAAACCGTAGGGCAGATTCTTCGCGGTCACTTCTGCATCGGAGCGGCGCAGACCGACAAATTCCAGCATGTCCAGCGCGCGAGCCCGGGCATCCGCTTCTTCTTTCAAGGTGGCGGCAGTGTGGAAGAGCTGCCCGATCAAAGAGGAGGTCATCCGGGAGTGCTGACCGACGAGGACATTTTCCAACGCGGTCATGTTCGAGAACAGGCGGATGTTCTGAAAGGTGCGGGCGATGCCAAGTTTGTTGATGTCGAAAGGCTGCTTGCCTGAAAGGTCAATGCCATCGAAGGACATCTCGCCGCTGGTGGGGGTGTAGACGCGGGTGATGGTATTGAAGAAGGTGGTCTTGCCTGCGCCGTTGGGTCCGATCAGGCTGGCGATCATGCCCTTTTCAATGGTGAAATCAACCTTGTTGACGGCGGTCAGACCGCCGAATGTCATGGTAACTGCTTTTGCTTCAAATAGGCTCATGACAGTATCCTAACCTTTCTGCGCCTGGAGTTCGTCCGTGGGGACTTCTTCATCACGGTGCAGTTCAGCCCGCATTTGCGCGCTTGGAATTAAACCTTCGGGTCGCACTGCCATCATGATCACTAGGGTGAGCCCAAATAGCAGGAACCTGTATAAGATCGGATTGGCGTTTTGCGCTACCGCCGCTTGAAGTGTGGGGTTGGAGGCAAGCGAGGGCAGGATGGTGAAATCCATCAAGCCTTTGAGGAAGTCTTTCAAGGCGGGCAGGAACAAACGGTCAGCGGTCATAATGACCAGACCGCCCACGATCACGCCGTTGATGTTGCCGATACCGCCGAGGATGACCACGCACAGGATCATGATCGATGCGCTGAAGTCGAATACGCTCGGGAAGATACCGGCGATGTAGGCGGCATAGAACGCTCCTGCAAAGCCCGAGAAGGTCGCACCCATGGCGAAAGCCATCAACTTTGTGCGGACGGGGTTGATGCCCATCTGAGCAGCAGCCAGTTCATCTTCACGGATCGCCATCCACGCGCGGCCGAGGCGGCTGTCGCGCAGGCGGCGGATGAAGAAGACCGACATGATGATGATCAAAATGATCAGGAAGTACCACGGGGTGGTATTGTTCGATCGGAACTCATAGCCAAAAAGATTCGGGCGACCGATCGGGTTGATGCCTTTTTCGCCGGCGGTCAGGTCGAAATGACTGACAAAATTGATACAGGCGACTGTATTTGCTGCGCCAAACAATTTTTGAATGCCGGGTATGATCCAGCATGTTAATGGTTCATTGATCGTGATGTCAATCAGGTTCTTGAACAAGACTGGCACGATCTCACCGAAGCCGAGGGTCACGATAGCGAGGTAGTCGCCTCGCAGGGGGAGGGTGGGCGCGCCAAGCATAATGCCCCAGACCGCCGCCATTGCTGCTGCGATCCAGATCACCAGCCAGAAGTTCAAGGTGATATCGTGGTGAGGAGATGAAAGGATGCCTGTGGTGTATGCGCCGATCGCGAAGAACGCTGCATATCCGAGGTCAAGCAGACCCGCGTAACCAACCACAATATTCAAGCCCAGACCGAGGATCACGAAGATCAGCGCGAAGATGAAGTTCGATGACCAGCGCAGTCCTGTGAAGCTGTCTACGAAGGGGAAGACAATCACCAACGCCGCGAGCAGGATCATTTTTGCGCGTTGTTCATTTTTTGCATCGAGTCCGCGGAATGAAACGGTTAGCATGGACAGACCGATCATCAAGAGCACGCCGATGATATTGGCAGGGATGAAAACATTGCCGCCTGTTGGGAACTTGCCCGTGGCTGGCTGCATGACGAAGTTTTGGAAGAGGCTTAATGCAAGCAGGATCAGGCTCGCGGTAAGAGCGACCGGAAAAGCCTGCTTGGCAATGTTCATGGGTTTGTCGTGCTCAAGTTTGCTTTCCAGCGCCAGCCCCAACCCTGCGCCTGCAAACATGCCCATCACAGCAACTGACCATCCGCCGAAAAGGAAGGTGAAAAGTCCGCTGAGTACGCCGAATGTGACACCGGTTCGAATATGTTTCATGGCGGTGTCCTCCTTACGCCTTTTGTCCGGTTTGCTCACCGAGCAAGCCAGTCGGGCGGAATAATAGAATAAGAACGAGCGTGGCAAATACCCAGGCGTTGGTCCAGCGCGCATTGAGGTAACCGTCACTAAAGGCTGCCAATAACCCGATCATGAAACCGCCGAGCATGGCGCCGGTGATGTTGCCGATGCCGCCGAGCACAGCGGCTGTGAAGGATTGCAAGCCTGCGCGGAAGCCCATGAACCACCAGGCGGTATTGTTATACAACCCAGACATGAGTCCCGCTGCGCCGGCAAGACCGCCGCCGATCAGGAAGGTGGCCGTGATGACCCAGTCAATATCGATGCCAAGCATTTTCGCCGCATCGCGATTTTGTGCCGTGGCGCGCATGGCTTTTCCTAAGCGGGTGTGCTGCACAAAGAGACGCAAGCCGACCATCAAGGAAGTTGCAAGAATAATGACGAGCAGATCTTTGATGGTGAAGCGCAGCCCCAGCCCTGTATTTGCCAGCAGGTTGGGATCCATGCCCATGTTTGTGAACATTCGGCTGAGCAGATCAGGAAATTCTTTTTGAGCGCCGCCGCCGGTGGAACCAAATGATGGTACCAACCAGGATTGTCCCGCCCAGATCAAACCAATGTTTTCCACGATGAAGGACATACCAATGGCAGAGATAAGGGGGGCGAGGCGGGGGGCGTTACGCAGACGTTTGTAAGCCAGACGTTCGATGGTCGCATTCAAGGTTGCTGAAACCGCAATCGCAACGATCAGCGCGACAAAAATTCCGATCCCGATCGCAGCCGGATCCTGTGACTTGAGGGTTCCCATCAGGGAGAGTGTTGTGAGCGCGGTGAAAACACCGATCATGTACACATCGCCATGAGCGAAGTTGATCAATTCAATGATGCCGTACACCATTGTGTAACCGAGCGCGATGATCGCGATGATCGCTCCATTTGCAAGCCCGATGATCAGGAATTGAATAAGTTGGCTGGGATTCTTGGCAATCGCTTCGGCGATCAGGGGAATATCAAGCGCGGCGATCGGTCCCAGCAAAAGAAAAAGATAGATGGTGATGATGGCAATGGCAGGCCGTGCAAATTTTTGCAGTTTGGATTTCATTTCGATTACTCTCCAGGGCTTCGCAAGGTTCAAGAGTGTGCGGTAACTTTGCGGGAATAAAGGGAGAGGAGGGCAGATCATTCTCTGCCCCCCTCTCTTTGGGGACTAACTTAGAAGATTAGGGTGTGTAGGTACCGAAGTCAGCGTAAGCGCCATCAGTGACCTGACCGACCACGAAGTACGGCAGGGTGATATCGCCATTCGCATCGAAGGACCAGGTGCCCAAAGCGCCTTCGTAGTCCTTGATCGCGAAGACAGCAGCGGTGATGGCAGCGCGGTCAGTGGGGTTGCCACCAGCGGCGCAAACATCTTCGATCGCCTTCAAAGCAGCGCCCATGGCATCGTAGCCCATGATCGCGTACGGTTCCTTGGTCTCACCGAACTTGGCAGCGTAGTCGGTATAGAATTTCTTACCGGCATCACCAAGGTCCTTAAGAGCAAGACCGGGGGTGGTGGCGAAAACGCCTTCAGCGACATCAGCGCCAGCGCCTTCGATCAGAGCAGCGGTGAAGATACCATCGGGACCAACGAACTTGACGGTTTCGTTGTCGCCCATGATGGCGACCTTGTCCTTGAGGATCTGGGCGGCGTTGTTGTCAACGATCGCGCCAAGATAGATCGCATCGGGGGCAGCGCCGTCGTTGCTGGTGGAGATCTTGGTCATCAAAGCTTTGTAGTCAGCAGCCTTGGGATCGTAACCTTCCTGAGCGATAACGGTAATGCCAGCCTTCTGAGCGGCCTGGTTGACGGAGTCAGCAACACCCTTACCATAAACTTCCTGGTCATCGAGGATGTAAAGGGTCTTGACGCCCTGGGAGATCATGAAGTTCACAGCCACAGGTCCCTGGAAGTCGTCAGTCGCAGCGACACGAGCGTAGTTGCGGGTGCCGGAGGGATAGTAGACATCGGGCTCATTGGCTTCGGTCAAACCGGTGGCGGCGTGGGTCAGACCAGGATAGGTGTTGGCGGGGGAGATCATGACCAAGGGGCCAGCAGCATTCAAAATCGGAATGGAGAGCTTGGCAGCGCCAGAGTTGAAGGTGCCGAGGTAAGCCACGATCGAGGGATCAGCAGCAGCCTTGTTGGCGTTTTCAGTTTCAACAGCGGGATCCCACTTGCCGAGAGCGGCAGAGGCATCATCCCAGGCTTCGTAGGTCACGGTGTATTTGCCACCGCAGGCCTTGCCACCGGCCTGTTCGAGGCGCAGCTGCATGGCGTTCACAATGGTCTGGGTCTGGGTGAGAGACGCGCCAGTCATGGGAAGGCTGGAGACGATCTTGAGGGTTTCACCGCCACCACTGGTGCCACCGCAGGCGGCGAGGGCGAGGCTGGCGACAACCAATACCGAAAGTAAAGCGAACAAACGCTTAGACATTTTTCTTACTCCTCCAAAAATATTTTAGGTGAAAACGAATCCCGCACGATGCGGGTGACAACAAACAGCGGACAATGCTTGGGGTGTCTGCCTCACCTCCTTTGGGTTGGGAATATTTCGATATACAAAGAAAGCCCGAAAAACCCTTTCATATGGATTCTCGCGGCTCAACTCTAAACCTATACAATACAGCCCATTTTTTACTAAGCGCGAATGATACGGCTGTTTTTCTCTCTGGTCAAGTGCTGATTTTTTCAGCTTTTCTCAGGCGGCTTGTACAATAATTGTTCACGGATACGTAGGTCGGTGTTTCGGATCTTCATGGCAAGATCTGCCGCCAGATTATACATGAGGCGGTACCCCAACTGAGGGTAGGTTTCGCATAACATGATCAACTTATCACGTTGTATGACAATTAAATGGGTGTCTTTTTGGGCAGCGCGGGCGGATGCCGAACGTAGACCTTCATCCACTAATGCCACCTCACCGAACGATTGCCCCCTGCGCAAACGAGCAACGGCAGTCCCATTCTTATCTGCATCCCCTGAAGTGCTTTGGTGGATCAGAATATCCACCTCTCCTTGTGCAATGACGTACAATTCCTTGCTGCCACTATTCTCTTGAAAAATGATCTCTTTATCATTAAAGACCATTTCCTGGCATAAATTCGCCACCATTTCCAATTGTGTGGGAGTGAATTGATAGAAGATGTCGCTTTGTTTCAAGAAATTGACCAGAGAATTCATGGGGCTATCCTTTGGGAAAGTGTAGCATACTCAAGAACGAAGTGCAACACGGGATTGTGAATCGGTCTTTTCTACGGATAGGGCTGACTCAACCAATCAAGTGGATCCACCTGAATGCCATTAACCCACAATTCCCAATGCAGGTGCGCTCCGGTGACACGACCTGTTCCACCCACCAAACCGATCACATCATTTTGCTGCACGATCTGTCCCACCTGCACCTGGATCTGTGACTGATGCCAGAATCCACTGTACACGCCCCATCCATGGTCGATGATCGTTGCATTCCCGCGGACCGTGAGTGGACCGGCAAAGACCACCATGCCGCCCGCAGGAGCGGTGATGGGGAGCCCGTCACCGCCACCGAAGTCCAACCCTGTGTGGAAGCCGGCAACCTGCAATTCGGTTCCTTGACCGATGTAGGTTCTGCGGTTGCCGTATCTTGAGGTGAAGTACGTAGATTCGGCGTATGCTATGGCCGGTGAGATGAATTCCGTATTCCAATATCTGGTGGCTGTTGCCGGTGTGGTTAATTGGATCAGTTGTTGAAGTTCAGGTTCTGTTTCTGCCGGGTCGATCGTCACCGGGTCAACGTAAAGAAGCGGGTCATCCGGATAGTTACCCGACAAGATCAAGATCGACTGTTCGTAAGATTGGCGGCTTCCATCGGGCAGGGTGGCATCCAACCGCAACGGATATACGCCCGGCAAAAGCAAGGCATGAACTCCTTGCAGCGCGACTTGTGTACCATCATCCATTGGGAAGAATTGCAGTCGATGATCGACCAGGATTCCGCTGAGTGTGACATTGGGAAGGGTCTGCACTTTGATCACGCCGGTTCCACCCTGTTTCAAGGGCAATCCGCGGATCTCTGCAGAGACAAATGCCGAAGGAAGTCCGCTTGTATTCTGGTCGCCGTTTTCGCCAGCGAGGAAAAGCGTATCGCCGGGGATGCCGTCCCATGAGCCTTGCAATCCATTGAAATGTGCGAGAGTCCAGGTGTCTGTGTTTTGCCTGACCGCCAACTCCAAAAGGGATTCGCCCGCGCCGGGTGTTGTCCGCTTGCTCAATGACTGCGCGCTGTCACTTGCGGGAACGATCATGCTCACGCCGACATAGAATTCACTGGGGCTGACCACATGATTTAATTTCTTAAATAACTGTTCGGGCACCTGCGTTCGGCGCGTAAGGCTGCGGAACGAATCGCCGAAATTAATGACTTCGGTATTCAGTGTGCCTGTAACACCTTCCAACCCGGGGATCACCAATTGCTGCCCGACGAACAGCGCATTTGCATCTGCGATGCTGTTTGCCGTCATCAGGTCTGTCAGGCTCACGCTGAAGCGCGATGCAATGGAGGAGAGACTGTCTCCAGATTGCACAATGTAAATGGGTCCGGTAATGTCCTGCGCTTGTACGGGGTGAGCTGTAGTGGTCAGTGAGAAAATAATGAAGAGGATGAGGAGTGCGCGTCTATGCATTCTTGAATTCAACCTTGTCGCCGATTTCATAATCCCCCCAACGGTCTGGGTGTATCTCCAGGGTATATTTTGCATCTGCCTTTGGGAAGTAGGCGGGCCGCCATGATTTTGCGATGACCTTGTCCACCACGGTCATATCGGAGTTAATCCAAAAGACGGCAAGGTCAAAAGGGACGAAGAGCATGTGAATGGATGTGTCGAGGCGTGAGTCCCGCTTTTCGACCAGCAGCAGACCTTCGTTAAGTCCGAGGCGGCTGCGGAACATGAGCCCGCGCAAGCGGCAGAGGAATGAGTCGCAATATCCTACGCGCGCAGGGCTGGCGATCTGCTTGTTCAAATTGATGATGATGATGGGAAGGGGCATCTTAAGAATAAGGCGGCTTACCGCCGCCCTGTGTTGAAAAAAATAATATCAGGATAATCGTAAGGAGATGACTTTTTCAACGCTGTCAGTGAGCTCTTGCGGACTGAACGGCTTGGCGATGTAGTCGTCCACTTTTGCAATGTGCAATCCGAGGACTTTGTCGATGCTTTGCGCTTTTGCAGTGACGACGATCACAGGGATGCTGCGCATTGATTCGTCTGCTTTCATTTGTTGGTATACTTCCCAGCCATCCATGCCAGGCATCATCAAGTCCAATAGAACGAGGTCTGGCTGAATTTCAGCGACGAGCCGCAAGCCTTCGGCTCCATCCAGCGCGCCATGTACATCGAACCCGCGCCGGCCAAGGATTAGTCTGATAAGGTCGATCATTTCCGGTTCGTCTTCAATACAAACAATGTGTTTGTTAGATGTGGTATTCATGATCCTCCTTTCGCTTCGCGCAAGTTTACCATAAAAGTATTAATGGGATTTTTCGATGAAGATCATTACATGGAACGTCAATGGGATACGCGCCGCGCTCGGTAAAAGCGCTTTGGATTGGGCTTTTTCACAGGATCCGGATGTCTTGTGCCTTCAGGAAGTTAAGGCGCGGCCGGACCAATTGACCGAAGATCAGCTTGCTCAATTGAAACTGCCTTATGTTTGGAACCCGGCACAGCGACCTGGCTATAGCGGTGTAGCTTCCTTTTTTAAACGAACGCCCGATGAAATTGTGACCGGTATGGACAAAGATAATTTCGATGTGGAAGGACGGGTCATTCAGACCGTTCAGGCAGGCTGCCGCCTGTTCAACATTTACTTCCCGAACGGTCAGCGCGGACAGGAGCGGGTGGATTACAAACTGGCGTTCTACGCCCACCTGCTCGAATTGTGCGATGACCTCCATCGACGTGGAGAGAACATCATCATCACTGGCGATTTCAATACCTCCCACATGCCGATCGATTTGAAGAATCCAAAACAAAATGAAAAGACATCGGGCTTTATGCCTGAAGAGCGTGAGTGGGTGCAAAAATTTTTAGACCACGACTTTGTGGATGTGTACCGCGCTTTGTATCCCGAGCGGGTGCAATACACTTGGTGGACTTATCGCTTGAACGCGCGTCAACGGGGTATTGGCTGGCGGCTGGATTATTTCCTTGTGTCAAAAGACCTCGCACCGCGGGTGAAGGATGTCATCATTCATGATCAGGTTCTGGGGTCAGATCATTGCCCGGTGGAGTTGATCCTCGATTAACAAAAAAGTCGTTCCATGCGGAACGACTTTTTTGTTGGCTCTGTATATTACGCGCCTGCTGCCGCGCCTTGTTGAAAGAGCGGACCAAGCAGGTATTTGATCACATCTTCGGCGGTGTAGCTTGTCTTGCCGTCTTTGAGGAATTGTCCCGCCGCCACGAGATCGTCACCAGAGGTGATGATCGGTTCTTCCACATATCCGCCTTCACGGACTTGCGGAAAACCTGCGGTGGAGGTTAGGTTGTTGCACAGACACGAACGATTGACCGTATCCTCTGCCGCGCCGCCCTTCTTCACGAAATCATCCACGGGCTCTGCCGCGCAGCGATAACCGATCGACCCATTCTCACGCTTGTAAAGAATACGGAGGAAGCCGAGGTCACAAATTCTGGGACGCGCGTTGTAAAGTTCAGGGTCTGAGAGTGTGCCTTCCAATTGGGCGACCTTGAATGGGAAGCCGGTGGGGGAGACGAGTGGGCTGGTAAAAACCTCCGCCTCTTCCTTGCGGATCTTTTCGATCAATCTTTTCTTCAGGTCATCCCGCATGCCTGATTCTTCGCACAGGGAAAAGGCAGTGCCTACTTGCACACCTGCCGCGCCTGCATCAAGAGCGGCTTGCACCTGTTTGGGATTGCCGTATCCCCCCGCCAGCCAGAATGGCAGACCGATCTGTTTCATTTTCTCAAGGTCCACAACATCTTTGTCACCGTAGATGGGCTCGCCTTTTTCATTCAAGTTGACCGTGCCGCGCGGAGGAGCGTTGTGCCCGCCCGCCGTGGGACCTTCGATCACGAAGCCGTCCACGGGACCTTCGCTTCGCTTGATCAACGCCTGCGCCAAAACCACAGAGGAAATGATCGGAAGGAATTTTGGACGCTTGAGTTTGCCGACCAGTTTGGAAATGCCCGGGAAAATATTTTCCGGGTCAAAGTGGATGCGGTGGTCGTCGTCTTTTTCCGCGCCGTGAACATCCACACGGTAAGAGACAGGCTCGTGGTTGCTGAGTTTGTCGAGAATTCCAGCCACCTGGGTTGGGATGCCCGCGCCCATCAATACCACATCCACGCCGGCCAGCATCGCACCATAAAGCGAGGCAAGGTTCGGCATTTGCACTTTTTCGAGCAGATTGATTCCCACCACGCCGGAATGCCCCTCTTTGGCGAGATAGACTTCCACGTAATTTGCGATGGCGGTCAATTGATCAATGAACTTTTGCGGCTTGAGGCTGTACGCCACCGGGACTTTGTAAGGGGTTTCGGGAGATTTCCCGCCGGGCGTGTAGTATCGCTCGATGATGGCTTGCACCGGCTCAGGCAGGGCAAAACTTTGCAAAGCGCGGCGCACATTTCCGCTCAAGTCGCCGTCCATCAACCGGCTTGCCATCACACGGCTGATGCCCGTTCCAGAGACCACACCCAATTGACCCAATTTAGAAACAGCTTTTGCCAGCCGCCAGTCAGAAATTGCCACCCCCATACCGCCTTGAATTAATTTTGGTAATTGCATTGTCTCTCCAATTTATTAAAATTAAAAATCTCAACATACCGCGCCAATGACGGCTGTCTTTATATAACCCGAATATTCTTTTTACGTTCCTGATTTTGGAGGGTGGTTTTGCAGACTACGGCGCTTGATTTTCTGCACGGTCAAGGCTTGTATCTTCCCACGAGGCTGGGTCGTTCAGGGATTCCAGGTGAGTGAACACGGTCACGCCGGGCAGCGCCTTTCGAATGTCTGCTTCGATCTGCTCCAGAAGTTGATGCCCGCGGTCCACGGTCCATTCGCCGGGCACCAGCACATGCAGCGAGACGAACTTCCGCGAGCCCGACTGTCTCGTCCGAAGCGCGTGGTGCTCCACGCCGTTTTGTGTGTGCGGTTTGAGCGCGCTCAAAACAAGCGCCTGGTCTTCCTTTGAAAGGGCGGTATCCATTAATCCGAGGGCAGACATCCGCACGATGCGGAAGCCCGACCAGACGATATTTGCGGCGACCACCAGCGCGACGATGGGATCGAGTCTTTCCCAGCCGGTCACTGCCACTGCTCCCACGCCCACCAACACCCCGACAGAGGTCCACACATCGGTCATCAGGTGATGGGCGCTGGCTTCGAGCGTGACAGAATTATGCTTTTTACTTGCCCGCAATAAAATTACAGAGACGGCAAGGTTGATCAACGACGCGCCGACTGAGACCCCCAAGCCCAAGCCGACCTGCTCCAATGGCTGCGGCGCAATGAGGCGCGGAATTGCCGCCCATGCGATGCTTACCGCCGCAATGAGGATCAAGGTCCCTTCCACGCCGCTGGAAAAATATTCCGCTTTGCTATGCCCGTAGGCGTGGTCTTCATCTGCGGGGCGGGCGGCGACTGTCAACATAGCGAGCGCCATCAGCGCCCCTACCAGATTGACGATCGACTCCAGCGCATCTGAAAGCAAGCCAACGGAGCCGGTTAGTAGGTAGGCGACGGTCTTGAGGGCGATCGTCAACACTGCGGCGGCGATGGAAAGCCATGCGAAACGGGTCAGGAAGGCGCGGTTTGGTTGATTTGTAAGCATGGTATGTATTATATGGAAATTACCCGACAATCCTAGTGACGTTTATCCTTGCACTGCCCGGATCGGGGAGGTCAATTCTCGAAGGGCAGGTCAGGCTGATTGTTTTTGCAAGCAAGTATCAGGTAAAAATGACCGCGTTTGGTCTGTCAGAACGAACGTATTAGAGAATCATATAAAATTTTCCCTGCACGCGTTGTCTAAGGGGTTGGCTTGGTATAATCCAGCCGTAAGTCATATTTGGAGGATTCTGTGAATTCCCGTACCCAATCGTTTTTTGTGTATTTCCTTCTGATCGTTGCCATCGGCGCCATGTTCTACATGGGTTTTCGTGAGAACACCAATGTAACGGCGCCTCTTACCATTAATCAAGTGGCGAAAGATGTGCAGGACGGTAAGGTCGCTCAGATCATTATCAAGAGTGATGATACCTTTACTGTGGTTTATAAAGATGGGACAGAAGAAGAAGGCGTTGAATCTCGTAAGGAGTCGAGCGCTACCCTTGTGGAGCAATTAAGCAGCCTCGGCGTTACGATGGATCAACTTGCCCCCGAAAAAGTTTCCATTGAAGTGCGCGCCCCGTCTGTGTGGGGTGGTGTGCTGAGTGGAGCGTTGTATCTTTTGCCTGTGTTGTTCATGGGCGGCGTTCTTTGGTTCATCTTCCGGCAGGCGCAGGGCAGTAACAATGCCGCCATGTCTTTTGGAAAGAGCCGCGCCCGCATGTTCAGCGGTGAACACCCGACCGTGACCTTTGCCGACGTGGCTGGCGCGGAAGAATCCAAGCAGGAGCTTGCCGAAGTTGTGGAGTTCCTAAAGGAGCCGCAGAAGTTCATTCAACTGGGCGCGCGCATCCCCAAGGGCGTGCTGTTGGTGGGTCCTCCTGGAACAGGCAAGACCCTGCTGGCGAAGGCTGTCTCTGGTGAAGCCGGTGTGCCGTTCTTCTCCATCTCTGGCTCTGAGTTTGTTGAGATGTTCGTGGGCGTGGGCGCGAGCCGCGTGCGCGATCTCTTCGATCAAGCCAAGCGCCACTCTCCCTGTATTATTTTTGTGGATGAAATTGATGCGGTCGGTCGTCAGCGCGGAGCTGGTCTCGGCGGTTCGCACGATGAACGCGAGCAGACCTTGAATCAGATGCTGGTGGAGATGGACGGTTTCGATACCGATACCAACGTCATTATCATCGCCGCCACCAACCGCCCCGATATTCTTGACCCCGCTTTGCTGCGCCCCGGTCGCTTTGACCGCCGTGTGACTCTCGACCGCCCCGATATGAAGGGACGCGAGGCGATCCTCAAGGTTCATGTCAAGGGCAAGCCGTTAGAACCCGCCGTTGATTTGAGCGGAATTGCCAAGGGCACGCCGGGCTTTGTCGGCGCGGACCTTGAAAATCTGGTAAATGAAGGCGCGATCCTCGCCGCCCGTCGCAATAAGAAATCGATCGGACAGCCCGAATTGGAAGAAGCGATCGAGCGTGTGGTGATGGGACCCGAGCGCAAGTCTCGGTTGATCTCTGAGGAAGAGAAGCGAATCATCGCCTACCATGAAGCTGGTCACGCCGTGGCAATGAATGCCATCCCTGAGTCTGACCCCGTTCAGAAGATCACCATTGTCGGTCGCGGACAGGCCGGCGGTTTGACCTGGTATCGCCCTGAGGATGACCGCATCCTGACCTCGCGCAAGAAGATGATCGCCGCTTTGGTCGGTCTGCTTGGCGGGCGCGTTGCCGAAGAGATCGTCTTTGACGATGTCACTTCCGGCGCTTCCAACGATTTGGAGCGCGTGACCCAAATGGCGCGCACAATGGTTACCCGCCTTGGCATGTCCAGCGAGTTGGGTCTGATGACCTACGGCAAGAAGGAAGAATTGATCTTCCTCGGTAGAGAGATCTCTGAACAGCGTGACTACTCTGAAGCTGTTGCGCAGAAGATCGATGCTGAAGTCCGCAAGTTGGTGGATGATGCCTACAAGGTCACCAAGAAATTGTTGACCAAATACCGCAAGGAATTGGACGCGGTTGCGAAGAAGTTGCTCGAAGCCGAGTCCATTAATCGCAGTGATTTCGAGGCGATCTTCCCGCCGCCTGCGAAACGCAAGAGCGGAACTCCGCAGCTTTCATAACGAAATAAAAAATCCCTCTGAGAGATCAGAGGGATTTTTTTATTAACTAATACTGGAAGGGTTACTTTCCTTCTTTGTGTTGTCTTACCAATTCGCGGCGCAGGATCTTGCCGACGGTGGTCTTGGGCAGCTCGGTGCGGAATTCATAATGGGTGGGAACCTTATAAGGTGCGAGGTGCTCTTTGCAGAACGCCTTGAGCTCCGCTTCGGTAAGGGTTTCACCCGGCTTGACCACGATCCATGCTTTGACCGTTTCGCCGCGTTGCGGGTCGGGGATGCCGCCCACGCCGACTTCCAAAACCTTCGGGTGATCCATGATGGCTTCTTCCACTTCGCGCGGCCAAACCTGGAACCCGCCCGGCTTGATGAGTTCCTTCTTGCGATCGACAATGTAGAAGTAGCCGTCTTCGTCCATGCGGGCGATGTCGCCGGTGAAGAGCCATGTCTTGCCATCTTTCATTTGGCGCAGGCTGTTGGCGGTTTCGGTGGGCATGTTGTGATAACCCTTCATCACCTGCGGTCCGTGGAGAACGATCTCGCCGATCTCGCCTTGCGCGAGTTCTGTTTCGCCATCGTCCAGGCTGATCAACTTCACATCCACATCGGGCAGGGGCATGCCGATCGAGCCGGTCTTGTTTTCGCCGACCAGCGGATTGCAGTGCGTGGCGGTCGGAGCTTCGGAAAGCCCGTAGCCCTCGAACACCTTGCCGCCTGTCAACTTCTCAAATTGTTCCTTTGTTTCGCGCATCAACGGAGCAGATCCGGAGATGCATGCCTTGATGGAGGACAGGTCATACTTGCCGGCCTTCACATCCGGGTGATTGTTGATGCCGTTGTACAACAGAGGCACGCCGGGGAAGATGGTCGCCTTGTATTTGCTGATGTTGTTCAATACATCTTTCAGGTCGCGGGCGTTCGGCACCATGACCATGGTCGCGCCGTTGGCCATTGCAAAGTTCATTCCTGCCACCATGCCGTACACATGGAAGAGCGGAATGCCCATCAGCACCACTTCCTTGCCGGGCTCAAGCGCGGGCATCCATGACTTGATCTGAAGGGTATTGGCGACCACATTGCGGTGCATCGCGACCGCGCCCTTGGGCACGCCGGTCGTTCCGCCGGAATATTGGAAGAGCGCCGTATCATCAGGCGATACTTCCACGTTGGGGCGCGGAGCATTCGCATGCTTGGCGAGTAGATCCTTCATCCAATAATCGCCGCTGGCTAAAGAAGAAAGTCTGTCGCCATCCTTCTTTTCTTTTAAGAGGGTAAAGAGTAATCGGGTGATCGGAGGCAGGGTCTCTTTTAAGTTCGAAACAATGATCTTCTTGAGTTTTGATCTCTCTCTTGCGGCTTTGACCTTATCGTAAAAACGGGTCAAGGTGAACATCACTTCGATGTTGGCATCGTTCACGGGCATGATGATCTCGTCCACAGGGTAAGTGGGATTCACCGCCACGACCGAAGCGCCAGCTTTTAAGATGCCGTAGTACGCGATCACGAATTGCGGCGTGTTCGGCATGAAAATGCCAACCCGGTCGCCTTTCTTCACGCCCATCTCAACCAGCGCGGCTGCCATGCTGTTGGTCTGTGCTTCCATTTCCTTATAAGTAATGACCGCGCCTTTAAAAATTGTCACGGCACGGTCAGGATACTTGCGCGCAGCTTCTTCCAAAAAGTGGAACAACGGCGCTTTCGGATAATCGATTGTTTGAGGTACACCCTTGTCGTAATGAGCCAGCCACGGACGGTTGTTCATAGATTACTCCTCCTTCAGAGTTTGCATGAAGTATATACAATCGAGAATCAAAAGTCAACCAAACGGCGGATGGATTTTTCGATCTCTGCGTTGATTCCATCCCGCATTTGAAACCACTGGATGCCCGGGTCGGACTCTTTGAACCAGTTCGCCTGCCTGCGGACAAAGACCCTTGTTACGCGTCTCATCTCGACCTTTGCCTGTTCCACCGTTAATTCGCCTTTTATCACTTTGACGCATTCCCGGTATCCAATGGCCGACATGCTTGGCAGGTCAGCGGCGAAGCCCTTCTCGAGCAGACCTTTCACCTCGTCCACGAATCCATTCGCAAACATGGCATCGATGCGTTGATCCACTCGTTGATATAACTCTTCCCTCGGACGGGTCAACCCAATGGTGATGAGGTGGTAAGGGGAGTCGCTTTGACCGCGCTGCTCAGAGAACTTTCTGCCTGTGCTGAGAATGACTTCCAAAGCCCGCACCGTCCGCCGCGCATTTCGCGCATCGATCTTGTCTGCTGCTTCAGGGTCGAGGGTTTTTAGTTTGGCGTGTAGCCATTCGTGACCGTGCTCTTCCTTCATCTTCTCAAGCTCGGTTCGAAGTCTGTCATCGGCCTCAACCTCTGGCGGGGTCCAGCCTTGTGTCACCGCGCGAACATATTGTCCCGTGCCGCCTACCAAAAAAGGGAGCTTGTCTCGCGCATGGATATTGGCGATGATCTCTTTTGCTTTTTGCTGAAAGACCGCCAAACTCAAGGTTTGGTCCGGCTCAACGATATCGATCAGGTAATGAGGAACGCGCGCCATCTCTTCTTGTGATGGTTTGGCCGTGCCAATATCCATGCCGCGATAGAAGAGACGCGAATCTGCTGAGATGACCTCACCATTCAACCGTTCGGCAAGTTGTATGGCAAGCTCGGTCTTTCCGACTGCGGTAGGGCCAACAATGAGGATAAGCGGCGGCTTTAAAGTCATCAGGCTTTTTTATTTTTCCAGGAATGCTTCGGCCGGGTTGGACGGATTGTAGTACACGGTCACGTTTGAACCGATTGGGTAGCGGTTGACCGTTTCCTGAACCTGCCCCATGAGTCGCACATTAAGATATTGCTCGCCGGCTTTAATGGTCTGGCATTGAAAGGACTTCCCATCCACCGTGTATTGATAGACCACCACAGGATAAGTGGTTCTGCTCCGTCCGCTGGTTTTGGATCGAGTGGTTGAAACAAGGACTGTGCCTGTGGTGTTCGGCCAATTTTGTGTTGATTGGCGGTACGCCATGCTTTTCTTATTGCGATCGTAAAGATAGTATCCAACCCCGCCCAGAATCAGCAAAGGAACGACGGCCGTGCAAATGGCAGCCAGAATACTGCCCACGATTCCAAGTCCGCCAATCAAATAAGTGATGTCCATAACTACCTCCTAAATTTGATAAAGATTTTTCTGAATCCATTTTTTCTTCTGGTAAACTTTCTAAATCTTATCCATTTTACACCGAGGCAGGCGATCATGATTAACTGGCAGGAACTTACAATTGATATGTTCGTTGAGCAGCTGCGCACCGTGTACCATCGGACCTACGGCGACATAAACTCAGACTTTGGGCGGATCGTTAGCTGGTGTGGAAGGCTGGCCTTGGAGAACATTGCCAACTCCGATGCGCTCTATCATGATGTGGACCATACCATCATGGTCTCTCTCGCTGGGCAGGCGATCATCGAAGGCAAGCATTTGCGTGAAGGCGGCATCACTCCCCGCGATTGGATGCATTTTATGATCGCGGTGCTGTGTCATGACATTGGATATGTCAAAGGGGTGTGCAGGAACGATACGAAGGATATGTTCGCCACAGGAGTGGGGGATGAGTTGGTGTACGTTTCGCCCGAAGGGACTGATGTGGCACTGACCCCGTATCATGTCAATCGCAGCAAGTTGTTTGTGAAGGAACGCTTTGGCACCGGTCTGCTTCAAGATATGACAAAACTGCTCGATGCCGATCTGATCGCGTCGTATATTGAGATGACCCGTTTCCCTTCTCCATCCGGCGAGATGTATAAAGATACAAAAGGGCTGGGCGGTTTGGTCCGCGCGGCGGATTTTATCGGTCAGCTGGGCGACCCGGATTATTTACGAAAGGCTCCAGCTTTATTCTATGAATTTCAAGAGTTGGGTGCAAATGAAAGATTCGGATACAAATCTCCCAACGATCTCCGAAAAAGCTACGCGTCTTTTTATTGGAAGAGCGTCAACCCATATATTCAGGATGCTCTTCAATATTTGCGGCTGACCGAAGACGGCAAACAATGGGTCGCGAACATGCATTCCCATGTCTTTGATGTGGAGCATGCCTGAGTCCGCAGTCTGCTCACCGCTCTTTTTTGTAAACCAGCATCCAGACCTTTTTGCCGCAGTTCGGGCAAAGCATGAACTTGCGCGGATTTCCCGCTGCTTTCCAGCGCACTCCCCCCAGTTCCCAGACCGAGCGCTCAAATTTACATTCCGGGCATTGCATCATCCACAAGCGTGACTCAGCTTCCATATCCGCGGATAGAGACTTCCCCAATATTGACTTGAAGAATTTCTGAAGAGCGCTTTCACTCATGGATTATTTTTTGGTGTACTCGCGGAAGTTATCTGTGGCTTCATCCAGCTTGGATACTTCCTCTTCTGTCATTCGCCAGCCCGCGCCGCCTGCATTCTGTTCGGCTTGTTTTATGTTCTTCGCGCCGGGAATTGGCAGCGCACCTTTGCAGATCAACCAATTGAGCGCCACCTGACCGATGGTCTTGTCTCCATGATTCAACCCGATCTCCTGCATCAACTTGAGGATCGGTGGAAGTTTCTTAAGCATTTCGGCATATTGCGATCCTCGCACGCCGGGCGGAGGATTCTCCAAAGAGTATTTCCCTGAAAGCAGACCTTTTTCAAGTGGGGAGTAGGCGATCAGGCGGATGCCCAATTCTTTGCAGCGTGCGAGTGTGCCGTTCTTTTCCACTTCACGGCTGAGCAGGCTGTAATGCACCTGATTGGATGCCAGCGGAATTCCATGCTGGGCAAGCGTGGAATAGGCTCGAAGCATGCGCTTCTCACCAAAGTTGGAAACCCCCACCGTGCGGGTCCATCCGCGTTTCACACATTCCACCATGCCCTCCATCATGGTTTCAGGGCTCATGATCGGCGAAGGCCAGTGAACCTGATACAGGTCCACCGATTCCAGACCCATGCGCTCGAGGCTGCTTTTCAGCGCGCGGGGAACAAATCCCTTTGTCAGCCGCCACGGCCACGGGAAGAACTTTGTAGCCACCAGCACAGGCTGATCGATCTCTTTGAGTAACTGACCTAATAATCTTTCAGAATATCCAGAGCCGTAGATCTCCGCCGTATCAATAAAGCGGATGCCCAGGCTCAGAGATGCGTTGAATAGTTCGCGAATTTCCTTGTCGGTATGTGTCTGACCGTATCCCCAAACCACCCGGTCACCCCATTGCCATGCGCCCAACCCCAGTTCGATGGCGTGCAAAAATCTGGTCTCGCTGCTGACTTCGGTCACAATGCCTCCTGAAATAACTCCCCGATTTTATCTTAAAAAACCACTTCTCAAAAAAATTCAGGTTACAATTCAGCCCGCTAAAATTTTGGAACTGATGGAACGCGAGACTCTGAATGGGGAGGGGTTTGGCGCTCCCTGAGTTCCGGGAGGTTCCCTACAATGGCTCATCACAATTCACGGGATGTGGAAACCGCATCCGAACTCAGCCGAAGGCTGGGTCTGTCCTTTTCAAATTTATCCCTGCTGGTACGGGCGCTGACCCATCGTTCCTACTTCAATGAGAATCCTGAAGTATTGGAAGATAACGAACGCCTCGAATTCCTCGGCGATGCCGTGTTGGATTTTGTGGCGGGCGCGTGGGTCTTCAACCGCTTTCCTGAACTGCCCGAAGGCGACCTGACCAAGATCCGCTCGGCGCTGGTCCGCAATGAACAGCTCGCCAGGTTTGCGCGCAGGCTGGATCTGGGAAGCGCTCTGCGGCTCGGCAGGGGAGAGGCAGCCTCGGGCGGTCAAGACCGTGACAATCTGCTTGGGTCGGCTTTCGAAGCGCTGGTCGGCGCTTTGTATCTGGATTCAAATCTCGGTGCGGTCGATGCGTTCGTCATCCCCATCTTTGAGGGTGCGCGAGAATCCATCCTGAACGAGATCCACGACCCGAAGAGCCAACTGCAGGAATGGACACAAGGACAGAAAAAAGGCTCGCCTCTTTATCGGCAGGTCGGCAAAAGCGGACCCGATCACGCGGCGGTCTTTGAGGTGGTCGTGGAGATCATGGGCGAAATAATGGGCAGGGGTTCAGGCACGAGCAAGAGCCTGGCTCAACAGTCCGCCGCTCAAGACGCGCTAAAGAACCTGGGAATTTTATAAAGATCGCAAATCCAAAATTGGAAATCGAAAACAGACAATGCCTCTTCGCCTAAAATCACTCGAACTGCAAGGATATAAAACTTTTGCCTCGCGCACGGTCTTTGAATTCGCGAGCGGAATTACCGCCATCGTGGGTCCGAACGGCTCGGGCAAATCGAACATCGCCGACTCGCTGCGCTGGGTGCTGGGTGAACAATCCTATACCCTGCTGCGCGGAAAAAAGACCGAGGACATGATCTTCTCCGGCTCCGAGCATCGCGCGCGGGCTGGCATGGCACAAGCCACCATCACCTTTGACAATACCGCCCAATGGCTGCCCGTGGATTTTTCCGAGGTGGCGCTTTCACGCGCCGCGCATCGCGACGGTCACAACGATTACCTCATCAACGGTCAGCACGTCCGCCTGCGTGAGATGAATGAACTGCTGGCGCAGGCTGGCTTGAGCGAACGCACTTACACCATCCTCGGTCAGGGATTGGTGGACGCCTCGCTGGCATTGAAAGCCGATGACCGTCGCCGCTTGTTCGAGGAAGCCGCGGGCGTGGGCTTGTACCGCTCCCGCCGTGACGATGCCCTCAAGCGCCTCGACGACACAGAAAGAAATCTCGAGCGCGTGCTCGACATCATGGCGGAACTCGAACCGCGCATCCGCAGTTTGGAGCGGCAGGCGAAACGCGCCATTGATTTTGCCCGCGTGCAGGCAGACATGAAGGTCACCCTGCGCGAGTGGTATGGCTATCACTGGCATCGTGCCCAGCGTGACCTGACCGATATCCGCGAAGCAGTGCGCGGGCAGGAAATCCGCGTGCGTGAGGCGCGCCAGGTGCATGAAAATGCACAGGCGGAGTATGCCGCCTTCCGAGAGAGACTCTCGGGTCTGCGCGCTCAACTCAGCGGCTGGCATCGTCAGTCGGCGGAACTGCATAACCAGCGTGAAGCCATCAGCCGCGAATTGGCGGTGCTCGAAGAACGCCGTCGCGCATTGACCAATACCCAGGCTTCCCTGCTTTCCGATCAGGAACACGCAGCAGATGAACTGCATCTCGCCAACGACCGATTTGGCGAAGCGGAGCAGGATGCCGCGCGCATTCTCAGCGAGTACGAAGAGGCGAAGTCTCAATTGGCGAACGCGCAGAACTCACTGCATTCCCGCCAGTCTGACCGCGCGGAGTTGGAAGAGCAGCTCGCGCAGATCCGTAATCAGATCGAGGCGCTCAGTCAGCAGCGTGCAGAAAATAATGCCCGTCTGGATGAATTGAAGTCGCGTATCGAATCTCAAAACCAAAAGATCGAGCAGACCAAAACCGCCATCTCGAACGGCGAAACCCTTTTGGCAAAGACCAAACTTCAGTACGAGTCTGCCCGAGGCACACGTGAGCAGGCGATGCTCACTTTGCAAGAGGCGGAAGACAGGGTCATCCGCAAGAAGGATGAAGTCTCTGGCCTTGACCGTCAGCGGCGCGAGGCGCTTGAACAGCGCACGAAGGAAGAGTCTGACCACTCGCGGTTGAAAGCTCAGCTTGAAGTGCTCGAGCAATCCGAGCAATCACTGGCTGGGTACGCTGAAGGTGCACGCTTCCTTTTGGAAGCAGCCCGCGAATCAAAACTCAGTGGCGCGCGCGGTGCGTTGAGCGCGGCTTTGGATGTCCCTGCTGAATTGGAGACTGCCATTGCCGCCGCCCTGGGCGATACCCTCGATGCGGTCCTACTGGATTCGAATCAACTCGAAGAGGCGTTGAGTCTGCTCGAGTCAGATGGCGCGGGACGCGCGGCTTTGCTCCCGCTCGATGAACGAAATAATCTTGCGCTGAGCAACCCCAACGATGGTGATTGTCTCGGCGTTGCTTCTGAGCTTGTCAAATCTCCCGAGGAGTTAAGCGGGGCAGTGCGGCTGATGCTGGGGCAGACTTTGATCGCGAGTGACAGAAATGCCGCGCGCAGATTGATCCAGAACCTGCCGATCCACGCGCGTGTGGTGACCCTGCGCGGGGAAGTGTTCCGCGGCGACGGCTTGATCATCGCTGGCAAGACCGCATCTTCCTCCGCTCTGAGCCGACCGCGCCGCAAACGGGAATTTGAATTCGCTTTGGGCGAGTTGATGACCCGCATCGCCGAGTCAAATGAATTGGTCGAACGATTGTCGAATCAATTGGCGGGGGCGCAGCGCGAGCTGGCTCAGTTCGAGACCGATGCGCGCGAGGCGCGTGTTCGATTGGGCGAATGCCAGGAGACCGAGCAGCAGGCCGGGCTGGAGTCTGAATCGGCGCAGCGTCAGTTGGAGTGGCAGAAAAACCAGTTGACACAGTTGGAAGCCGAGGCGCAGGAGTCTGCTTCGATCCAGCAGCGGTTGATCGAATCTCAATCTGAAGTTGAGGATCGATCGGCTGATATGCAATCTCAATTAAAAGAAACCGCCGCCAAACTGGCGGAGATCTCACCTGATGAACTGCAAGAGCAGGCTTCGTACTGGGGCACGCGTGTTGCGGTGGCAGAGCAGACCGTGGCAGGCGCGAACGCCAAGAAGGAAGAACGCGCCAAGGAGATCATGCGGCTGGATGCGCGCCGCGTGGAACTGGCTTCACGTTTGCAGGAAGCCGAGCAATCGCTGCTTGGTTTGGATCATGAAAAGGCGCGCCTGCGGGAAGGTGAATCAAGACTGCATGTGCAGATCGAAGAGATGCGGGTGCTGATCGACCCGGTCGAAAGGGATCTGGAGACCGCCGAGCAGGAAGAGAAGCGTTTACAGGAAGCCGAAGGTACCGCCCAGCGGGTCTTCGCCAACACCGAGCGTTCTTTTGGACAGGTGCAGTTGGAGCAGACTCGCAAGCAGGAAGCGCTGGATAATTTGTATCAGAAGATCACTGATGACTTCGGTCTGGTGATGTTCGAATACGCCGATGATGTATCAGGTCCGGTGCCGCTTCCGCTCGATGGCATGGTGGAGCAGCTTCCGGTGGTGACCGAACTTGCGCCCGAGATCGAAGAGCAGTTGACCCATCACCGCGCCATGCTGCGCCGCATGGGTCCGATCAACCCGGATGCAAAAGCGGAGTATGAGCAGGAGAGCGAACGCTACACCTTTATGAAGGCGCAGGTGGAAGATCTGCGCAAGGCTCAAGCCGACCTGAAGCAGGTGGTTGCGGAGTTGGATGAGATCACCAAGCAGGAATTTGTCCGCACTTTCGATGCGGTGGATAAGCAGTTCCGCGAGACCTTTGTGCGTTTGTTCGGCGGCGGGTCTGCGCGGCTGGCATTGACCGACCCCGAGAATCTGGTCGATACCGGCATTGAGATCGAGGCGCGTCTGCCTGGACGCCGCGAGCAGGGGCTGGCATTGCTCTCGGGCGGCGAGCGCAGTCTGACCGCCATTGCGCTGGTCTTCGCGCTGTTGAAAGTTTCACCCACCCCGGTCTGTGTGATGGATGAAGTGGATGCGATGCTCGATGAAGCCAACGTTGGACGCTTCCGCGATCTGCTTGTGGACCTGAGCAAGGACACGCAGTTCATCATCATCACGCACAACCGCAATACCGTGCAAGCCGCGGATGTGATCTACGGTGTGACGATGGGTCGCGACTCTGCGAGCCAGATCATCAGCCTGCGGCTGGATCAGGTCACAGATGATATGCTGAAGAGGGGATAGAAGTTCAAAGATAAAGGATGAAGTAGGAAAGATGAAAGAAGCCCATCTCGATAAGAGATGGGCTTCTTTTTAGTTCGGTGATTGGGGAAAGACGATTCTTGCCTTTCGTCCCTGCTGGACTACTGCGGTGTGGCGGTGGCTTCCTTGGCGCGCGCTGTGAGCTGGTCACTGGCGGATTCGGTTGCGATGGTCACGAAGTTCGGCTCGGTGGGGAGGTGCTGAGTCCACAGGTCGAAAGTCTCAACCGCGTATTCTTCGCGGGCGGTGACCAACCACTCTTCAAAGGCGGCGTTCTTCGCATTCTCGTATTGGGTCGAGGAAAGCGGGCGGTCCTGCTTCGCGATCAACTGAATGATGTGGAAGCCGAACTGGCTTTGAACCGGGGTTGTTGTGTAGTCACCGGGTTTTTCGAGGGCAAAAGCGGCAGTCTCGAACTCGGGAACCATGGCTCCCTTGCCGAACCAGCCGAGGTCGCCGCCATTGGCGCCGGAACCGGTGTCGGTGGACTGAGCCTTGGCGAGCTCGGCGAAGTCGGCACCCTTATTCAACTGCTCGATCAGGTTGAGGGCAACGGTCTCATCTTCGACCAGAATGTGACGGGCCCAGATCTGTTCTTCTGAGCGGGGAAGGTCGGCGGTGATTTCTTCAATGAGCTTGTTGCGCAGGAACTGGATCTCGAACAGAGACTTGTAGTTCTCCTGCTCGATCCCGAGCTTTTCCAATCTTTGGGCGGCATCCGCGACCTGTGTTTCGTAGCCTTCCAGAGTGTAAGGCGTGGCGGTCGGCAGCGGGGTGGATGTGGAAGAGAGGGTCGGCTCGATCGTCGCAGTGGCGGTCGCGGTCGGCTCAAGGGTGGCAGTGGGCGCGGGTGTATCTGTGACCGGCACGCTGGTCGCGAGCGGATCAACAGTAGTGGTCGCCTGCGCTTCCGCGGTTGCGGCGGCTTCGGGGGTGGCGGTGAATTCCGAGGTCGGGCTGGGGAGCGGGGTCTTTGTCACGATCGTGAACGCTTCCTCGGGAACCTCGGGAATGGTGAAGGCGGTGGGAGTGACAGACGGGGTGGGGGTGCCGTTCGGGTAGTAACCGAAGGCGTCCTGCATCATCCCGTTCAGTTCTTCTTCGCTGATGACGATCCCGCGTTTGGCAGCTTCCTGACGGATCAATTCTTCTTCGACCATTTGATCCAAAACAGATTGCCCGGTGAGTTCGCTGTTGTCCAAACGGGTCTGGATCTCCTGCAATTGCTGGGTCACGTCCATGCCGAGGATCTGTCCGTATTGCGAATACTGGCTGTATTGCATCAATAACTGCTGGCGCTGAAGGCGCACGCGCGCCTCGAATTCGCCCGCTGTGATCTCAACATCTCCCACTTTGGCGACCGGGCGCTGAAGCTGGAAGTATTTAATGTCGAGATACCCGTATGCCAACAGGAGCAGCACAGAGGCCAGGATGCCGATGAAAACATAGAGGATCAGGCGGCTCTGCTGTCGCTCCCGCTCCAGGCGGGCAACGTGCTTCTTATGTAAACCGGGCTTTCTGCCCGTTTCTTTATCCATTTTCGTACTCCTTCTTTCAAAGGACATTCACCCTTTGTAATAACAGGCAGGATGAACGCCTTTTGGAAATCGGTCTTTAATATAAATTCGGGGCATGGAAAGGATTCCCATGCCCCGTAAAGTTTTTTTGGCAACTAGGAGCGGGTGTCGTCCAGCGCTCTGCCGCTGAAAGGCAGGAACGCGACATGGCGAGCCTGCTTGACGGCGGCTGCCACCACGCGTTGGTGTTTCGCGCAAGCGCCGGTCTGACGGCGCGGGCGGATCTTGCCTTCTTCGGTGATGTACTTGCGCAGGAGATCGATCTTCTTGTAGTCGATCACCAGGGTCTTGTCTGCGCAAAACTGGCAGAACTTGGGCTTTGCGAAAAACTTGCGGTCACCGCCGCCTTCGCCGCCCGAATAACTTCGTTCACTGCGTTCTTCACTCATGATTTACTCCAACTATTTAGAACGGGAATTCATCTTCCGAGGCGGAACCGCCATCAGAAGAAACGGTATCTACTTCCTGACCATGATTGTTGTTCGAATCGCGTCGGTCGCCCAGCATCATCATCTCGTTGGCAACGATCTCCACACTGGTATGCTTTTGACCTTCCTTGTCATCCCAGCGGCGGGTTTGCAGGCGTCCTTCGACATAGACCTGTTGTCCCTTTACGAGATATTGCTTGCAGATCTCTGCAAGGTTTCCCCAGGCTACCACGTTGAACCATTCGGTCTCGCTGTGACGTTCACCGTCCGCGCTGTTCCACGTGCGGCTGACGGCCACTGAGAAGGTGGTCACGGGTTTTCCAGAGGGGGTGTAGCGCATCTCGGGATCCTTCCCCAGATGCCCAATGATCTGAACTTTATTAAGGCCTCGGCTCATGACAGTCTCCTTGATAAAAATTACCGGGCAATTCAAAAACAACTAAATTTAGGCGGCGACGGAAAGCATATGGCGCAGCAACGTTTCCTGGTAACGCAGATTGCGTTCGAGATCCGATGTGGCGCTGGGATTCATGGTGACGTTCATCAATACGAACTGACCTTCACGGTGCTTCTTAATGATGTATGCCAACTTGCGACGGCCCCAAATATCGACCTTGTCGACGGTGCCGCCTGAATCACTGATCCAACCTTTGACCTTCTCGACCACGCCGTTAAAAGCGGTTTCGTCCAGGTCAGGCTGGACAACACAAACTAATTCATACTTACGCATAGGGAAAACCTCCTTTCCATGGGTTTGTTCCTATTCAAGCCGTTGGCTTGCTGGGAACGGAAAGCACGTTATTTGAAGACGTACTATTTTATAGAGCGGACGGAGTTTACCACAAGAATCTTTTTTTGGGAGAAAAAGGGTGTTTTTCTCCTGCAAGCCGCGCTCCGCCTACGGCCACACCAGCCATTGAGTGATTGCCACAAAGAACCCGAGCAAAATTCCACCCACTACTTCAAGCGGGGTATGCCCGATCACTTCCTTCAATTCGTTCTCGTCCCACAGGTGACCCTTGAGCAGTTCCTCAAAGAGCAGGTTGATGCGTTCCGCGTGCATGCCCGCCTGACGCCGCACGCCCGAGGCGTCGTGCGCCACGATCATGGTAATGCCGACCGCGATGGCAAACAGCGGGTTATCAAACCCGTGATACAAACCCACCGCCAAAGTCCCGGACACCATCAACGCTGAGTGTGAAGAGGGCATGCCGCCCGCTGCGAAGAACATCGCCCACAGCCAGCGGCGCGAGCGTAGATATTCGGTGGGGATCTTCAAAAACTGCGCCAATAACCAGCCGATCAGGACCGCGATCAAAACCTTGTTTTGGAAGAGGGTAAGCAGGTTCATTCAGTTTCCTCCTCAAAGGAACTGATCACATCACCGGCGAGCTTCTGCACTTTGAGTTGTGCGGCTTCGAGTAAAGCGCTGCAATGCGCCACCAAAGCCTGCCCGCGTTCAAAAAGCTTGATCGATTCTTCAAGCGGATTCTGCCCGTCTTCCAACGCTTCGACGATCCCTTCCAGTTCCTTCATGGCTTCTTCGTAGGAGAGTTCATCCACAGTTGATTTTAAAGTTTTTGATGTCTTTGCCATAATCACTCCATACTTTTACTTTTTGTTTTTTGCTTCCACTTCAAACTCGCCATCGCTCACACGAACGGTCATGCCGCCCTGCGCCTGCCCAACCCTGGTGACCACCACGCCATCATCTTTTCGGGTGATGATAGCATATCCGCGGGCAAGGATGCCCGCAGGGTTTAACGCGCCAAGCCGCTTTGAGACCCCGTCCACCTGGCGGGCTTGCAGCTCCAGGCGGTGAGTCAATGCTGAAGATGCGCGGCGAGACAGTTCGTCGAGGGTTTGCGCTTCGGACTGAATCTGTCTTTCGGGTGAGACATATTTCAGCCGCGATGTCAGGTCGGAGACCGAAGCTTTTTGTTCAGCGAGCAGGTTGACGGTCAAGTCTGTGATGCGCGAGGTGTAATACCCAAGCTGTGCCTGCAGGTCGAGGATGGTGATCGCAGACGCCAATTCCGCCGCGGCTGTGGGAGTCGGCGCGCGCAGGTCGGCGGCAAAATCTGAAAGGGTGAAGTCTGTCTCGTGCCCGACCCCGCAAATGACAGGCGACCGAGACCCTGCAACGGCGCGCACGACCCGCTCGTCATTGAACGCCCACAGATCTTCGATGGAGCCTCCGCCGCGTGCCAGCAGAATGACATCGGGCTTTTGTTTGTTGATGGAATTTAAAGCATTGACCAAGGCGGGCGGCGCTTCAACTCCCTGCACGGGAGAAGGCGCAAGGATGACGCGTGCCAGTGGCAGGCGGCGGCGCAGGGTGTTGAGCATGTCGCGCAGTGCCGCGCCTGTGCCTGAAGTGACAATGCCGATCAGCCGCGGAAGGTCAGGGATGGGGCGTTTGCGTTCTTCGTCAAAAAGACCTTCGGCTTCGAGCATGGATTTCAGCCGCAGAAATTCCTGATACAGCGCGCCTTCACCTTTGGGTTGAATGACGTTGACCGCGAGCTGATAACTGCCCTGCGGTTCATAGACCGTGATCTTCCCATGCGCTTCCACTGCCATGCCGTCTTGCAGGTTAACTCGCAGCCGGGCGGCATCCTGCTTCCACATCATGCAGCGCAAAGAAGCCCCCTTGTCTTTGAGGGTGAAATAAATATGTCCCGAAGCGGGGCGCGAGAGATTTGAGATCTCTCCTTCCACCCAGGCATCCTGCAGGGTGGGGTCATTCTCCAATTGCTTGCGGATGTAGAAGGTCAGTTGTGAGACCGTGAGGTGAACAGATGAAAACAAGGTCGGCTGCATCGGGGCGAGGATAACTTAAAAAGGATGAATGTGGAAGGATGCGGGGTTGAGTTTTCTGCTAAAATCATTCCATCCTATGAATCATCTATGGTCCCCCTGGCGTATGACATATATCGAGAATAGCAAAAAAGAATCGGGCTGCGTGTTTTGTAACGCGCAAGCTCAGGCGGATGGTGCCGAGAATTTGATCGCCTTCCGTGGTGAAAATGCCTATGTGATCCTCAACCGCTTTCCCTACACCAGCGGACATTTGATGGTCATTCCCTTCGCGCATGTTTCCAATCTGGAGAACCTGGATCCAGAGACCCGCGCCGAGATGATGGAACTTACTTCTCAATGCACCACCGTTTTGCGAAAGACCTACCGCACCGAATCCTTTAACATGGGAATCAATATCGGTGAGGCGGCGGGCGCAGGCGTGCTGGGGCATGTCCACATTCATATTGTCCCGCGCTGGGCTGGAGATACGAACTTCATGTCCACCACAGGCGAGACCCGCGTCCTGCCCGAATCATTGGAAGATACATACAGGCGTGTGAGAGAAGGGTTCTTGAAATAGAAAGCCAGCTGAAAGTTTTATGAAACCTAAAATCCGAATACAAAGACTGCTCTTCGTCACTTTGTGGATCCTTTCTGCCTGTGTCCCTGCCGGCGCAAGCGTAACCTCCACTTCCACTTCAACACCGCTTCCCGAGTCCACGGTCACTGCAAGCCAAACGCCCTTTCCCACGGCAACTGCCACACCTCAACCTTTTTCTGCGCCGTCATCCTTTGGACCTGAAAGGGAGCAATTCCCTGCCGGCTACAACCCGCTCAGCGCACAGCCTGTGGAGGACCCCGATCTTTTTCAAGTCCCTGCGCTGTTGATCTCCATCTCGCATTTTCCGGCTACGGCACGCCCGCAGGCTGGGCTTTCTTTCGCGCCCTGGGTCTTTGAGTTTTACATCACCGAAGGGGCAACGCGCTTCCTTTCTGTCTTTCATGGAGAATATCCCGAGCCGGAGATTCCCATCACGGGTGATTGCGAGATCCGTCAGGGAGTTTTTGCGCAGACCTCACTCCTGCTTGGCAATCAGGTCTGGCTGGATGCGAATAAAAATGGAAGGCAGGAAGCCTACGAAAAAGGGGTTGGTGGAATTTGCGTCAACCTGTATGATGAAGCGGGGCAGCTGCTCGAGTCCACGACCACGGATTCGAACGGCTATTACGGATTCAATGTCTCGTCTGCGAAATATTCGGTTGAATTTGTTTTGCCGGCATGGCTGAGTTTTACGACACCAAACCTCGGGGATGAAAATGCCGATAGTGACGCCGACCCGCTCTCAGGGCGGTCTGATGCGGATGTCAAAGAGGCGTTTCTTTTTCTGGACGCGGGATTGATCCCGTCCGAGCAGTTGATCCCCACTCCTGAAGAATCCACCCAATTGCCCGCCGCCGAGGTGGGACCCATTCGCTCAGGCAGATTGCTCTACGGTTACATCGCTGGTTTCTTTCAGAGATCTTGCTTGATCTACGCTTTTGCAGATGAAACCGTGCTGGAAAAAATTCCGCAGTGTTCATTTGTTACACATGAATACTCAGGCGGGGGAGCGATGATGCCGCTTGATCGCATGCAAGCCATCGCGGAAGATAATATGCGGCATACGGGCGGTGACTTTAATTACGCGAGCAATCTTTTCACCGAGCAAGCGCCCGAGGGCGGTGAGCCTGCCGATCAGATCCAAATATTTGTGGCGCGGCTTAATCAATCAGGCTGGACGTACGATCCCTTGTATGGGTCATGGCTGCGGTTCGTGGATAACTCTGACCCTGCCACTGAAGGGCAGCTGCACGCGGATGTGGACCGACTGACCAGCCGTCAACTGCATGTTGAGAATTTCATCATCCTCGAAGCCGAGCATGATGTGGTGATGCCCACCAGTTTGGATATTCACCTCGATCAAGGTGAAGAAGGCAAGGCTTATCTTTTCCGTGACGGCAGAAAGTACGATATTTTTTGGAGCACCCGGTCTGACGATTTTGAACAGGACTCCGGCACGCGCAAGCCGATCCGCTTTGTGAACGCGGATGGAAGTCCCGCCGCATTGAAGCCGGGGCATACCTGGATATTCATCGCCTCGCCGTACTCGGTCATTACCGAAGAAGGGGATGGCGCGTGGAAATTAAGATACTATGCGCCGGCGGGATCCAAGTGAGAAGTTAAGCATTTAAATAAAAAATCTGGGAAGTGTTTTTACTTCCCAGATTTTTTATTTCAGGTTCTATTCCTCATAAAATCTGCCACTTCAGCAAAACGAGATCGTAGATGATCCTTTACCGAGGGCAGGAATTCACTTTCATCCAGCGCCTTGTTCATGCACCATAACCACTGGTCGCGTTCAAGTTCCCCAATGGAGAAAGGCATGTGTCGTTGGCGCAGGCGCGGATGCCCGTATTTTTCAATGTAAAGCGAAGGTCCGCCCGACCAGCCGGAGAGGAACATGAACAACTTTTCACGCGATTGCTTTAGGCTTGCCGCATGCAAGGCGCGGATGTCCTTCGCTTCGGGCGAGGAATCCATGAGATCGTAAAACCGGTCAACAAGGGCGCGGAGTTTGTCTTCGCCGCCGATCAGATCGTAGAGGGAATTCAATTGGTTCATAGATCGATTTTACCTTATCGTCCAAAGCGGGTGGTCTTCGCGGCAATGGCTTTATAATGGGAAAAATTCTGCTCTGACGAGGTTTGCGATGAGAAAATCGAGATTGTCTCTCTTGTGGGAAAAACTTTTTCCGCAAGGAACCCCCTGGTGGGAAGTGGTAAACAAGGTTTTTATTGCCCTCATCATCCCTGGAATTGCATTGCTTACCTACATTAGCACTCAGGACCCTTCGATCACAGTCGATAATTATCTGGCTTTGAAAATTGAAGTAACCATCAATGGGGCGTATCGCGGACAGGTTCCTGCGGAAGGCAGCAGAAAGTTTGAGTTGTACAATGATGAGCCCGTTGATATTGATTGGAATATCATCCGCCAGAACAATACCGAGGGACATCCAGTTGGAGATATGATGGGCGGGTCGTTCCAAGCTGTAGATATCAACAAGCGGCTGCCCATTACCAACGTCAACACCAACAAGGAATTTTTCTTCTTTCCGGTGTTGAGCAATAAAATGAACTTTGCTTGCGAGATCTACGTCAACTATGGAAAGCCATCGCAAAAATATGTGGGGTTTCTAAACCCGCAGACCAAGAACGTATATACCGGCTACTATAAATGGATCGAAGCTTCCAATGTAGCGCTAGTCTGTAAAAACGGGAAACTATATTTTTGGGGTGATGTAAAAGGGGATAGGGTCGCCGACCTCAATGTTCAAGCGAAAAGCGGTATCAGCATATTGACGTTATTCAAGGAATAGGAGTCCCATGAGCAAAGAAAATGAAGCAGTCATCTTAAGCGCAGTGCGCACGGCGATCGGAAAATTTCAAGGCGGACTGAGCGGCATTCCTGCTACAAAACTTGGCGCGACAGCGGTCAAGGCTGCGGTGGAACGCGCAGGTGTCGACCCGAACGACATTGAAGAAGTCTTGATGGGCAATGTGGTGCAAGCGGGGAATGGACAAGCTCCTGCGCGGCAGGCATCCATTTTTGCGGGGCTTCCTGCCACGGTCAGCGCAACTGCGATCAACAAGGTCTGCGGCTCGGGGTTGAAGGCTGCGATGATGTCGGCGCAGGCTGTCCGCGCTGGTGATGCTGATCTGTTCGTGGCAGGCGGAATGGAGTCGATGAGCCGGGTGCCGTACCTCGTCAGTGGTCGCTCAGGCGAACTCAAGTTTGGTAATCAATCCCTGACCGACGCCCTTCTCAATGACGGCTTGTGGGATCCTTTTGAGAATTGGGGTATGGGCAATGCTGCGGAGTTTATCGCGGATGAATACGAGGTCACCCGCGCGGCGATGGATGAGTTCGCGCTTCGTTCTCACTTGAAAGCGGTTGAGGCTCAAGAGGCGGGACGTTTCAAGCTGGAGATCGTTCCTGTTCAGATTCCCGGGCGCAAGGGCGAGGTGACGATCTTCGACAAGGACGAAGGCCCGCGCAAAGATACTTCGTTGGAATCGCTCGCCAAATTAAAGCCCGCCTTCAAAACGGATGGAAAAGTAACACCGGGCAACGCCTCGTCCATGAATGACGGCGCGGCGGCGGTGGTGATCTCATCCCGCGCGTATGCTGAAAAAAATGATCTCAAGCCGATGGCACGCATTGTCGGATATGCTCAAGCTGCGCTTGAGCCCAAATATTTGTTCGCCGCGCCTGCGTACGCGATCCCCAAGTTGTTGAAGAAGATCAATTGGAAACTTAGCGAGGTTGACCTGTTTGAAGTCAACGAGGCTTTTGCGGCGCAAGTCCTCGCGGATGGATACGCACTCGCCGATCAAGGCTGGGACTGGGAGAAGGTCAATGTCAACGGCGGCGCGATCGCCCTCGGGCATCCGCTCGGCGCAAGCGGCGCGCGCGTGCTGACCACTTTGATCTACGCCCTGAAAGACCGTGGGTTGAAACGCGGCGTCGCTTCGCTGTGCCTTGGCGGCGGCGAAGCCGTGGCAATGGCGGTGGAGATAGAACGTTAAACGTTGAAAGAGGCTGCAAATGGATAAATCAGAACGTGACTTAAAGATCGAACTTTACGGGCGTGGGTATGACCTGTTGAAAGCCGCGCTGGCTGAGGTTCCGCTTGAAGCGATGAAGTTCAAGCCTGAGCCAAAGGAATGGAGCGTGCATGAGATCATCATCCACATCGCAGACAGTGAAACCAATTCCGCGTTGCGCGCCCGCAAATTGATCGTCGAACCAGGCGGAACACTGATGGGTTACGATCAAGATAAATGGGCTGTTGAGTTGAATTATCACGATATGGATCTGGATGACGCGCTTGACGCCATCCGCATCGCACGGAAGACCACCTACAAGTTGTTGAAAACCGTAAGGGAAGATGTTTTCAATACGCACTGGATCAAGCATCCGGAGGCAGAGGGTCAATATACTTTTGATAAATGGGTTGATATTTATTCAAGGCATATTCCCGGTCATATTGAACAGATTCAGAATAATGTCAAAATATGGAAGGCACAGTAATGACCATCAAAAAAATTTTTGTCATCGGCGCAGGGACAATGGGGAACGGCATCGCGCAGGTCGCGGCAACCTCGGGATTTCAAGTCACTTGCATGGATGTGATGCCCGCCGCGTTGGAAAAAGCCAAAGCGATCATTGCCAAATCCACAGCCAAACTTTTGGAAAAGGGGACGATCAATGCAGAGCAAAAAGCCGGCGCGGATAATATTCAATTCGTGAGTGATATGACCACGATGAAGGATGCGGATCTGGTCATCGAAGCCGCGACCGAAAACCCCGAGTTGAAATTCAAGATCTTCAAAGATATGGATGCCAATGCGCGCGAAGGGGTGATACTGGCAAGCAACACTTCATCCATTTCCATCACCAAGATCGCGGCAGTCACCAAACGACCAGACAAGGTCATCGGAATGCACTTCATGAATCCTGTGCCGTTGATGAAACTGGTCGAGATCATCCGCGGGTTGGCCACCTCCGATGAAACCACGAAGACCATCGTGGAACTCTGCAGGGTGATGGGCAAAGAACCTATCGAAGCCAATGACTCGCCGGGATTTATCTCGAACCGCATCCTGTGCCCAATGATCAACGAAGCGGTCTTTGCCCTGCAGGAGGGAGTTGGAACTCCCGAGGCGATCGACTCGGTCATGAAACTGGGAATGAATCACCCGATGGGACCGCTCACTCTCGCAGACTTGATCGGCTTGGATGTTGTGCTGTTCGTGATGGAAGTTTTGCAAAGAGATCTGGGCGAGGACAAATATCGCCCTGCATACCTGCTTCGCAAGATGGTGGACGCGGGCTATTTGGGAAGAAAAACAGGCAGAGGGTTTTATCAGTATTAGCGTTCTTCATCGCTTTTTGTATTCAGCCGTCAGTGAATACTGGCGGCTGTTTTTATGAATTTTCAGATGCTATAATCTGCCGCATGAAATACGAAACTGTTCACAACATTACCCTGCCCAAGATCGGGTTCGGCACATGGATGATCGGCGGCGAATCCACGCCCAACCCCGCATGGGACTCGAAATCCATGACCGCCCTGCGCTCTGCCTTGGAAGTGGGTTATACCCACTTCGATACCGCCGAATACTACGCTGGCGGACATTCCGAAGAGTTGGTCGGGCGCGCTGTGCGTGAGACAAATACAAAGCGTGAGAACCTGTTCATCACCACCAAGGTCTCGCCTGAACACCTTGACTATGACGCAGTGTTCAAGTCCTGCGAGAACAGTCTGCGCCGACTCAACATGGATTACATCGACCTGTATCTCATCCATTGGCCGAGCGCAGGGATGAAACTCGAAGAGACCTTCCGCGCCTTGAATAAGCTGGTGCGCGATGGCAAGGTCAGGCATCTTGGTGTGAGCAACTTCAAACTGAAATTGCTCAAGCAGTCGCAGGAATATTGCGAGACACCCATCCTTACCAATCAGATCCCTTACCGTTTACCAGATCGTTCTTATGTAGAGAACGGCGTTATTGCCTACTGCCAGCAGAACGATATCCTGGTCACCGCTTATTCCCCTGTCAAGTTCCGAAGCATGCGCGTCAACAAGGTGTTGGGTGAGATCGCCAAAACCTATTCCGCCACGCCGTATCAGATCGCGCTCGCCTGGCTGGTGATGCAGCCGCGAGTCATTACGATCCCCATGTCTTTTGACCCGCAGCATATCAAGGAAAATTTTGACGCGGCTGAGATCCGCCTGACCGCAGACGAGATCCAACAACTCGGCAATGCCTGGAACAAGAGCGACGAGTAAATGAAACTTCAGATCGTTCCCGAGATCGAGATCATCGAAGAGACCCAGACGGAACTGGAGCCGCTCTATCGTGTGCTCATTCATAACGATGATGTCACGCCGATGGATTTTGTGGTGCTGGTGCTGGAAAATATTTTTTATCTCGGCATCGATACCGCCACCGACATCATGTTCAAAGCGCACATCACAGGCGTGGCGTATGTGCAGACCCTTCCAAAGTCTGAAGCCGAGAAGCGAGTCAACAAGGCGCACTTCGCCGCAGGCGTGGATGGTTATCCCCTTCACTTTTCGATTGAGCCCGAATGACATCCAACTTTGAACTTCTTACCCAGATCAATCTCGATGACCTTGTCACTTCTTTTGGCTGGCACGGACGCCCGCTGGCCTCGCGCCTGTTGAAGAAGATCTTTATCAAGCCGGCCCGGACCTTTGCCAGGATCATGGTGGATTATGACTCGGCGGTGGGCGAACGCGGATTAGTGGATGCCTCGCGTCTGACGCAGGATCACTTCGTCAGAGATGTGCGTGTCTTTGGTCTGGACCGTGTGCCTGATTCAGCGTTTCTGGCATTATCCAATCATCCGGGCATGAGCGACACGCTCTCATTGTTTTGCGCGCTCAACCGACCAGACCTGAAGATCATCGCACTTGACCGTCCCTTTCTCAATGCCCTGCCCAATATCAGCAAGCAGCTTTTTTATGTCAAAGAAGATGCGGCTTCACGTATGAGTCTGGTAAGACAGGTCACGACCCATTTGCGTTCAGGCGGAGCGGCGCTTACCTTTCCGGCGGGGCACATTGAACCTGACCCTGAGGCATACGATGGGGCGGTGGACTCTCTCAAAGCGTGGACAGACAGCGCGGGCGTTTTCATCCGCATGGCTCCAGAGACGGCGATCCTGCCTGTCTTTGTGCGCGGCGTGGTGTTGAAGAAAGCCGCAAGGCATTGGTTGTTGACGATCAAGAGATCGCGCGAAGAAAAAGAGAAACTAGCCGCCGCTCTGCAATTACTGGCTCACCTGGCATTTCAACAAAAAGATGTCCACGTGAAGGTGCAGATCGGTCAGCCCATCACAGCCGGTCAGCTTGGCACCACCGACCCGCAGGTCATCCATCAAGCCGTGCTGGCAGAGGTCAAGCGATTGATCGAAAACCCGCCCATTGGCGAAGGAATATCCGCTCTAAACAGGTAACAAAAAGCCCCGCAAAAATCTGCGGGGCTTTTTGTTGTGCGATTGCTCAATCGGCGGGAGCGCCCGCGAGCATGGGCTCATCGCCGTTATATTTGGTCAATTGGGGGAATTTCCAGATGATGAGGAAGGTCCCGATCACACAGCCGATGCCGCCTGTGATCACGGCGAACGGTGCGCCAAAGAATTGCGCCACTACGCCAGCCTCGATCTCACCCAGTTGCGGTCCGCCTTGAAAGAAGATCTGATTGATGCTGGTCATGCGCCCGCGAATGTAATCTGGCGTTTGCAGCTGGCGGATGGTGTTGCGGATGATGGTGCTGACCCCGTCTGCCGCGCCTGTGGCGGCGATGGCGAACCACGCCACGATGAATGAAGTTGTGGCGCCAAAGACAATGGTTGCCAGCCCAAACACCACCACGGCGCTCAAGAAGGTAATGCCCTGCTTGCGTAATTCCTTGATCTGCGAGATCACCAGCGCGGCAAGGACAGCTCCCGCCGCGGGCGCCGCGGAGAGGTAGCCATACTCCACCACGCCGACCTTCAAGACATCCTGCGCGATGATGGGCATCAGGGTGTTTGCTGAAGCGAAGAAGGTCGCGACGAAATCCAACAACATGGATGCAAGAATGATGGGCTTATTAAAAATGAAATGAATCCCTTCGCGGATCGCTTCCCAGCTAATGCCTGCGCTCTTTTCGGCGATGCTCTGCGGCACGTTGCCGATCATGAACAAGGCGACCAAAACCGCAACGAAGGAAATGGCGTTGAAATAATAAACGGCGTACTGCCCCGCGTAGGCGATCACAAATCCGCTCAGGGCGGGACCGAGCACCGAGCCGACCTGAAAGGAAGTGAAGGTCATACTGAAGGCGTTAGGCAGGTCTTTTTTGGGGAGCAGGTTGGGGATCAATGCCTGACGTGAGGGACCATCGAAAGCGACAGCGATCGCTTGAATGGCTGTGATGACATAAATGTGCCAGATGGTGACCTGCCCAAATTGGGTGAGCAGTCCCAAGGTCAGGGCGAGGAGCGCTGCGAAACTCTGGGTCACGAACATCACCTTGCGCCGATCCACTGAATCTGCCAGCGCGCCTCCGATCAAAGAGAAGATGATGATCGGAAAGATGCGCGCAAAACCGATCCCGCCGAGAGCAATGGGGTTGTCGTTCAACTGTTTGATGTGCCAAAATAAAGCCCAGAGCTGCATCTGGGTTCCTGTGATCGAGATCAGTTGTCCGAGCCAGAGATAAAAGAATTTTTTGTGCTTGAGCGAAGGTGGGATGTGCATTTGTGTGTGTGGTTCCAGGTATCAAGTGTGAAGTACTATGTTCCCCAATCGCGGAGATATAAAAAGTCGTAGCCAATGGTGCGGTTGCTGACCTTGGCAATAGGCGACTGCATGCGTTTGAATTGATTGCGGCGGATGCGCGCAGTGACCGCCTTGACAAACTTTTCGTCGAATCCCGCTTCGATCGCTTCCTGCGGACTGTAACGCTGGTCCACGAGCAGGTAGAGCAGTTTATCCACTTCTTCGTAGGTGAAGCCCAACTCTTTTTCGTCGGTTTGACCTTCCCATAGATCTGCTGATGGAGGCTTGTCAATGATGGGAGCGGGGATGTTCAAGGCGCGCGAGAGTTCACGTACCTGAGTCTTGTACAGGTCGCCGATGGGGTTGAGCGCGTTCGCGGAATCACCGAACAGGGTGCTGTACCCAAGCAGGATCTCTGTTTTGTTGCTGGTGCCAACCACAAGTCCCTTGAAGACCTCGCTCTGGTCATAGAGGACGATCATGCGTTCACGCGCCATGATGTTGCCTTTGCGCATGTTCGAGATCTCGGGGTCGCGTTTGAAGAGCGGCTCGACCATGTCTGTGATCTCAATGGTCTTGCTTTGCACGCCGAGCTGGTCAATGAGCAGTTGAGCGTGATCGAGCGAGTCTTTGCTGGAGGCTTTGTAAGGCATCCGCACCGCGAGGACGTTCTCCGCACCGAGCGCTTTGGCGGCGAGCGCGCACGAAAGCGCGGAGTCTAATCCGCCGGAGAGACCGACGATTGCGCGAGACATTCCAACCCGGGTGATCTCTGATCGAATAAAGCCGGTAAGGATCTCGCGGGCGAGGTCGGTATTGATGGAAAGATTTAGATCAACCACGGGAAAGGATCCTATCCAGTTCTTTTTGCACAAGGTTCGTGCGCTCGTCGCGCAGAAGAGGCAGCCTCGAGCGGGTGCGGCGAAGTTGATTTAGGTCCAGTTGGGTAAATGTGATCGCTTCTTCGTTGTAGGGTCCGTGCGAGAGTTCCTCGCCGTTCGGGTCGAAGGCTGTCGCTCCGCCCCAGAAGTGCAGTCCATCTTCGTAACCTACGCGGTTGGAGTGCGCCACGAAGGAGGTGAACATGCTGGCATAAGCCTTGGTGACTCGCTCCACCCAGCGCGCGGATTCAAGCTTCTCTTTGTCGTTCAATCCGCGACCGGGGGAGGCAGAGGAGAAGAGCATGATGTCTGCGCCGTCCAGCCAGAGCAGGTAGGGAGGTGAGGCGTGCCAGAAGTCTTCGCAGATCAACATGCCCGCGCGACCAAAGCGTGTATCGAAAGCGCGAATCGAGTCACCCCAGGCGAAGAAGCGACCCTCGTCGAAGAGTCCGTAGGTCGGCAGGTACACCTTGTGGTGAACATGGACCAGTTTGCCGCCGGAAAGGTAGGCGGATGCAATGTAAAAGCGGTGACGGGAATCTTCGTCCACGAACCCAACCACGAGGTCCAGATCGTGAGACGCTTTGAGCAGATGCCTGAAGACGGGGTCACTCTCTGTGGGCTTGTGCGCCACCGAGGCGACCAGATCCTGCAGGACGTATCCGGTCAATGAAAGTTCAGGAAAGACAAGCAGGTCTGTTTTTTCAGCTACCGCCTGCTTGATATAGTCCATGTGCTTGGCAAGATTGGATTCCACATCCCCCAATTTTGTGTTGATCTGGGCAAGGGCAAGGTTGAGTTTCATTGGGCGAATCTTACCACTAAAAGAATCAAAGTTCGTGTAAGTCCCTCGAGCGCGGGCGGTACTTTTGTCCCATGCGGCGCACCACACTTATCCCACTTGACATCTGCATTTCAATGTTTTAGCATGATGATATGCGAATCGGAATGATGGTTGACAGTTACAAGCCCTACACCAGCGGGATCACCAATTATGTGGAGATCAACAAGAAATATCTTGAGCTGGCCGGGCACGAAGTTTTTGTGTTCACCTTTGGCGATGTGGATTACAAGGATACAGAGCCGCGGGTCATCCGCAGTCACGGCGTGCCGCTGGCTGATTCGGGGTTTTATCTTTCCACGCGTTATTCGCGTATGGCGAAGCAATTCCTGCAGACAATGGATGTGGTCCATGTGCATCATCCATTCCTGAGCGGAAGGCTCGCTCTGCGTTACTGCCGGCTGCTGCAGATCCCCATTGTGTACACCAATCACACCCGCTACGATCTGTACGCGCAGACCTATCTTCCCATTATGCCTGAAGAAATGAGCCAGGGGATTTTGCAGGCCTATATGCCTTCGTTCTGCAATGCGGTTCAACTGGTGGTGGCACCGTCGGCAGGTATGGAAAAAGTTTTGCGCCAGCTCAATGTGGATAGCCGGATCGAAGTCGTCCCGAACGGCGTGGAGTTAAAGAACTTTATAGAAGCCAAGCCGCGCTCTCGCGCAGATTTTGGGTACAAGGACAGTGACATCATCCTGGTCTATGCGGGTCGCATCGCGCTCGAAAAGAATATCCCCCTTCTGCTCAAGTCTTTCGCGGGCATCGCGCAGGCGATCCCCAACGTGCAACTCATGCTCATCGGAGGCGGAGTCCAGCTTTATGAGGAAGAGATCCGCGCCCTTGTTGGCGAGCTGGACCTTGGTCCGCGAATCCGCATGACTGGCAAGGTTGCCTACGATCAACTTCCATCCTATCTCGCGATGTGCGATGCCTTCGTCACCGCGTCTGTCACCGAGGTCCATCCGCTGTCTGTGATCGAAGCGATGGGGGCGGGTCTGCCCGTGATGGGCATGCACTCAGTTGGGGTGGGGGATACGGTGGTGGATGGGGTGACCGGTATGCTTTCGACCAATGACGTGGCGGCATTCACAGCCAAGCTGACACGCCTCTGTCTTGACCCCGGCCTGCGTACCCAAATGAGCATTGCCGCCCGAAAGGCATCCACCGCCTACGCCATCGAGCGGACCACGGGCATCATGCTCAAGCATTACGAGCAATTGGTCGCGGACTCTGCTCCGCGCAAGAGCAGTTGGTCTGTCCGCCTGCGGAAGCTACTGGAGAAGGTCACTCAATGACCCGGTACAAAAAAGAGATCGGTGCCTGGGGTGAATCCGCGGCTGCGGATTGGCTGGTTGAAAACGGGTATCAAATCCTTGGGCGAAATGTCCGCACACCGTATGGCGAGATCGATATCATTGCCCAGCAGGGTGAGATAGCGGTCTTTGTTGAGGTGAAGACTCTCACATCCAGCAGGGATTTTTTTCCCGAAGAAGCCATCACCCCGACCAAACAGCAGCACATGACAGATGCCGCCGAGCATTACTGCGCCGAAAACGAGATCGACCACTGGCAGATCGATGTGATCGCCGTGGAGGGAAAGCCCGGCGCGGTCCCATCCATCACCCATTTTGAGAACGCGGTCTGAATTTTGGCTCGTGTTTTTCGGTTTGGTATAATCCAAAACACATCATGCAGTACGGATAAGCTCAGCGTTTTAAGCGCTGGCATATAAGGAGAGTAATATGGCGAACGTCATCGGACCCGATGTTAGTTTTTACCAGGACGACCCCGAAACCCCGCAAGGCATCGATTTTGCAAAAATGAAATTGTCTGCCGGCTATGTCATCATCCGCGCCGGACAAAATCTATGGGTGGACTCAGATTTCAAAGCCAACTGGCGTGAAGCCAAAAAAGTGGGATTGCCGCGCGGCTCTTACTGGTTCTACGACAGCCGCGTGGACCCCAAAAAACAGGCGGAACTTTGGGTGCAGCAGTTCGAAGGTGACTTCGGCGAGCTGCCTCTCTTCGCCGATTTTGAAGAGACCTATAACGGCGCTTATAAAGGATGGAAGCAATGGTACAACTTCCTCGAGCACCTGAAGACCCTTATCAATGGCAAAGAGATCGCCATTTACACCGGCTATTATTATTGGCGAGACAATGCTCCCAACGCCACCACCCAGGCAGCCAACCTCGAATACTTCCATCAATATCCGTTGTGGATCGCCAACTACGGCGCCACCGAGCCGCTCGTTCCCAAACCCTGGGCAAAGCCTGAGTGGTTGTTCTGGCAGTACACCGAAACCGGCGATGGAAAGTTATACGGCGTGGAGAGCAATGGGATCGACCTGAACTATTTCAACGGCGAACTGGAGGCCTTCAAGGCGCGCTTCAAACTGACCGATAACCCGAATCCTGACCCCGATCCAGACCCGGACCCGAATCCAGATGAAGGCACACCCACCGGCAAGTTTTACAAGGTGACCGCATCTCCCTCCCTGAAAGTCCGCGAGGGACCCGGCACCACTTACAACTCCATTGGCTTGCTGGCCTTGAACGAGATCGTGGAAGAGATCGGCGCGAATTCCGACCGTTCCTGGCTTCGCATCCGCAATGCGGATAACAGCCTGAAGGGTTGGAGCTATGCCGTTTATTTGAAGAGCACCACCGATACTGCTGAACCTCAGCGTTACCGGGTTACCTCCACCTTCCTGCCTGCGCTTGATGCGCCCAATTCAACCAACCCGGCATTAGGGCAGTTCTTTTTTGGCGAGGTTGTGACAGAAGTAGAGGCAAACTCAGACCGCACCTGGCTGAAGGTCAGCCGGGCAGATGGCAGCCTGATCGGCTGGAGTCAGGCGGCGCATCTCATCGCCACCGATCAATTGCCTCCCGAAAATCCATCCAACACGACGCCTGTTCCGACCGATGAAGATAAGAAATGGTACCGGGTGGGCGTGCCGTCACTTTCGGTACGTGAAACGCCGGGGCTGAACGGTAAGCTGATCGGAACGGTCTTGCAGGATGACACCCTGCCCATTCTCGATGACACAACAAGTGTCAGTTGGGTGCAGATCCGCCGGGTGGATGGGCTGACAGGCTGGTGCGAAAAGAAGAGTCTCGTCTTCTTGAGCGATACTCGCCCCGCTTCGATCCGCCAGAATCTATTGCCCGGAGTGACCTATCTCCAAAAGAATCTGACCACCCCGCGCAAGAACAAAATGCATGTCATGGCGGTTGATCTGAAGACCGTGGGGTTGGAGTTCCTCGTCACGCCTTCCACGCATCCGCAGGGACTCCTGTGCACGCGCATCACTTCAAAATTCCTTGAAGAGTTTGGTTTGTCTTTTGCCATCAATGGGAACGGTTACAGCTACCTTGATTCATCCTACAACCCCGGAGTTCTCTGCCCCGGCGGCGGTGACCCGGTCGTTGTGGATGGATACGCCGCCTCAAGAGGGAAAGTCTATTCTCCCAAGAAGACGGTCTACCCGGTGGTGTACATCAGCTCGCGTAATCAGGTCTCGATCAATGTGCCGCAGCCTGTACCTTTCAACGCCATCGCTGGTGACCGGCTGGTGGTGGACAAGGGGAAGGTGGTGAAGAATCTGGCGGCGACCATTCCCAATCCGCGTACAGCGATCGGTTTGAATCGAAATGGGCGCTGGTTGATCTTGATGGTCATTGACGGGCGGCAGCCCGATTACAGTGAAGGTGTTACCTTCCCTGAACTGGCTGAATTGCTGATCTCCTATGGCGTTTACATGGGCGTCAACATGGATGGCGGTGGTTCTTCGACCATGGTCATCAAAGGCGTCGATGGCAAGCCTCGTATCTTGAATCAACCGATCGATATGAATGTGCCCGGCAAGGAACGCGCGGTGGCCAATCACCTTGGTCTGCTGGTTAAGAAATAACCCAACCCAAATAAAAAAACGGCTCGCCACTTCAATGGCGAGCCGTTTCGTTTAAGCAGCTTTGTTAGGCAGAGAATTCCTGTTCCGCTTTGCGCATGTTCTGGAAGGAAGCGATCGCCACTTCCAACATGGCGTGGTCGGGGGTGCGGGTGGTCAGGTGTTGTAAAGCCAAATTGGGCTTGATCATCAATTGCACCAGCGGATTGTCCAGGTGATTGGCTGTCCAGCGGATGTATTCGATGGCAATGCCAGCCAGGATGGGAATGAACAGGACACGCGTTGCCAACCGCCAGATCATGGGCATGGGACCCAGGGCGGTGAAGATCAAAATGGACAGGAGTACAAGAGTCAGCAGGAAGGCGGTGCCGCAGCGGGCGTGCTCGATCGGATATTTCGCCACGATCTCGGGTGTTAATTCCGCGCCGTCTTCGTAGGCATTGATGGTCTTGTGTTCGGCTCCGTGATACATGAAGAGCCGCTTCACGTCGGGCATGAAGCTGATCGCCCAGATATAGCCGATCAGGAAGACGAGGCGCAGAACGCCTTCAACAAGGTTATTGAGCCAGGGACTCCAACCGAGGTAATGCTCGGCGAGTCCGCCGAGACCAGCGGGAAGCAAAAAGAAGAGTCCAATGCCGATGGTGAGTGACAAGCCCAACGTTAAATAAAGAGCGGGTCCTTCCAGTTTTTCATCCTCGCCGGTTTGAGTGTTCGCCGAGAGGGTGAGGGCTTTCATGCCCAAGCCGAGCGCGTCCCATAAAAGGATCGAGCCTCGCAGGAAGGGGATCTTGGTGATGCCCGAGCGATAAACATTGGCAAGCTTTTCGGTGTGGATGGCGATGTTGCCATCAGGCGCGCGCATGGCTACGGCGTAAGCCTTTTGCCCGCGCATCATCACGCCTTCGATCACTGCCTGTCCGCCGTAGGTGATTATTCTGTCTTCCATGTACCTATAATTCCTTTAATAAAGACTCTTCGGGTCTTAGGCTGATTATTTTGCAAAGTTGAAAAAGAAATGGATGAAGGAATCCATGTTCTTGTGCCAGGTGGGCAGGTGCATGCGTTCGTTTGGCGAGTGGACGTTGTCATCGGGCAGACCGCCGCCGCACAGACCAGACTCCACGCCGCAGATATTTTGGAGCATGGCGACCACGCCGATCGAGCCGCCTTCACGGCGGAAGAGGGGCTGTCGTCCCCAGACAGTTTCCATCGCGGATGCGAGCGCGCGCACGCCGCCGGTGTTGACATCGGTGATCGCCCACGGGCTGTCGTGCAGGCGCTTCACTTCCCAGGTGATGGTCTTGGGCGCATTGAGCTCGAGGTGCTTCACCAACTGCTTGTACACTTCGTCGGGATCTTGATCGGGCACGAGACGGCAGGAGATCTTGGCCATTGCCTTGGCGGGCAGGACGGTTTTTGAGCCGGGGCCTGTCCAACCAGAGAGCAGACCGTTGATCTCAAGCGTGGGGCGCGCGCCGGTGCGGAGGGCAGGGGTGTATTCCTTCTCGCCCCATAAAGCGGGGACGCCCGTTTGCTTTAGGTAGCTTTCAGGGGTGGTGGGAAGTTTTGCGGTCTCTTCACGTTCCTGATCGGTGACAACGCGCACGGAGTCGTAGAAGCCGGGCAGGGTCACTGTGCCGTTGGCATCATGCATGCCCGCGATCAACTCCGCGAGGGCTTGTGCCGGGTTGTGGACCGTGCCGCCAAAGAGACCGGAGTGCAGGTCGCGCGGCGGTCCGTACACATGCAATTCAAAATAAGCCAGTCCGCGCAAGCCGAAGGTGATGGTGGGTTCTTCGGGTGAGATCGCGCCCGCGTCGGGGTTGAGACAAAAATCTGCTTTGAACAAGTCCTTGTGCTTCGGTAGGAAGTTGCCCATGTTCATGGAGCCGATCTCTTCCTCGCCTTCGAGCATGAACTTCAAATTGACAGGGAAGTCGCCGGTCTTCATGATCGACTCGACGGCGTTCAAAGTTGCCATCACCTGTCCCTTCATGTCTGAAGAGCCGCGCGCAAAAAGATAATCACCTTTCACCACCGCGTCGAAGGGGGAGGTTTCCCACAACTCGATTGGGTCGATCGGCTGGACGTCGTAATGTCCGTAGATCAAGACGGTCGGTGCGCCGGGTTTCTTGATCCAATCGCCATAGACGACGGGATGCCCGCCTGTCGGCATGATGTTGACATTTTCAATGCCAATGCCGCGCAGATGATCGGCGGCCCATTCTGCGGCCTTTTGCACCTGTGCTTTGTGCGCGTCGTCGGTGGAAATGGACTCGATCTTGATGAACTCAGAAAGTTCCTTTGTGAATCGCTCGCGGTTCGCGTGAGCGTATTCAATGGCTTTTGCTGCATCAGACACGATGAATACTCCTTCAAATAATTTTCTTGGTTAGGGTGCTGTGGTGGCCGGCACGGGAGTTTGCTCCAATGTGCGGCGCGTGACCAGGAACCATTCAGAGATGAGAGCCAGGCGGTCGCTGATGTCGTACATCGGCGCTACTTGCACACCCTGCACCTGCGTATCCACGCCGTAGGAATAGACCGGGTAATACAAAGGCAGGGAGGGCATGTCCTTGGCGAACACCACCTGGAAGTTGCGGTACAGCCGTGCGCGCGAATCAAAGTCCGCTGCGGTGCGCGCGGTCTCGAGGAATTCGCTCGCGGTGCGGTTGTCCCATTGCGAGTAGTTCTGTCCGCCGGTGGCTTCAGATTGGTGCCAGAAGAGGTATGGGTCCGGGTCTGGGGTGCGTGCGGTGTTCAAGTCTGCCAGTGCGGCTTGATAGTTACGTGTGGAGAGGAAGTCGTTGATCAACGAGTCGTAGGGCACTGGCTGCAGGTCGATATTTACGCCGATCAAAGCCCAATCGGCTTGAATGGCTTGAGCGATCTGAGTGTGGATGCTGTCATCGGGGTGAGCCATTGTGAAGCTTAAGGGCTGACCGTCTTTGGCGCGCACTTCTCCACCGCCCGCCGGGACAACGTACCCATCCTCTTTGAGCAATGCGGCCGCGGCATCCGGGTCGTAGGGGAATTTTTCCATCTCATCGTAGTAAGCCCATGAGCCCGGCAGGATCGGTCCATCGGCCACGATGGCTTGTCCCTGCAGAATGTGAGAAACGATGTTGTTGCGGTTAATACCCAACATCAAAGCCCGGCGCACTTTGTCGCTTTGCAGGAATGCCACGCTGGGGTTGTTGAGGTTGAGGAAGACCAATCCCATCTGCGGCAGACGGCTGGTGTACACCGAAAGGGTCGGTTCGGCCAAGGCCTGTTGCAGCACATCGTTGGTGATCTGACTCACGCCGAGCACCTCGCCTTGTTGATAGGCGTCGAATGCGGCGGCGGAATTGGGATAGTAACGGAAGACAACCTGCTCAATGAAAGGGGCAGGGAGGTAGTAATCTTCATTGACATTCAAGACCACGCCAGAGATCTGCCCGCCGCTGGTCAGCAGGCGGTCGAACTTGTACGGTCCCGAACCGACAGGCTGCAGGTTGAACTCGGCATTGGCCAACTGATCGGCGGGAACGGACTCAAGCAGGTGCTTGGGCAGCACGCCGAAGGTGACGTAATCTAAGAATGGGGCGAACGGCTCAGGCAATTTGAATTGGAAGGTCTTGCCATCAGGGAATTGCTTGACCTCGATCTGCGACCACAGGTCTTTGATATCCTGCGGGAAGAGCGAACCGCTGCTTTTGATCATCTCGATCGTGAAGATGACATCGTCGCTCGAAACAGGCTGCCCGTCGTGCCAGACCGCGTTCGAACGGATTGTGAAGTTGTAGAGCGTGCCATCGGGCGAAGTGCCCCACGATTCTGCCAGGTCGGGCTGGGGCAAGCCGTGCGAGTCGAATCGAATCAACCCGCTGAAGAGCAGGCGGTTCACATCGCGGTCGGCGGAGTTGTTCCAGTCGAGCATGGGGTTGAGCCGTCCCATCGAGCCAACGAGGGCTTCGGTATAAATTCCACCGGGCGCGGCTTCGGGCAGGATGGGAATGCTTACAGGCTGCTGGCTAAGCAACAGCAAAGCCACGATCACGACCGTGACCGCTACAACCAAAATCTGCCAGCGTAATCTTTTCATAGTTTGTAGGGGAAAAAAGAAAAGCCGCCGCCAGCCCGCTTATAGAGGGCAATGGACCAGCGGCCCTTCATAGGTGTGTAACTTCTAGCCGACGATGATGACAGCGATAACGAGACCGAAAAAGATCACGGCTAAAACGATCGTTACCCAAAACAGGATGCGCTCAATGCCGCGGCGGGCTGTGAAAACGCCGCCCGTGTCCGCGCCGGTCAAACCGCCCAATCCTGCGCCCTTGCTTTGCAGGATAACGCCGGCGATCAAACCCACTGAGGTTATAATCAATGCAATATTCAGAAAACTAGCCATACAATGTGCCTCCTTGGAATTAGAGCGCAGATTATACCTGTTTACAAAGCGAATCGTCAAACGGCAGGGAAAAGGATAAAGGATCGATCATGGAAGTTGTTGTTAATTTGCACATGCATACCCGGTACTCCGATGGAAGCGGACTCCACAAGGATATTGCCGCCGCCGCCCTTAAAGCCGGGGTAAATGTGGTCATTGTGACCGACCATAACGTGCTGGTGCAGGGTTTTGAAGGCTACTATAAGGAAAAGAATAAAAAAGTACTGATGCTCATTGCAGAGGAAGTACACGATCAGGCGCGTGACCCGCAAAAGAATCACCTGCTGGTCTTTAACGCCGGTCGTGAAATGGCCACCTTCGCCGAAAACCCGCAATTCCTGATCGATAAAGTGAGAGAGGCGGGCGGGCTTGCCTTCCTGGCTCACCCCGACGATCCCGAAGCGCCCGCCTTCAAGGAGACAGACATCTCCTGGGAAGATTGGTCAGTGCGGAATTACAACGGCATCGAGCTTTGGAACGCGCTCAGCGAACTCAAGACCCTCGTCCCAACCAAATTACACGGCGCTTTCTATGCGTTCTTTCCTTCTTTTGTAGCGCATCAGCCCATTCCCAACACCATCGCAAAATGGGACGAACTGCTGGCGCAAGGTCAGCGGGTGGTGGCGATCGGCGGCTCAGATGCCCATGCCCTGAAGCTCAGCATGGGACCCATCAGCCGTGTGATCTACCCCTACGAATTCCACTTCCGCGGAGTGAACACTCACGCGATATTGGATGATGACCTGAGCGGCGATGTGACTGCCGACAAGAAAGCGATCTATTCCGCGCTGGAGAAGGGTCACTGCTTCGTTGGGTATGATCTTCCCGCACCCACGAACGGGTTCACCTTCACCGGGCAGGGACTGGACCGATCGGTCATCATGGGCGATGAACTGCCCGCAAAGAACGGGGTCACTTTGCAGGCGCGCATCCCCTCCGAAGCGGAGATCCGCCTGCTGAAAGATGGCCTTGTCATCAAGACCTGGCAGAAAGCGCTCTCCTGCACGCACATCACATCCGAGCCGGGTGTGTATCGCATCGAAGTTTATCGCCGGTATCTGGGCAAAATGCGCGGGTGGATCTATAGCAATCCGATCTATGTCCGGTAGGCGGCCTAGTCTAATTCGCTTTCTTCCAATCCCCTAATTTCTCAGCACGCAGAACGATCTTCTTCAACGCTGCCTTGTCGGTGATGTAGGTTTCGCTGTAACCGCAATCGGTGCAGATGAAACTCTCGCTGCCAACTTTTGCGCCGTTTAGGGTGATCGTATTTAATTCATTTTCCTTGTGATACACATTGGATGAATTGCATTTTACGCAGGTCCCGTTCTTCATGTTTCATCTCCAATTTGCTCAATGGATCTCCCTGTTTTATTTCGCGCCGTGCTGGGTCAGGACTTTTGCGGCTGCAGTAGCCTTGTGGAATGTGGTGTGAAAGAGAGGAGTTTTTCCGTTCATATCTTTTGCATTCACATCTGCGCCGGCGTCGATAAGTAGTTGGACGATCTTGGCTTGATTGGCGTGGGCGGCGGCGTGGAGCGGAGTTGTTCCCCAATGGTCATTGGTGTTGTGCGCGCGCACATCTGAGCCGGCTTTTACCAAATACTCCACAACTTCGAGCAGACCTTTCCACGCGGCGCAGTGCAGCGCGGTGGACCCATCCGTATCGCGGGCGTTTAGTAAAGACTTATCGCTCTTGAGAAGGGACTTGAGTTTTTCCATTTCCCCTTTTTTTGCCGCTTTTATAAATTCTTTCCCTGAGTCGGTCATGTGATTTTCTCCTAATAATAAAAATGTGGAAGTTCTGGTTTATTCTACTTGTTTTGAGATCGATCTGCCCAATTTAAATAGCAAAGGAATCAAACTTATGAGCATCAAGCCGACCGCGAGCACAGACCAAAGAAGGTTGGGCAACGTGATGCGTCCGGACAAAATGGATTGAGTCAAAATGATGGAATTGATCGGGGTTAATAGCAAAAGTCCGCTTGCCAGACCCGGGGAGTATCTTCTTAAGAAAATGGTGGAAGCCAAATGAGGAACGAAGGTGTTCACGATCATCACGCCGAGAAAACCGTGGAAGAGA